>CAKOHV010000001.1 GCA_934086145.1 uncultured Bacilli bacterium
TCTATATATAGAGCATATCACACATTATTGTGATAAATCAACTAACTTGGCGAAGAACCAGAATTTTTTACACACTCGATTGAATTTATCAACCTCTAAAAAACCTTATTACCATAGATTGGTATCTTTACACAAAGTTTTTTACACTCTCAGTATCAAAAAAAAGATTAGATTTTAAGGACAGTTTGTCGTATAAAAATCTAATCTTTTTTATCATATAAAAGAGTAGGAAATCTTACTTAAAAAAGTTAATCTTGCTCACTTTAAGCAGTTGTATATTTTGGACCTTTTTAATTAGTTAAGCTCTATTTTTTTTGGATCAACATAAGCATTTTCTGTATTACATAAAGTAGGGTAGACATCATATGTTCCAACTTCTTTTGTTTCATAATTTGTCGTATTAGTATCAATTACTACATTAAACTTATCAAGTATTGTCTTTCCATAAGTTGTTTGAATATTTTCTTTATTACGACTAATATAATATAAACTAGTTTGCTTAATTTGACTATCTTCTAAAATAGTATTTAACTTGCTTATTCTATTTAAGTTATCAGCGTTATCAATAATTAAACTATAATCTTTTAAATAAAGAGCTATTTCATCTATAATGGCATTTGTAATACCGGTATAATCTTCATTGTCTAAGATAAATAGGGCATAAGGTTCGCTTAAATCAGTTAGTTTAATATCATTAGCACATAACAACTTTAAGATACTATCACTACCTATGTATAAACAAAGTTTTTCTTTTATAGTGGCCATAATACCACCTCTTGTATCAACTGGTGCTAAAACAGTTCCTGAAAGGTATGAATAAATACTATTTGTTACTGATAAACTTTCTAAGTAATCTTTAATCTTATCAAAACTCTTACTTTCATATTCCATCATTAAAACATAAATACTACCTAAATTAATTTCTTTTTCGTTTCCTTTAGCAAATAAAAGTAGTGTAAGACCAACTAAGTAATTTGTTGCTGAATTTAACCAAAAGCTCATTTCTTGCGAATCTTTATTAAATAGAAGTTCTTTATATATTGTATTAAGCATTCTTAGACTTAAATCTATTTTGCCTTCTTTATATAATTGATAAGGTACCCATAATATATTAAAGCCATTACTTCTTTCTGGTTCATTTAAATTAATTATTAATGTTTTATACCCAGTCTTTTTTAATTTATCACCAAAAGTATGCCAGTATTCTTCTTTACTATCGATAATAATTAAATTATCTTTCTTTTCTATTATTTTATCGACTTCTTGAAACATATAACCAGTTGTTTTTCCACAACCACTTTTTCCTAATATTAACGTATTTTTCATTTTTTACCTCATTCTTTCTAATTTTAGTTGTTTTATCTCCTCACTAACATTACCATCAATAATAATTTGTTTGTTTTTGATTCTACTACGGAGATAATCAAGTTTTTTGATTTTATTTTCTAATTTTATTTGTTCAGCCATTAATTCTTCTTTCTTTTTTTGCATTATGGCTTCAGTATAATTATTTTTATTCTTTTTTATTTCTTCTAAACTAAAGCCGACTTCCTTTAAGGTTAGAATTAATTTTAAATCTTCTTGTTGTTCTTCACTATAGTAGCGATAGCCACTAAAAAGTTCAATTTCTCGTGGCTTAAATAAGTTGATTTCATCATAATATCGTAACGTTTTAACTGGAACATCCGTTAGTTTAGAAAATTCGCCAATTTTGTATAGCATACTTTATTAATTATTTAAATACTCCTAATATTAATCCTAGTATAAGAAGTAAGAAGACTAGAAAAAAATATGTCTCGGCTGGTATTCCATTATCATAATTTTTTCCATCGGTGATAATTTTTTCGATATTATCAGCACTTCTTTTCTCATTTTTTTTAAATGCAGCACAGCAATGATCTGAACCACAAGTATAATCTCTTAGGTATTCGCAATAATATTTTTTGCCACCTCCATTTCCTTCTCGATAATCGTTTTCTTTTAAAAAAGCACATTGACCACACATGATAACCTTCCCCTTTCGAAAGTAGGGTATCATTCCAGTTAACTGGAGAGTCAATGGCTAAATATCAAAAAAGTTAAATTTTTTTAAAATTACTTTAAAAAGCATCTTTTAGTAGTTCATATGCTTCTTCTTGGTTAATTGTACAAGGTTTAACATTAAAGTTTGGTAATAAGTGCATATGATAGTGCTTAATTGCTTGACTAGTTCCGAAATTTACACAGGTACTTAAAGCCTCAGCTTGCGCTTTTTCCATTAAAACAGGTATAAGTTTTTTAGCTACTTTATTTATATGTAATAAAGTATCATCATCAATTTCACTTAAATCAGTTATATGTTTTTTAGGTATTATCAAAGTATGACAATCACTACTTGGATATAAATCTAAAATAGCCATAACTTTTTCATCTTCATAAATTTTTTTACAAGGTATTTCTCCTTTAATCATTTTACAAAATAAACAATCCATAATATATCCTCCATTACCATTATAACACTATTTTTTATCCTTTTTCGAGATATTATCTTTTATCAGTTACATCATTGTCTTCCTTTTTTTAAATTGCTATAAAATTTTTAAAAATTACTATATAATAAGTATATGAAGTTTTCTTAATCATTACCTTTTTGGTATGCCCATATTATTATTAAGAAAATAATTATAAAGGAGTGCTTATGCAATTAGAATATCTTATTGAACAATTAATGAATCATAAAAATTATGATCAAAATTTAATCGAAGCTACTAAAGAATTGCTTCCTGAGATGGTTAAACTCTTTGGGGAGGCAAAAACACTGGCTTTTTTTAAAGAATATACGCTTATTCCCCGTGACCGTATTGGCTCAAATAGTGGAGTAACTAATAAGGAAGAGAAGACGATTGGTTTTGATTGGGCCTGCCAAAATAAACACGAAGCCCTAACTCTTTTAATTCATGAAGCCGGTCATGCCCTAGGTTCGTTAGAAGCTGCCGAAGATCATTTCTTAATGGAAGGCTTTCAAACTCGTGATGCCTTCTTAACTAAATTAGAAGAAGCTGTTGTTAGTCAAAAGCAAGATGAATTAGAATATGGTGAACTTGATTATAGCTATGTCACTATTAATAATTTGGAAAATGACGAAGAATTTCATAGAAATAATTTTAAAACTCAACCTTCTCACAAATATACGATTAATAAAGTATTTCATCAAAATTTAATGATACTCTTAGGAAAGAATAGTGTTTTAATTAACAAATTAATGTATGAAGATGACCTTGATACTAAGAAAAATATTCTAGATACAATTATTAAACAATTAGAAAATACCTTAACTGATGAAGAATTTATTTTACTTAAAGATTGTGCCAATGTCTTTGTCTTAAATTTCTCTTACTTTGGCTCTAAAGAAACTGTTGAAAGTCGCTTAAAAAATAAGGAAACTGTTAATAAAGGTTATGGAGACATGTCATATGAAGAATACTTATCAAGATTTTTCCCTAAAAATTTTCAATATGCTACTGAAAGACACTTATTATCTAAAAATATCTTCACCGCCATTGATGACTTATGTGGTATTACCTTGGATGTTTTATTAAGTCGTTTTGCTAATCAAAATCGTTCCGCTTTCGATAATATTAAAGAAACCAGTGAATATTTTTCCAAGATTTATAGCACAGCTCCTCAAAATTCACCAAAAACGGAACTTTTAAAAGCTCTATACATCAAAAATATAGCTCAAATTAATCCGGTCCTTTACCAATCATTTATCGTTAGCGGTTATAATAATGATGATTTTATCGAAATTATTAGTAAAATTATTGCCACTAATGATTTCCAAGAAAGCCATTTAAAGGAAATCTTTTATGACCAATCATTGTCTAAATTTTTTGTTCCCGAAGCAAAAGATTATCGTTTTACTAAAGAACCTGTTTATGATGGTGATTTTAATGGTATGTTCTTTCCATGGAGTAAACCTGAACCAATCGGCTATAATTTCGTCGTAACCATCGATGAAGCGCCTAATTTATCTAACGAACTTAAATAAAAAAAATGCCTACCTGACCATTTGCCGTTTAAAAAAATTGAGTTATCATGCAAGATATCACAGAATAATACGCAAAATCCTTAATAAAATACAAGTTATATAATTAATTTGTCTTTTTTAATTTTCTTATTTAAATTTGTCATTTTATCTCTTTATGTTATACTAAGCTCATTAGAACAAAAGCTTGTTCCTTAGGCACCTTATATTATCTAAATAAATACCTAGGGTAAGCAGAAAGGGTGATATGATATGTTCTTTAAAAAAATGCAAAATAATACAATAAAAAAGAGATTAGAAAATATCCTTGTTTGTTTAGGTAATAAAGCTAATACTTCAAGTGATATTGCCACCTTACCATTCGTCGATGATTTAGTCATCTATTTCGTTGAAGAAACAAACCATGGAGTTTTTAAGACTATAACTATTAAAGATTTAGAAAAACTAAACCTTCCGCCAGAAAAACTGTTAGAAATAGCTAAAGAAAATTTTAAAAAGAAAATTTTTTCCATCTATCAAGTAATTCCTTTACAAGAAAATACCCAAGATGAAGTTTTTATTCCTTTTGATGCTGATGTTATCGTTGAAAAGGGAATGTATAATTTTTGGACTAGTTTAGTCTTATTCGACGAATTTATGTCTAAAGAGTCCCCTCATAGCCTAGTTAAAAAATGGAATAAATGCTATCTTGCCATGCCTTATCGTACCTTTTTAATAATTGGCAATGCAGAAGGTGAACATGCGCAAGTAGAAATTTTAAGATTAGTAAATGATTATAAAAGCACTGATAAAAAAGAATTATTGGCTTCTGGTGATTTTGAAGCTGCTAATCGTAGTATTTCTAATAATATTTATCTTTTGCAAGATGGTAAATTAAAAACTGCTATTATTAATAACTAAAAAAATCTCTTGTTGAGATTTTTTTTATCAATGTAAAGAATGTATCATTTCCATTCCTAAATTTTTATAATATTTTTCTAAGGCTTCTATCAATTCTGGGGAAATTTTCATCTTTATTTTTTCTATATATTCAGTCCCAGTAGGGGATTTCTTTAATTGAACATAATTAGCAAACATCTCTCTAAATTGTGAGCCTTCATTATACTTGAAATAATCTACATCATGAGTACAAAAAGGTATTGCTCTTACAACTTGCCCATCTTTTAATGCTTTTAAACTTACCTCACTACTGACTCTACCAAGAGCGCCACCATAGTAAGCATCAATAAAATTCTCATAACATAAAAATTCGGCATTATTTTTTTGAAAACTAACTTCTTTAAATTTTGCAAATTCACTCTTTAAGCGTTCAGTTACATAATTATTTACATATTCATCAGCTAAAAATTTATCTTTTTTTTCATCATAAAATGCACTAGTCATCGCTTTTTTGATTTCTCTTGAAATTTTATCATTTTTTAAAGTTTCAATTAAAAGCTGTTTTGTTCCAATTAAACTTTTATATTCGTTTCGTATCTCATTTTTATAGGCTTCCATGCTGCCTTTTTGTCTTTTGATAAACTCAACAAATTTTTGATATACATTTTCATCTGCAAATAATTCTTGGGCTTCAGAATTCATTTGGTTAAATAAATCGTGCGCTTCTTGCTTATTGTTACTTGCATACGTAAAATCGTAGGGCATTAATTCTTTGATGTTATCAGGTGTTTGCCCTCCATCATAAACTTCGTGTATCAAATGTCCCCATTCATGTGTTAAAACATCAATGTCATGTTTGACATCTAGATTAATTTCCCCATCATCATAAGATGAGGCATAGGCAAAATGTGAACCGCTATTAGGATTGTTAGTAATTTTAAAACTAGGGTGTCTGTCTTTATAAATCATTATTGCGGCTAAGTCTCTTACAGATTCTTCTTCATTAGTTAAAACAGTTCTATTAAATGAAGAAATAATATCTTCAATAGTATCTTTATCACTACTACCATCAGCAAAATAGCTTCTGAAATTATCGATGAAGTCTTGATACTCGGCTTGAACAGGTATATTTGTTTGATTGTATAAATACTTTTGAATACCAAAGTTCTTATCTATCCCAAGCTCTTTTTCTATAACTGCCGGTTGATAATATAACCCATGCTTTGCCAATATAAGAGATACTTCATCATTAACTTTGTTATTGCTATATAACATTCTTAAAATAGCATTAAAATTTACCATCTTACGCTTTTCATCTATTTTTTCTACCACGATTGATCTAGGGTGCTCAAGTTCCCCAATTATAATTTCATCAAGTAATGTTAAACCTGTGTTAGCAAATGGTTTGGTTAATGCCTCAGTTGAACACTTCGAAGCAACTTCATGGAAACTTCTCGCCTCAAAAAGTTTGTAACTTATGATATCTTCATTTGTTATTTCACCCCAAATATCTGGTACAACTCCTTTGTTTAGCAAATAACGAAAAAGCAATACTTCATCACCATTATCTAATTTGATTTTTTGGGTAAAAAACTCTTCTGGAGCTTGAGATAAGGCTTCATATTTTTGGTACTTTAAACATGCAACAGTTACATCATGCCAATATTTTTCTGGCATTGCAAGTAAATCAAAGCTTAATTTTAAATTGCTCTCTAGTAGATAATCAATAACTCTTTTGTCATCTTTTATCCTTTCAAAAAGGATATTTTTACGTTCTGTTAATGGTATTTTGCCATCTATATCAACAAATTCTATATCCGGTAAAAAATTATGCTCTACCATCATTTCAAATAAGGACTTTCCAGGAACAACTTCCCACCTTAAAACTTCAATATCAGCATTCAATAATAAATCATCTTTTTTTCTTTTTATTAATTCTTTAGCTAATTCTATTGTTTTAATTTGGGGAATGAAACCATTATTTTTTTCAAACATTACATCTAAAACCATTTCACCATTTGGCATTTGTGATAATAGAACTTCATCATTTATATATTCATCACCAACATCTGCCATATCATCAATTAATGTTTGACTCAGTTCAATATCAATTCCCTTACTTATATCATAATATTTTTTAATTCTGTAAAATTTAAGAATATAGTCATACAAATTACGATAGCCCTTTACTTTTAACTTTAAGACTTCATTACTTAATCCTTGAACTTCATAAGAATTTAAAGTATCTATTATTTTTTCGGGTTTTTGCGCTTTTAATAATGATTCTTCAATTTCTTCTTTTCTTTTTTCTTTTTCTTTGCTTCCGTACCTCAATTCCATTAAAAGGTCATCTAAACTAAAGCTTTCTGTACTCATGATTATTTCACTAACTCCTTAAATTCTTCTAAATCTTCAATTTTTTTCTCATTATTTAAGGCTTTTCCCAATAATTCACACTTTGTAGCTAAATCTATTTTATTCCAATTACTTGGTAAATTATAAATTTCTTTATATTTACTTTCTAAGATAAAACACACATTAAATTTTAAATCTTCATTCATACTATATCATCACCTAGTATAATAGTATCATGAACTAAAATACAAAGAAAGATTTTTTAAAACCCAAAAAAAAAAGACAGGGTAGTAAGACAGTCTAATACTTTAAAAATATTATATTTTATTCATCCATGCATTTACTTACCTATTTATGATGTATTTATCTATCTGTTTACCTACTATTTATGCATCTATCTTCCTTGTTTATCTTTTATCAAATCCATCAATTTTCATAAAAAATGAGCAATTCTATCTTTAAATTGCTCATTTACTAAGTTTAAATTAAAGTTTTATCTTTTTTGAAACCTAAATTTTTATAATAATCTTCAATAGCCCAAATAAGTTCTGGTGAAGTTTTTTCTTTTAATCTTTCAATGTACTGAGCTCCTCTTGGGGCTTTTTTTAATTCAACGTAATTGGCAAATAATTCCATAAATTGTATTTTCTTACTTGCTTCAAAATAGGAACTATTATGGGTACAAGTTGGAGCTTGGGTACTTTCGTGTGCTGTAATATCACCTAAAACACCACCATAATAAGCATCAATAAAGTTTTCATAACATAAAAATTCGGCATTATATTTTTGATAACTAATTTCTTTAAATTCGGCCAATTCGGCATTTAAGCGCTCACTTACATAGTTATTTACATATTCTTTCGTTAAAAACTTTTCTTTGTCTCCTTCATAATAAGCATTAGCTAAAGCTTGCTTTGCTTCATCCGCCATTTCGACATTTTTTAAGGCTTCTAGTAAAAGTTTGTTAGTTCCAATTAAGGTTGTATATTCCTTTTTTATTTCTTCTTTATACGCTTTGATGCTTCCTTTTTGTTTGCTAATAAACGCAATAAAATCATGGCGAATATTTTCATCATCTAATAATTCTTGGGCTTCTTTATCAAGCTGTTTAAATAATTGATAAGCTTCTGGATAATTGGTGCTCCCATATTTGAAATCATAGGGGAGTAAAGCTTTAATTGCTTTAGGTGTTTTACTATTATTATAAAATTCGTGAATTAAATGTCCCCATTCATGGGTTAAGGCATATAAATTATGCTTTCTACTTAGGTTTATTTCGCCACCATAATTTTCAACGGCTTCTTTAAAGTAAGAACCAGTATCAGGATTATTGATTAGCTTAAATTGTGGATGTTGCTTTTTATATAGGATTAAAGCTTCTAAATCTCTTATTGCTTCTTCTTTATCTGTTAAAACCGTCATATTAAAAGAAGCAATAATATCTTCAATGATCTCCTGAACACTTTGGTTATCGGCAAATTCTATTCTAAAACTTTCCACTAATTCTTCATTATCTACTTGGGTTGGAACTTTAACCTCATCATAAATGTATTTTTGCATTAAGCGATTTTTATCAATTCCTATTTCTTTTGTTTCATTTAATGGTTTAAAAAAGATTCCACGTCTTGCTAAGAGAAGGGCGACTTTATCATTTAACTTACTCTGACCATATAAAGTTCGGACTATTTTATCATAATTAATTTCATCTTTAGCAAGTTCATCTGCTGTTCTTCCTTCCTTTTTTCTATTTTCATAAAGCATTATTGTTTCTAACAATGAAATCTTTGTTTCAGAAAATGTTCCTACCAAGGTTTCATAAGGACAATTTTCTACCAAAGTAAGCGTATTTTTTAGTTTAAAAAGAGATGTCTTTATTATTTCTTCATTTTCAATACTTCCTACAATATTCGGCTTGACATTTTTACTTACTAAATAATTAAAAAGGATTATTTCATCACCATTTTCGGTCTTTACTTTTTGGAGAAAAAAGTTCTCCGGTCCGTCCTTAATTGCTTCATATCGCTGATGTTTTAGGCATACCTCAATTAACTTTGACCAATCTTCTTGTACCATTTCTATGGGCAAAAATTCTATTTCTAAGTTTGTTTCTAATAAATAATCAATAACTTCTTTTTCACCTTTAATTTTTTCAAATAAAATGTCACATTTGGGTGTTATAAGGGGATGACCTTTAATATTCATATAATTTATATTGGGGATAGCTTGCTGTTTTATCATCTCTTCAAATATCGTTTCACCAGGGGCAATTTCACATCTTAATACTTTTATAGTAGCATTTACTAATAAATCAATTCTCTTCCTTCTTATTAATTCTTTAGCTAGTTCTATTGTTTTAATTTGGGGAATGAAACCATTATTTTTTTCAATCATGACATCTAAAACCATTCTGCCATCTGGCATTTTTGATAATAAAACTTCGTCATTTATATATTGTTCAGAAACATCTTTAATATTTTCAATTAAAACCTGACTTAATTCTATATCAATTCCCTCTTTTAAATTGTAGTGGCCCATAAATCGGTATTTTTTAAGAATATAATCAAATACATTTCGATATCCTCTAACTTTTAACTTTAATACTTCATTACTAAAATCTAGAATTTCATAAGAGTTTAAACAATCTATTACTTTTTCTGGATGGCGTGAATTGAGCAACAACTCTTCAATTGCTTCTTTGCGCTTTTCTTTGCGCGCTTTCCTAATCTTAGCTTGAATTAAAATTTCTTCTATTCTCATTATTTTTCGCCAGCTTTCTCTTTTTCTTTCTTTTTAAATTGTTTCTTTATTAAAATTAAACATTTTGATTTTAAATCAATCTTAAATTACATTTTCAACCCATATTTCTATAATTAATGGCTTACTTATTAAATAACTTGTAAAAACTATCATAATTATCTTATCTCCTAGTATAATAATATCACGAATTAATTGGGGACGGAAGTTCTTTCCGCCTTCCCAAAATATCTCTTTTTTTCTAAAAATAACTTTGCTATAATAACTAAAGGTGAGTCAGATATGAAAAAATTAGATTTAGAAGAGTTTTATCAGGAAGAGAATGCTTATTATAAAAAAGCTCAAGGAGAAAACACTGGTTTACATGCCACAATTTTAATTACTCCCAAACAAACTGTTGCTGTTTATAATAATAAAGCTCTTGATTGTAATGGAACTTATGTTGCTGGTTTAGAAAGTCATGAAAGTACATCTCTTGATATTATAGCTAATCTCTTTCATCAAACTTTAAAAGGGGATACTGATCAAAAGATATTTACAATTAATCATGATATTTTAAAAGGTGTTGACTTAAACTACGTTGTTATTCGTTTAACTAATAGTCAAGTTAAAACAGCTCATGCCGAGATCCCGGTTATCATAAATCAATACCAAGCTGACCAACTAAAACAAATTGCTAAGCATTTAACTGCTTTAAACGTTTCCCAACAAGCCCTTATCCATCCTTTTAATCCTGAATTAGGTTCTTATCATCCTAATTTAAGTGAACAACGTTTCCTAGAAGATGGTCTAAATGCTGCTTTAAATTACCAAAAAACTAACCGACGAATCAAGAAAGACCTTCATATAAAAAATGCTTATTATCCTGAATATACTTTTTCTGCTTATAATCAAGAAAAAACTAATTCTTTAAAACATTAACTAAAGAATTAGTTTTCTTGTCCTTTATTTTTCCAAGTTACTTAAATAAAATTACCTAAATCACCGTCCTTAACCAAATCTTTTCTCATATCTTAGAAGCCTTTCCTCTTATCTTAGAAACTAAAATAACCATATAAAAAGTATCTAAATAATTCTTAGACTGTTTCGCTTATAATAGAATTTCTTTAAAATTTAAATCAAGATTAAACATCATAATTAAGAAACAAAATATCTTCTTTGCGCCTTTTTAAGCTCTTAACATATAATAAAATAAAAGGATGTTTTATATAATATGGAAACAGAATTAACTAATACCATAAGAGCTGTTGGTAATTATAATAATATTCCTACTGCGATAACATCTGATGCTTTAGTTGTTACGATGGTAAGTGGGTTGACGATAACTAAAACTGCTGACAAATCAATTTGGGCTGATGGTGCTTTAACATATGCCATAACTATCAATAATCAATCTACGCAAAGCTATACATCACCGGTTATAACTGACGTTCTTGATACATCTTTAGTTGTCTTTACTCCTGATAGTGTTACTATTGATGGCGTTAAAGCTACATCAAGTCAATATACTTATGATGAAAGTACGAGTATCTTAACTGTTAACTTAGAAGATCTTGCCGCCGCTGCCACTAAGACAATTACGTTTCAGGTTACAAAAAAAGCATAATGACTATTTTGTTTTAAAAATAAGACTTATCTTTTCTTACTAAAGTATGATTGAATAACTTCATTAGAAAAATTATCCCAAATATCATTGCTATATTCATATTGTTCTTGTTCTTTAGTAACTGCTAAATATTGAAAATTATTAATAATATCCGAATTGACTTCTAATTGATATAATTGTTCATCAGTTAGAGTAGGAGGCATGTAAATAATAAAGAAGCCATTGTTAGCATTTCTAAAGTAAATATCGCCATTATCTAAAACAGCTTGTTCACTAATTTGTTGTAATTTATTATTTTTACAATAATCTTCAATAATTTCGCGATGCATCAAGCCGACTTTGATAGGATAGTTCGCAAAACTGCCATCTTTTTGTAAAAAAGAACCACGATATTTATTAAAATCGTTCATAAAATCATCTCCTTCCTTATTGTAACAAAAATCTTCTTAAAAATACACGTTTAAGATTAAACATCGTTTTAGGTACTATGTATAAGTTTTTTTAGGACATCAAAATAATCTTTTTTATTATCCTTATTTAAAAAAATTAACATCTATTTTTAGGTAGTAACAATATTAAATGTAGCTCCCTTTAAAATCGTTAATTTTAAATACTTACCCCGTAGAATAATTCCCTTTTTTCGCTACTAAAGTTAACATTGGCATTGCTAAGGATTGTTAAAGAGGGGGTCGCATTCCGAAACCAAAATGATGAATTACCACTTGATTTATGCGTGATTGTTGTTTGACTACCTATTTCAATCTTGTTACATTCTGCTACTTCATTCCCGGTATTATAGTTATCTGCAATTGTGATATTACAATTAATAAATCTTGTTAAGCCATAAGGATGAAAGCTTATCTGGGGTCCGACATAGGTAATATTATTATATTCAATCACTGTATTTTGATAAGTACTAGCTTCTGGTACAAAAATAACACCATAATAGTTATAACCGATAATGTTCATATTTTGAACTACAACTTTATTAGGATAAGCTGCACTTACTCTAATTGTATCGCCAGTGGTACTACTTTTACAATCTTCTAATTGATAAGTAATTCCTTCATAAGTTCCATCAATTATAATACTTTGTTTAGAACTAGAAATATTGATACCACTACCTAAAGTAATATTATCCCTAAATAAATAATCGCATAACCATTATTTCCTTCAAGACAAGTTTTCAATTCCTCACTTGAAAAAACAACTACAGTTGTTTCATTTATTATCGTCATAAAAATACCTCTTTATTAATTATTAATATAAGAATTTAAAGGAATTTTGTTCCATAAATTCCCTTAATCACTTAAAATTTTTCATAAAAAAATCTTTCAAAAAGATTCTTAAAATAATTACTATTTTTTAAAATTAAAATATATACTAATTTATTTTTCTAACGATACTTAGTTAATAAGTAATAATCTAATTTAATAACCAAATAGCTCCTGTTAAATATGTTGCAAATATAATCCATCCCGCATATAGAATGTTTAAATAAGCTGCTCCTTTTTTAATTTTATAAAATTGATATATCATCATAAATACTAAGTAATCTAATAGTAAGATCCAGATAAAAGATAGAAAGTAATTATGAAAGATGAAAAAAATAATTGACCATAAGGCATTAACGAAGAGTTGACTATAATAAAGAACTTTTGCTATTTTAGGAATCTTTTCTTGATGTAATAACATATAAGCAAGTCCCATTAAAAGATAAATAATTGTCCAAGCAATAGGGAAGAGTATTTTCGGCGGGGCCAAAGGTGGTTTAACAATTTCTTGATAATTGATGAAATTTTTAATTATCAACCCAACCATACTTCCAATTACAATAGGTAAAAATAGATAAAATAAATTTTTCCAAATCTTTTTCATAAAACATCTCATTTCTTAATATTATTATAATTTTATCTTTTTAAAATATTCTTAAAATAAAAATAATTGTCTAAAAAATATGTGATATTTTGCCTAAAATAGTTGCATTCTTTCTAAATAAAATTTAAAATAAAGATATAAATTAGTAAGAAGGTATTGAATGAAGGAAAATAAAACTATTTTTGTAATTGCTATTCTGATTGTTATTACAACGATTGTTTTTGCTGCAATATATGTCTCAAAGAATCAGAATAAGGCGCAAAACAAAGTTAATAGCGAAGCTAATATTAAAGTTTATCGTTTATATGAAAAAGAGGATAATAAAGATGAACATGTTTATCGTCAGTGTAATGTTCCTGCTAGTAGTTTATCGGACTTAGTTAAGGAATTCAATCGTAGTTATGCTTTAACAGATGATGCTAAGCTAACTGGTAAAACAATCACTGGTAATTACAAAATAATTTATAACGGACAATTTATTGCTTTTGATAACAGTAATGACAACATGGTTTATTTAGGTCAAACTAATAGTTTATATACTTTTAAATCATCAATGTATCAAAAAGTTATTAATTATTGTGCATAATTATCTATCAATATTAAAATTTGTATGCTATAATACAAACTTATAAAAAAGAATTGTAAAAAAATTAAATGGAGGATGTTGATTATATGGAAACAGAAGATAAAATAAAAATTGGTATTATTGCTACCATTATTATAATAGTAGTTGCTACTATTATTGCAGGAAGTATCATAAGTCCTAAACCTTCTCATAGTGTTAAAGAAGATAAAAAGACTGAAGAAGAGATTAAACAACCTGCCGAAGAAGTTAAAACTGTTCAAGGAACTAGAACTTTTGAAATCCTAGCTACTTATGAGAGTAGTGATGAAGCAAGCCTTTATGTGACAATTAGACAACCTCAAAAAGATGAAGTTGCAACTATTAAGGTAACAAAGGAAATGATTAAAGAAGCCCGTCGTGGTGATAACTTTGAAATTAAATTCGACTATAATCCTGATGTTGTCGACAAAACTAGTCTTAATAGTCTTTTAAATAATTCAACAATCGTTAGTATTACTAAGACTGATAAAAAAGGTGCTGAACAAGTTAATGATTTTTAAAAGTGTTCATAACACTTTTTTTTACTAAGAAAGAAGGAATTTTATGCCTGATTTAAAAACTATCTTAAAGGAATCTTTAAAGAACTTTGTTGATTCTCTAAATAAATTTATCTTTATCTTATGCTTAATTTTCTTAGGAATAAGCTTTTTTGTTAAAAATTTTTATATTGATTTAATCAAAGTCTTACTATTTATTATTTTTCTTTTTCGTTTATTTTCTAAAAATAAAGCCCAAAGACAAAAAGAAAATGCTTTTTATCAAAATATTAAGCAAACTTTAAGTAAACCATTTACCGTAATGATAAAAAATAAGCAAGACAAAAATCACGTTTATAAATGTTGCCCTAAATGTCGCACTATCCTTAAACTACCTATCCCTAGTAAACGCGGCTTTAAACACGCAAGTTGTCCTAACTGCCATAAACGTCTTTCTTTCTTTACTTTAAAGGAAGAAAAAATAATTGTTGAAGTTATCAAAAAAAATAAATAGTCTACTAAATAAAATCCATAATATTATAGAGGTAATGCTAATGACTTACTATATTATTATGGAATTTTTTTGCTTTCTGGCCATTGCTTTTCTTAAAATAACCAATTCATTTCCGTCGTACATTCTCCATTTCTTTACTATTTTACCAAGTATAATAACTCTAATTTATCTTTTCCTTACTAAAAAGTTTTCTAAAAAATTTTTTAGCTTTCCCATCAACAGCTTTTTTTTTACTTTAGGTGGTGATTTCTTTTTAATATATTCTCTTAAATCCTTAGGTATTTACTTATTTCTCTTACTGCAAATAAATTATTACTTTTACCTAACTAAAACCAAGAATAATAAAGGTCTTTTACTTTTCTTAATCCTTAACTTCATTTGTCTTCTTTTGTACCGTGATAAATTCTTATTTATTGAAGGAGCTTTATATGCTTTTTTCTCATTAAATAATATTATTAAATCAATTTATGCTTTTTCCCAAAATAAACTTCCTAAATTATACTTATTAGCTTTTCTTTTTCTCTTTATTTGTGATTTTAATTTGTTCTTTTTAACAATTTTAAAGGACTTGCCAATTACTAGTGTCAACTTTACTTCTTTTTTTCTTACCGAATGGTTAAGCTATATCCTTTTTCAAATAACCTTAGTTTACTTATTACACGCGAACAAACCATCTTATCCTATCGTAAATAACCTTTCTTCTTATCGTTGACTTGCTTATTTTTTGCCGATATAATATAATACAAAAGCATTGATTAGATGCTTTTGCAAAAGAAAAGAGGTATAAAATGGAATTAAAAGGATCAAAAACGGAACAAAACTTAATGACAGCTTTCGCTGGTGAATCACAAGCTCGCAATAAATATACATATTTTGCATCTAAAGCTAAAAAAGATGGATATGAACAAATTGCTGCTATTTTTGAAGAAACAGCTAACAATGAAAAAGAACATGCTAAAATGTGGTTTAAAGAGTTAAATGGTGGAGTAATTCCTTCAACTAAAGAAAACCTAGCCGCTGCTGCTGATGGTGAAAACTATGAGTGGACTGATATGTACGATGAATTTGCACGTGTAGCTGAAGAAGAAGGCTTTACCCAACTTGCTGCTAAATTCAGAATGGTTGGTGAAATTGAACGCCATCATGAAGAAAGATATCGTCAATTATTAAAAAATATTGATGATGAAGTTGTCTTCAGTAAAGATGAAGATGCTATCTGGATCTGTCGTAATTGTGGCCATGTTGTTGTTGGTAAGAAAGCCCCAGCAGTTTGCCCAGTATGTGCTCACCCTCAAAGTTTCTTTGAATTAAAAAGTGAAAACTATTAAAAATAATTTTTAAGATCTCAGTCATTGCTGAAATCTTTTTTTATCCCGAAAAAAGTTGACCATAAAAAATAACCTTTATCTAAATTAACTTAGTCTCAATAATGATCAATCTTCATCTAAAGACGATTTTTGCTATTAATTACTAACTAAAAAAACACCTTTTTTTATCTTAGCTTCTTTATGTCTACTATAACCCATGTTATAATACTCTTGATTTAAATATTTAATCTATCATTATGTCTAAAAAAATCTTTAAGTAAGACGAAATTACTTAAATAATTACTTCTATCCATTTCCTTATGTTTAAGAGAAATTATTAATTTAGACATGATGAAAAAGATGGTCGATTTATTGATTATCTCTTTAAGAATGTTACTATCTGAATAAACGTTTTTCTAAGGAACAATCTTCATTTTTAGAAAGGAAATTCTTCTATGTTACCCAGGATAAAAAGAGAATCTTAAACTAACTTTGACCTAAAAAGAACGGAGTGTTGAAATGTTAAATAATATTACAATTAATTGTCATAGCAGTATTAAAATTACTACCCCTCAAGGCCTTATCATTTACTTTGATCCATATAACCTTGATAAAAAAATTTTTGATGCTGACTATATTTTTCTTACCCATAATCATTATGATCATTTTGATCCATCATCGATTGCTAAAATCCAAAAATCTTCAACTAAGTTTGTCTTTCCTTTATCGATGGAAGCAGACTTTCAAAAAAATTATCCTGATTTAAAAGATAATCTTTTGGTTGTTCCCAATGCTTCTTACCAACTAGATACTTTGAAGATAACTACCATACCTAGTTATAATATTGTCAAAAAATATCATCCCCAAAGTCAAAATTGGGTCGGGTATCTTTTAACTATTGCTGATGAAACAATCTATGTCGCCGGTGATACGGATAATTTACCGGAACTTAACAACCTTACTTGTGATATTGCCTTAGTTCCCATTGGTGGCACTTATACGATGGATTATCGCGAAGCAGCTAATCTTGTAAATCATATAAAACCTCAACTTGTCATTCCTACCCATTATGGCTCGATTACCGGACAAATCGCTGATGGCCAAAAGTTTGCCAATTTACTTGACCCAAACATTAAGTGTCAACTTTTAATAAAGTAAAGGAGAAGATTTACATGGAAACAAGCACAAAAAATAATAATTCCTTGGGTTATCCTAAAAATATCTCCATTTTACCAATTTCTAAAAAGATGTATGCTTTTAGTCAAGAACTGGCAGACATTAATGAACATAAAACGCCTGTGCGTGTTAACAGGATGCAACTAACCGATGCTTTATTTGATAGTAAAATTTTTCTTAACCGATATTTTAAACTTCATAAAGTCCCTTATCTTGCTCATATTATCAAAATAGGTTCGAAAGAAATATATCCTGTTAAAATGATTGATCCTTATAACTTACCAATCGTCCTAAATGAAACTGATGTAATCACTGATGGTTATATCGCAAAAACGTTTACTAACAATAAATTTCATCGTGTTGCTTTTCGAGATATTCATCTAAGTGAATGTACAACGGAACTTACCTCAGGTACTTATTGCCATGAAATAACCCATAGTCAATTAGAGGCTTTACCGGGTAGTATTAGACACTCGTATAATGCTGAAGTTCTTAGTATTTTTATGGAACTATTTCATGCTTATGTTTTAGGCAATGATGAAAAAATTCTTTCTTTCCATGATGCCAAACTTAGTAATGAAATAAATGTCTTAACCGCCAATCTTTATGAAGCATCTTCTGATGCTATTGCCAGTGATTATTTTGAATTCTTAGAGGATGGAAAATATATCGCCTCAAGTGTTAAAGCTTTACAATTATTTTCTATCTTTTATTATGGTAGTAAATCTGTCAAATTAGCCATTATCCGTGATATTCAAAAAGTCTTTGATGGTCAAATTTGTGTCGAAGAGCTTTTAACCAAGTACGAAGTTACTTATAAAAAACCAGATTATCCGCAAATCTTAAAGTACTTAAAACGTTAACTACTATTTAAGTTTTATTTTTTCGTCAGTAGTATACCTTGTTACTATGTTTAAAAAAGTGATTAACCAATCAAATTTGGGTATCCTAAATAATAAAGTTCTTCTTTTAAATACTTAATTAATCTAAAAGTTTTGTGAATTTTAAATTAAAGTCTTAAAAGAAAAATGTTGATGTGTTAAAATAAAAGTGAGTTATCCCAGGATAACTGTAAAAAGAAAGGTGATAAAATGGTTTCTAAAGTATATTTTAGTAAGGAAATTACTTCAGAAAATTTACTTAAAATGTATGATGCATTAAATGTTGAACTTCCTGGAAAAGTTGCTGTAAAACTTCATTCTGGTGAAAAGGGTAATCAAAACTTTATTAAGCCCGAATTTGTTAAAGCCATTGTTGAGAAAGTTAATGGAACAGTTGTTGAATGCAATACGGCTTATGAAGGAGCTCGTAATACAACTGAAAAACATTTAAAACTAATGGAAGAACATGGTTGGAGTAAATATTTTGATGTTGATATTCTTGATAGTGAAGGGGAAGACATCTTAGAAATCCCTAATGGTCAAGTTATTAAGAAAAACATTATTGGCTCTCATATGAAAAATTATGATTCAATGTTAGTTTTATCTCATTTTAAAGGACATCCAATGGGTGGCTACGGAGGAGCCTTAAAACAATTATCAATTGGTTTAGCTTCTGGCAGTGGTAAGAGATATATCCATTGTGCAGGTAAAGAAGATGGCTCTTATGAGGACATGTTTAAAACTGACCATGATAAATTCTTAGAAGCAATGGCTGATGCCGCATCTTCTATTACAACTTATTACAAAGACAAAATAGTTTATATAAATGTCATGTGTAATATGTCTGTTGATTGTGACTGCTGTGCTAAAGCTGAAGATCCATGTATGAAAGATATTGGTATCTTAGCAAGTACTGATCCTGTAGCTATCGATCAAGCCTGTATTGACTTAGTATACAATTCTACAGATCCTGGTCGCGATCATTTAGTAGAACGTATCGAATCTCGAAATGGCCTTCATACCATTGATAGTGCAGCTAAATTAAATATTGGTTCTAAAGAATATGAACTTATAAATATTGACTAATGATAAGGTAAAACTTATCATTTTTTTTGCTTAATAATATCTCGTATGAAACAAAAGTAACTAAAAATTATTGCTTATTTAAAATTTTCCTTAATTTAAGCTTACTCATTACCATTAAAAACACTAGTTTTAATAACCTTGCCTTAATATTTCTAGTAAAATTTGTTATCTTCTGCACCTTGTGTTATGCTATGGGCAATAAAGAGGGTGAATTTATGGAAAAAAAATATGAAAATCCAGTTAAGAGTTTGACTGATGAAATATATTCAGTCCAACTTGATAATTATTGTCGTAATATCGATGAAACCGTGAAACGCGTTACTCATCGTAACCTAAAACAAGCCGCTGCCATTACTATTCCAACCATTTTGTTAATGGGAACTGGTGCCGTAATTGCTAATCCAATTCCATTCTTTGCTGGCATTGCTTATATGGCTGCAGGAACAATCTATAAGATGACAATTGATACTAAAAATAAATTATCAGCAATTAAAAAAATTGAAGTACCAAGTCAACCTTTTTCGCCAACTGTCGATGAAGATGTCTTAACTGCTGCTAATAAAAAAGTTTTTAAAGTTCAAGAAAAAGACCTTTATACTCCTGAATATCAAGAAATTATAGCCAATTCTGCTGATCATGAAGTTAAGGTTCACGGACCTATGCTTGTCTATAATAAAGAAGAAACTATAGCTAGAGTGTCTTATGAAATGGAAGTTTATACAAGTAGTTATGAGCTTCCACCATTAAAAATAACTTCAGAGGAGTGGAGTCTTTTCTATGATACTATTTATAATTTCTTAAAAGATCTTGGCATGGAAGTTAAATATTATGATTTTGTTAGTCAAATAGTTCGTTATTCCTTAGCTAGGACTTTAGTTAATAAAAATAAAAGTTTTAGTATTTATTCTTTATTAGATAATTTATCTCTTTTAGAACAATATGGTTTTACTGCTACTGATATTGCTAATATAAAGGAAGAAATAATTAGTAAGTTACCTAATCAAGAAAAGAAAGTAATAGATATTCGCTTAAGCAAAAAGAATCAATAACTTTTACATAATTTTACATCAAATAACAATTAATTAGCACTCTTACATTGACTCTGCTAATTAATTGTGCTACTATTAGAATGTAAGAAGAAAAAAGAGTATTCTTACAGGTATTAGAATTATATATATGTGCTACCAATATGGCTCAACACATAATGGAAGGAAGTAGATTAATATGATGATGATACCAAGAAAAAATGATTTTGATTTATTTGATGATATGTTTAGAGATCCATTCTTTCATAACAATGAAAGTAAAATTATGAAAACTGATATAAAAGAACACGATGATAATTACTCAATAACAATAGATTTACCTGGCTATGAAAAAGAAAATATCAAAGCCGAAGTTGAAGATGGTTATTTAACAATAACTGCTACGACTGATAATAAAAATGAAGAAAAAGAAGAAAAAGGTAAATTTGTTCGTCGTGAAAGATATTTCGGTGAATGTTCAAGAAGCTTCTATGTTGGTGAAGATGTTCAAACCGAAGATATTAAAGCTAGTTTCAAGAATGGTACTTTAAAATTAGTAGTTCCTAAAAAAGAAGAAACTAAAGAAATCCCAGAGAAAAAATACATAGAAATAGAAGGATAAAACCAAAAGAATTGTCTTTGAAAATTGACAATTCTTTTATATTATAATAATAATTTTGCATTCAAGATGATATAAATACTTAAATGCAAAAATTACCCCACATAGTAACGTTTTATATAAGTTAAAGTGTTCTCCCAAAAGGAATCATTCAAGTGAAAATGATTCTTTTTTTATCAAAAATCTTTTTTAGTTAGTTAAAATTTATTAAATAACGCTTATAAATCATCTTTTTAAAAGATGTATCTTAACTATTTTCAAATTTTCCTTAAAACCTAACAATCACATTTAAAAATATAGTATAATTAAAAAAGGAGGAAAGTTTATATGAAAAAAACAAATATTTTATGGGGAATAGTCTTTGTTATTCTTGGGATTATTTTGGGCCTTAATGCCTTGGAAATAACTAATATCAATATCTTTTTTAGTGGTTGGTGGACCTTATTTATTATTGTGCCCAGTTTCATCGATTTATTTAATGATCATGATAAAACAGGTTCAATAATCGGTTTAGTAATTGGAATGACTTTACTTTTAGCTGCGCAAGATTTGATATCATATGAGTTAATTCTTAAATTATGTGTCCCAACTATTTTGGTAATTATTGGCTTATCTTTAATTTTTAAAGATCTATTCCAAGCTAATATTAAGAAAGCTTTTGCTAATTTTGATTCAAAAAATGCTCCATCTCATTTTGTAGCTTTTGGTGGTGAAAATTTCAACTATGATAATGAAGAATTTAAAGGTTGTGAAATGAATGCTATTTTCGGCGGATTAAAATGTGACTTAAAAAAAGCTAAAATAAAAGATGATGTTGTTATTAAAGCAACAAGTATTTTTGGTGGTATCGACTTATTAGTTCCTGATAATGTTAATATTAAAGTCACTGCTATTCCTATTTTTGGTGGTGTTAGCAATAAAACAATTCCGAAAGAAAATTCCACCAAAACCATTTATATTAAAGCCACTTGTCTTTTTGGAGGCCTTGAAATACGATGAATAGTACACAAAAAATAATTAAATATGGTGCCATAGCATTTGCCATTGCTTTAATAATTGGTATCTTCAATTTCATTACTTCTGCTATTTTAGAATTAACATTCTTCTTTGATGGGGACTCTTCACTTACTAAAAGCATGATAGAAACACGTGTAGAAAGCACAATTAATAAAATTGAAATAAATTTAAAAGCTACTTCTATTGAAATAAAAGAAGGTTCTGAATTCCTTGTTTCTACTAATAATAAAAAAATAGAAATAACAGAGAACGATAATTGTTTAACTATTAAAGAAACCGGTCAAAAATATTCTAAAAATGCTAAATTAATTATTTATCTGCCTACCGGTAATTCCTTAACAAACTTAAGTCTCGATGGTGGAGCTGGTCAAGTAACTTTAAATGATATAACAACTGACCATTTAAAACTCCAATTAGGAGCGGGTAATTCTGAAATTAATAATTTAACCGTTAAAAATAGTTCTTCTATCGAAGGCGGGGCTGGTAACCTAAGCATTTATCGTGGTCGCATTAAAAATTTAGACCTTGATCTTGGTGTTGGTAATGTAACTATTGAAGCCGAACTTTTAGGTCAAAATAAAATCGAAGCGGGAATTGGTAATTTAAATGTTAACCTTCTAGGGAAAAAAGACAATTATCAAATAAAAGCCACCAAAGGCATTGGTAAAATAACAATTAATGATGCTTCTGTTAAAGCTGATACAACTTTTGGTAATGGAGATAATTACCTTAACTTAAATGGTGGTATTGGTAATATAACCGTTTCTTTTAAATAAAATGTTTTTCTAAAAGAATATTTTGCCTATCTAAGCAAATATTCTTTTTTTCTTGATTAATTGTTGATATAATTATGATAGGTGATAATATGAAACTACAAGATAAAGTATGCCTAATAACAGGCGGAGCCATGGGTAATGGCTTAGGAATAGTCAAAGTCTTTTTAAAATATGGGGCTAAAGTAATTATTATCGATTATGCCAAAGAGACTTTAGATATTGTAAATGATTTAAAGCAAGACGGTAATGAAGTTACTGGTTATATTTGTGATATTCGTCATAAAGACCAAATTCAAAAAATAATTACCGAAGTAGGGGAAAAATATGGTCATATTGATGTCTTAGTAAACAATGCTGGTGTTTGTTACTTAGAAAGATTTGAAGAAACTAATGATCATCTAAGAGATTTGCATTTTGATATCAATATCAAGGGTACTTGGAATGTAACGCAAGGTGCTTTACCATATATGAAAAATATTAATGCCTCAATCATCAATTTATCAAGTGTTACTGGCCCTTGTGTGGCTGATGCTGGGGAAGTCGCTTATGCAACGACCAAAGCTGCTCTTTTAGGTTTTACTAAAGCTTTAGCGGCGGAATTAGTTGAAGATAACATTCGTGTAAATGCCATCATGCCTGGTTATATCCAAACCCCAATGGTTGAAAATATGGCCATAGTTTCTAATCGTGAAGATCCATCTTCCGTTATTGCTGGTATTGCCAATGCTATTCCGATGAAAAGACTAGGAACCATAGAAGAACTAGGTGAGTTAGCTGCTTTCTTAGCTAGTTCTGAATCAAGTTACATAACAGCCCAAGGTATTGTTATTGATGGCGGTAGTACTTTACCAGAAACAATGACGATGGGGGTCTAATATGAATATAATGCAAACTTTCATTGAAATATGGAATACCTTTGAGTTTCAGGCTCTTTTCAAAATTGGGCTAGGGGCCCTTTTAACCGGAATCATTGGTCTTGAACGTTCTGCTTTAAACAAACCTGCTGGCTTCGGAACTCATGCCATTTTAGGTGTCAGCTCTGTCTTAATTGTTCTAATCAGTGAATACCTAACCCTTTCATATGAAATTGATATGTCCCGAATTCCGTCTCAATTACTTGCTGGAATCGGCTTTATTGGCGCCGGAACTATTTTAAGAAATGGTTTAAATGTCAAAGGAGTTACAACTGCTTCGGCGATCCTTGCCGTTACTTGCATTGGCTTAGCTGTTGGTGCGGGCTTTTACATTGGTGCTATCGTTTCGACCATTATAGTTTTCCTAATCCTTTCATATGCGCATAATCTATCTTCCAAAGTCGAACGTTTTGCCAACATGACTTTAGAAATTTCTATTGATCAAAACCCTGATCAAACAATCAGCCAAATAACTAGTTATCTTTCCCGTAAAAACATTGAAATTAAAGGAATTAAAAGAAGCCCATACAATGAAAATAATAAAGATAATGAAATAATCGAAATGACGATCTGTTATGACTCACGTAATATAAAAAGAAATCTTATTATAAGTGATTTAATTGAAATTAATAGCATCAAAGAAATAATTGATCAAGATTAAACAATTAACATCTAGTCTAAAATTAAACTGGTTATCCAGTTTTTTTTAATATATTAAGCAAAAACGTTTGCCATAAAATAAAGTAATGAAATAAAACAACTTCATGAAAAAAAATTGCAATAGTTGTAGTAGGTATTCATTATCATTTTTATTATGAAATAATACCTGATTAAATAACTAAAAATGTGCTATAATAAGTAAGGATATGACAAGTTGTTTACTAATTCTTTATAATATCTTCACAAAAACTCCATAAAGTAAATATATACTTAAGTCGTTAAAAGGAGAGGAAAAATATGGAACAAAAGGAAGAAAATAAAAATATAATGCGTCGCAAAGTTAAAGATGCGACAATCAAAGAAGAGAAAGTTCAAAGTACTGATAATTCAGTTACGCCACCAGAACAAACTAAGAACAAGAAAAATACCCTTTTAATAGTTGGTCTTTGCTTAGTCCTTATTATCTTTGTTGCTGGGGTATGCTTTGCTATGTACAAAGTCTTTAGAATTGAAAATACAGAAAAAGATTATAGTAAAGTTCAATTACAATATACGGATACTAATAAAGTAGCTAGTGAAGGGACATACATTGTTGATGTTTCGGAAGTCGTTGAAAATGTTATGCCATCAATTGTGTCTATAACAAGTAAAACCCTTGTTAGTACTGGACAATATGGACCATTCTATTATGGTGGAAAACAATATGCGACTGGGGCTGGTTCCGGAATCATTGTTAGTAAAACCGATACTGAATTAATGGTTTTAACTAACTACCATGTTGTTCAAGATGCTGAGGAACTAAGCGTTCAATTTATTAATGATAAAACCGCTGATGCTACTGTTAAAGGAAGTTCAGAAGCTCGTGATATAGCTATTATCTCTATTCCATTAAAATCATTGGATGATGAAACTCTAAGTCAAATTAAATTAGCAACCATTGGTGATAGTAACGAAATGAAAGTTGGTAATGGCGTAATTGCTATTGGTAATGCCTTAGGATATGGTCAATCTGTTACAACTGGTGTTATTAGTGCCTTAAACAGAAAAGTAAGTATTGAAAATAGTAGTAATAAAATGATTCAAATTGATGCCGCTATAAACGGTGGAAATAGTGGAGGCGCTCTACTAAATAGTAAGGGTGAAGTAATCGGTATAAATTCAGCTAAATATTCTTCAAGTGGTTCAAGTACCCAAGCTAGTATTGAAGGAATGGGCTTTGCTATTCCTATCTCAGATGTTAAAGATTTAATAACTAAATTAATGAATGGCGAAACACCACAAGAAGCTCAAAAAGGATATTTAGGAGTTCAGGGGAGCATGACAACTAACATAACTAACGCCTCAAAAGATATGCCTACTGGTTTTTATATTACTAGTGTTGTTACCGGTGGCGGTGCTGCGCAAGCCGGTATTGAAGTAGGAAATATTATAACTTCTATTGAAGGTAAAGAAGTTAAAGATTTTGATACAATAAGTGACGTTTTAGATGAAAAAGAAGCTGGCGATAAAGTAAAACTTACTATAAAATATGCCAGTGGTAAAGAATACAAAGAAAAAACAGTTGAAGTAACTTTATCAACTTATAGTCAAGTAAATTAAGTATGTAAAAAATATCTACATCTTAGTGTGTAGATATTTTTTTATATGTTATAATACAGATATTGAGGAGAATTATTATGGCCAAAAAGAAAAAAATAAAAATCAATGACATCATTAAAAATGCTTACAAAGAAACGAAACGCAGTTCCTTACTTGTTTATTTAATCTTAAGAATTTTAGTTATTATATGTATGATCTTACAAATTATTCATGGTGATTTAAACAATGCTTTACTTTGTCTTTTATCCTTGATTTTACTAATGGCTCCGATGTTTATTCAAAATAAGCTTGCCATAACCTTACCGGATGGTTTGGAAATATCGATATATCTTTTTATTTTTGCCGCCGAAATTTTAGGAGAAATTAATAATTTTTATGGCATAATTCCTTTTTGGGATTCTATTCTTCATACCATTAATGGCTTTTTAGCCGCTGCTATTGGATATTCTTTGGTTGATTTACTCAATCGTAATAGTTCTAAATTTAATTTAAGTCCTTTCTACTTATGTATTGTTGCTTTCTGTTTTTCTATGACCATTGGTGTCTTATGGGAATTCTATGAATATGGATCCGATCGTCTTTTTCATTTTGATATGCAAAAAGATACCATTGTAACTAGTATCTCTTCTGTTGCAATAAATCCTAATAATGAAAATAAAGTTTTGACTTATAAAAACATCGATAAGACAGTTTTATATAACCAGCAAAATGAACCAATCTTAACGATTGCTAATGGTTATTTAGACCTTGGTTTAATTGATACTATGGAAGACTTATTTGTTAATTTCATCGGGGCTTTAGTCTTTAGTATCTTTGGTTATATTACTTTAAAAAATCATTCCCAAAAAAGTATTATAAACTCTTTCGTTCCCCAAAAAGGGAAGAGAGAAATTCCCGAGTCTGTTTCTAATCAAATCGCTGAATTTAAAAAAGAACATCAAAAAAATAAAGGAGTTAAAAATGGATCAACAAATTAAAGATGCTCAAAAAAAGTATCAAACCTTATTAAGTGTGTTAAATAAAAAGAGTGATCACTTTGCCGATGCTCGTTTAATAATCTTCGTTATTTTGTTAATTGTTGCCATCATTTCTTGGCAACATCGTCAATTCTTAGGATTATTAATAACTTTTTTTCTTCTTATCGTTTTTGTTATTTTATTAATTAAACATTCGAAAGTAAAAAAAGAAATAAAAACTTATGAAAGTTATTTAACTATTATTAACCAATATTTTAGTCGTTTAAATGATAAATGGCATTCTTTTCCAAGTAATGGTTCTACCTATATTAATAATAATTTAGCTAAAGACTTAAACTTATTAGGCCCTTCATCTTTATTCCAATTAATCAATATTTCTAAAACAATTAGTGGCGAACGTAAATTGGCTACCACTTTAACTAATCCCTCATTATCAGCAAAGGAAATTACTTCTAAACAACAAGCTATTACTGAATTAACTAATAATTTTGCTTTTATTTTAAATTATCAAAAATTATTAAATGATATCCCTGATATTACTGAAAAAGACTTCACCATTGATACTAAATTATTACAAAATAAACCACGTCCCTTAAATAAATGGCCCATTGTCGGTTTAGTATCATCTTGTCTAACTGATTTTATGCTAATTTTATCTATCTTTAAAGTAATTCCTTTTAAAGTATGTTTAATTCCAATTTTAATTCAATTAATTATTTCTTATCTTTTTAGTTATTTTTATGATGAAGACTTAGAAATGATTAGTAAAACTTCTCGTACTTTTTCTTCCTTAAAAAACTTAACGGCATACGTTAAAGACCAAACATTTCAATCAGCCCTTTTAACTAAGTTGATTAAGAATATTAATAATGGCTTTAATGCTATTGTTTCCTTAAAAAAGATAAATGACTTAGATGGTTATCGTCATAATTTCCTAACATACATCATCTTAAATCCTACCATCTCCCTAAATATCTTTGTTTTAGTCAAGTATAATAAATTAATTGCTGAAGAAAAAAATCATTTAAGTAACTGTTTAGATTCTTTAGAATCTTTAGAAAACTTAATGAGTTTTACCACAATTTCCTTAATTAATGATACTAAATGCTTACCAACTATTACGGAAGAAACTCAAATAACTTTCCAAGCCATTAAACATCCTTTATTAAATTCTTCTAAGTGTGTTCCAAATGACTTTCATAGTGATCAAAGTATCAATATAATTACTGGCTCTAATATGAGTGGTAAAACATCCTTCATGCGTACTATCGCTGTTAACTTAATTTTAATGTATAATGGTTCCTACGTTACCGCCCAGACATTCTCATCCTCATTGATGAAAATATTTACTTCAATTAATATTGAAGACGATATCTTACATGGTATTTCTACCTTTTATGGGGAATTACTCCGTATCAAAGCTATTTTAGATTACGAAAAAAATAATGAACCAATGATTATCTTTATTGATGAAATATTTAAAGGAACTAACTATAATGATCGTATTCTTGGGGCTAAAGAAATAATCAAAAAACTAAGTAATCTAAATTGTCTTGTTTTAATAACGACCCATGATTTTGAATTGTGTGAAATAAATAATAAAAAGATTTTCAATTATCATTTTAATGAAGAATATCAAGGAGACAAAATAACTTTTGATTACAAAATTAAAAAGGGGATGTGTCATACAACAAATGCCAAATATTTAATGAAAAAAATCGGAATTATTACCGAAGATAAAAAGTAATTTTTATCTTTTTTTTGTTATTAAAATAACTTTATTTCATAGTAATAGTAATAGATAGGAGAAAATATGAATTTATCCAAAATTATCTTTATTAGCTTAAGCTTAGCTACAGATGCCTTTGCAGCTGCCATTTGTAAAGGCATCTGTTTAAAAAAAATTACTTTATCTAATCTTTTAATAATAGGTTTATACTTTGGTCTTTTTCAAAGTATTATGCCTCTTATTGGTTATTTTATTAGTTTAACCTTCAAAGATTTAATTATTAATATCGATCACTGGTTAGCATTTATTTTGTTACTTATCTTAGGTCTCAACCTCTTAAAAGAAGCCCATAACTATGAAGAAGGGGATGATAGGCTAGATATTCATTCTATGCTTTTATTAGCTTTAGCTACTAGTATTGATGCTCTAGCTATTGGTATAACTTTTGCGTTCTTAAAAGTTAGCATCATCTTACCAGTAACCATAATTGGTATAATAACTTTTACTTTATCCGTCATTGGTGTTATCATTGGTCATCGCTTTGGCAATCATTTTCAAACATTAGCCAAAGTAGTCGGCGGTCTTACTTTAATTTTAATTGGTTTTAAAATCCTCCTTGAACATCTTTACCTTGTTGCTTAGCCTATCTTTAATAAAATATCTAACTTAATTATTACAAAATCCCTCTTTACTAAGAGTATTTAAAAATTGCTCTTTTTTTATCATTGCTACCCAAAATAATTTAGTTATATTGTTCTTTTCTTTATATTTGTTTTAAATTCCTAAACTTAGTTGACAATTAAAGAAAATTCATTATACTATTTAATGCCAAAGGAGAATGAAAATGCGCTATTTAACTAAATTTTTAGCTTTTTTAAAAGCTGATACCTTTCAAAAAGTGAGCAAAGCTGTCGAGGTTGACGATGACCATAGTTTAATCTATGTTGACGAAGATGCTTTTGCGCTAACTAAAAAACAAATTATTGAAAATGAAAACCTTATTCGAATTTTATCTATCCCTGAAGATGAGTGGCCTTATTTAGCCGAGATTTTTAATGACTTTGATGTCTTATCATCTCGCTTAGAACAGTCAGAATTAAGTACTCGTGATAAATTTAAAATAATCATTCGTATGTACGAAAAAAATATTGGTTCTCATATTCTTGAAACTACGCAAACCTACTTAAGTGAAACGCAAATGCTTCAATATAAGTTTGAACATTTCCCTGCTAAGTACATTATTAGCCAAATGCATAGCCCAAGATTTCTGGCTATTCAAATAGTTCCTCGTGAAATATTAACGGAAGAAGATCGACTTCTATTAAGTGATATTGAAAGTTTTAGAGAAAATTGTCACGAAGATGTAACTGGTATATACGCTCAAAATAAAAATATTTATGACCATTACATTCTTAAAAAAGATACTTTTGATGCTGAAGACATTCCAATTATCATTACATCTTTCCAAAATAGTGGAGTTTCCGCCAAGTTATGTGAAGAATTTTCAGCTTACTTAACTTATACTGCCCAAAAACGTCAAAGTAAGGATGTACAACCAGTACTTACTAGTAGTCCTAAAAAGGTAGCTCAAACACCTATCCAAGAACCAACTTTATCTAAAAAAGATTATTATAAATTAATGAAAGAATTAAATACTTATTTTGATTTTGATAATATGCAAGCAATCAGAGTTTTAAGTGAAGAAGAAATAGCTAGGTGCCTAGATATTCTTCATACCTTAAAAGAAAGTTCAACTAAAATAGAACAATTTATTATTAAAGAAAATCGTTTTAAAAAACAAAATATTGTTAATAATTTTGCTTTATACTTAGAAATTTATCATAAATTAAAATTTTATGAATCTAAATTAAATATATCTGCCGAATTAGAAGAGTTAGAAATGTATTTTCAAGAAATGTTTTTATCATCTAGCGATGACTATGCCGAATGGAAAGAAAATTTTGAAGCTACTCTAAATAATGTCTATCGTCAAATTCAACCCTTAACCGAATATGAAGAGGGCTTGTCTTTAAAATTACAATAAAGGTCTTTTTGACCTTTTTCTTATTTATTGATTTATGCTATGATATTAAAGAAAGAAGGTCTAACATGGAAAGATATCAAGAAATAGAGAAGAGTCTTACCAAGACTTTTCATAAAACCGTCTGGTCTAAATTTGTTAAAGCGGTTAAAAATTATGAATTAATTTCAGAAAATGATCGCATTATGGTTTGCCTTAGTGGCGGCAAAGATTCCTTTTTAATGGCCAAATGTTTTCAAGAACTTCTGCGTCATCGCCAAATGCATTTTGAAGTCGTTTTTGTCGTTATGAATCCTGGTTATACTAAAGAAAACCTTCAAAAAATTCAAGATAATGCTAAACTTTTAAATATTCCAATTGAAATATTTAATACAGATATCTTTAAAGTCGCTAGTAAATTAAATGCGGAGAATCCCTGTTATATGTGTGCTCGTATGCGTCGTGGTCATCTATATAATAAAGCTCAAGAATTAGGATGTAATAAAATTGCTTTGGGTCATCATTTTGATGATGTTATTGAAACAACTCTTTTATCTTTATTTTACGGAGCCGAAATTAAAACTATGCTCCCGAAATTACATAGTGATAACTTTGTCGGCTTAGAATTAATTCGTCCTTTATATCTTATTAAAGAAAACGATATTAAAGCATGGTGCCATGAAAATGACTTAACTTTCTTAAATTGTGCCTGTGATTTTACTGCTCAAGTTTCCCAAGAAGCGATTAGGAGCAAGCGTCAAATGATGAAAACGTTAATTGCTGATTTACAGAAAACCAACCCTGACCTTGACCACAATATTTTTAAAGCTTTAGACAATGTTAATTTAAATGGCATCCTGGGAGCTCATAAAGATAAAAAATACTTCTCATTTTTAGATAATTATGATAAAGGAGACCAAAATGAATAATGAATTTTTAAAAGAAAAAATACAAAATACTTATCCATCTGCTTATGATAAAATTATTAGTAACTTAATTACTAAAAAAAACACTTTCCGTGTTAATACACTTAAAGCTCGCAAAGAAGAAATTTTAAAGTATTTAGAGGAACATAAAATAAATTTCGCGGAATTAAAGGAGGTTCCTAATTCTTTTACTATCGAAGATTTATCATCTTTAAGAAATTCTCCGTTATACGAAGAGGGGAAAATTTATTTTCAAAATATTTCTTCCCAATTACCTCCTTATGTTGTTAATCCTCAAGCTAACGAAATGATTCTCGATATGGCCGCCGCTCCAGGCGGTAAAACAACCGAAATGGCTTCTTTAGCGCATAATACTTGTTTAATAACAGCTTTAGAAAAGAATAAGATTCGTTATGACCGCCTATGTTATAACATTAACTTACAAGGGGCTAAAAAAGTAACGACTTTAAATCTTGATGCCCGCCAACTTGATGAAATGTTTCAATTTGATAAGATTCTTTTAGATGCGCCTTGTAGTGGTAGTGGAACCCTAACTGAAAAAAATATTTCTGCTTATAATGAAGAACTCCTTCTTAGATGCATTAAAACCCAAAGTGCTCTTTTAAAAAAAGCGATGCAATTAATTAAGGTAAATGGTGAAATAATTTATTCTACTTGTAGTATCTTCAAAGAGGAAAATGAAGAAATTCTAAAAAAATGTTTAAATGATAATTTTACTATTGTCCCTCTAAATTTAGATGAAACTATCTTAAAAAATATTCCTACCTTACCATCAACTATTCCTAACGTTTTAACTATTTGTCCAACTGAACTTTACGAAGGTTTCTTTATTGCTAAAATAAAACGAACCAAATAATCAAAAAGTGTGCTATAATATAAAATGTAATTGCCCTATAGCCAAGTGGTAAGGCATCAGGCTCTGACCCTGACATTCCGTAGGTTCGAACCCTACTAGGGCAACCATTTATAAATTAATCCCGCTGAGGGATTTTTTTTGACTTTCCCCATCAATTGTTCTAAAATAACTATTGAACTTAAAAACAGAAAGAAGATAAATTATGGATTTAAATAATACTAAATATATCATCTTAGAATTAATTCCCACCTCTCTTAATCCCGAAAAAGGTTTAATTATTCAATTATCGGCCTTAAAACTAGATGGTTTAAAACTAATTGATCGCTTTGATTATCGCTTAAAAGAGGAACATAACCCATATCCGCAAATGTTGGAAATGTTTAGTTATGATAAGGATTCTTTTACTTATAAGGATACTAAAGAAGAAATTCTAAATGATTTTGCAAAGTGGACCGAAAGCCTTCCACTCTTAATCTTAGATAATCAATATACCCCAAATTACTTGGCCCCATTAACTAATCATCAAGAATCTATCTTAACTTATCTAAATGAAGAATACCAAGATGATATTATTGAAAAGATTATTGCTAAGTATAACCTTGAACCAAGTAATTATATTGTTGATTTACTTTACGAAGCACTTATAAAAGAGCTATAATATATGTGAGGAGAAAGAAAAAATGAAAATTAGATTTAATTTTAAAAAATTATTTATGATTGGGGCATTAAGTAGTCTTACTTTGATTACTCCTGTTAAAGCCCAAACCCTTTATGTTAAAGGAAACTCTGTTGAGCAGGCTAGTGATAAAATAAGTGACCTTTCTAAGAATGCCGTTGATTCTAGCAGTATTTCTGAGTATTTTGCTGAAGCTAAAGAAGATATTACATCTTACTTTGAAAGCGAAGATTGGCAAAAATTGCAAAAGAAAGGTAAAAATATTATTACTACTGGTATTGACTTTATTTTCTTTGATGAACCAATAAATGACATTTATTTTGATGATTTAACCGAAGAAGGTAAAAAGACTGTTCTTAGTGCTATCAATACTACTATTGATTATGTCTATAACTTAAAACCATCTTTATTTAATAGCCTTGGTGAGAAATACCAAGTTGCTAAATCATTTGTTAGTGAAAAATACTTAGATGCCATTGATAGTATCAAAGATTATCTAGGTGATGAAAATTATGAAGCCCTAATTGATATAAAAAATCGTCTTAAAGATACTGCATCAGAATATGCCCAAAAAGCTAGTGATGAAATTGAAGATTTGAGCCTTTCTTTAAAAAAGAAATATCAAGAATGGAAAAGCAAATAAAAATATAGCCCGCCTATATTTTTTATTTTTTTAAAAAAATTTAAAAACATGATATAATAGAGTCGTTTTTCAAAAGGAGAAATTTCTATGAAACAAAAGAAAAATGAAAAAAAGAAACGTTCTAAGAAGAAAAAAGAGCCCACCAAACTCAATTGGTCTTTACTTATCTTAAGCTTAGTTGTTGCTATAATTATTGTTTATTATTTATCACAACCTAAAGTAAATAATACCGAAAGTCCTAATAAAGTATATGAGGGAGCCGTTCTAAAAGCTAACCATAGTGCCATCATGCTTGATGAACTAGCTGGGGATACTAATATTGTTATCTCGCCGATAAATGTTATTAATCCTTTAATTGCTTTTTCTAAAGTAAGCGACAATAATACTAAAAAAGAAATAGCTAACTTCTTGCCTAAAGATATTGAAGAGAAGAGTAATGAACTTTTAAAAAAATGTCAACCAGTTACCAAAAGTGTGTCTAAAGAAGAAACTTATTATGAAAAATTGATGACTGATTTAACAACCTATACTAATTTGACCCAGAATCAGTTTAATAAACTAAGTACCGAAAATAAAAATAATCTTCGTCTTTTAGTAAAAAAACTAACTCTTACTTATGCTTTATTAACTGACCAAACCGCCTCATCACTCGATAAGATTGATGGTATTAAACTTACTAAAGAAGATTTAAATGCTTCTTATGTCACTATCATGGCTAACATTCGTCAAATTAAGAAAGATTATGAAAATTACCAAATTAAAAACCAAGTAGTATGTTTAAATAATATTTATTATGATAATACTAAATATACCATCCTTGATGAAAAACTTCCTACTACTTTACAAGAACAAAATTATATTAATTTAATTGGTTTACCATTTCAGGAACTTCCTTCTTTAAAAACAATTAATGAACCATTTAAACAAGTTAGTTCTAATAAAGTAAATTATCTTTTAGAAGAAGATGAATTATTTGATAGTTCCCTTCTAGCTCTTGGAACAACTTATTTTAATTACAAATGGGCTACGGCAATTGATAGTAATTTAACTACTTTAGAGGAATTCTTCTATCAAGAAGAGCAGAGTACGCCAGTAGATATGATGCATACTACTGAAGATCTTTACTTAGAAAATACTAATGCCAAAGGCTTTATCAAAAATTTTGAAGGGGACAAATATAGTTTTGTTGGCATTTTACCAAATCAATTTTCTGCCAAGGTTAGTGAATTAAATTTGGAAAATCTTTTAGCTTCGGCTAAAGCTGATACCAAAGTAGATGTTTCTTTACCTAAATTTTCTTTTGTTTCTAAAACAAGCTTAAAAAAATATTATAATCTCCATAATATTAATGATTTATTTAATGAAAACGCTAATTTAAATCCTTTATCAGCCAATAAAGACCTTTACCTATCAGATGTCTATAATAAAAATTATATTGAAATAGGGGATAAAGGAACTGTTTCATCAACAATTGATGACAAAGAATTAAAAAGTTATACTATTGATAATCAAAATAAGCAGTTAACTTTTAATCGTCCTTTTTACTTCTTAATTATGGACAATGAAACGCAAGATATTTTATTAATCGGTCACTTTGTTCAACCATAAAAAAATAATTCCTACCGCGGAATTATTTTTCTTTTAAGTAATTAATTATTGTATCTAAATCATCGTCAGTTATCTGATCTCTGTAATTTTCTGGGTAGTCTCCATTATCAATTTTCCCTATGATATTATCATACTTATTTAAAGTCTCATTGCTATTAATCATGTTTAAGTATGACTTGTTATCCAACTTGTGTAATAAAGAACTTAAATGATTTTCGATAAATAAAAATTTTTCCTTTCTATCTTTCATTTTCACATCTTAACCTCATAAAGATTATAACATAGAATGAATGATTTACAAGCGGTTCGACAAAAAAAGACAAACTTTAATCCTTTTTTATTTTCCCATATCTTTTTAATAAGTAAATATGTTATACTATATAATAGGTGAATAATATGAATAATACAAGTAGTAGTAATAGTATTTTAAAACTTTACACTTTAGTAAATACTAATAAATCTCTTGACTTACTAAATATCTATTTAGAAAAGATAGCTAATAGTCAAAGTAGTAAGTTAAAGTATATTATTGATTTTGAAGCGACTAATTTGGATATTCTTTTTACTACTTTAAAATTTTTAAATACCACTTCTAAGATAACTTATAAAGAATATGAAAAGCTTGATGAAAAAGAAATTACTTTTTACTTAGATAAGATGCATGGTCTTAAATATTTTCAGACTCAAAATAAAAGTATTAAGACAAATCTCGATCTTTTAAACTATTTAATTGATGCTATAACTCATGGGGCCTATGTCTGTAATTTAAATAGTACAATTCGTTTAAATGATGAGGTAATCGTGGATGCCGAATGGCTCATTTCTTTCCTTAATTTCTTAATATCATCTTTGATGCTTCTTGAATATGTAAGTCCTGATCGTCATAAATTTACTCTAAAAACGTTAGAATTTCCAAGTAAACCTGACATCACCAATAATCTTCGCACTTTCTTAAAAAATACCAAGATTTATGAATATAACGTTATAAAAAAAGATAATAAAGAATTAACATATCAAGAAATTGTCCTTCTATATAATAAATTAACTAAAATAAATAACTATAATTTTAAAGCTTTAAAAGAATTAAATAGTGAATTTACTAAAGACCATTATACTTTATCTGTAACTAAAGCTAATTTAAATTTAAATGCTAAAACAAAAAAGACTATTGATAATTTGTATAATGAAGCTAATGAGATAAATGATACAATCAAAGAATTTATTAAAGATAGTCTGCTTATTCATAATCGTCAATCTAAAAAGGTTAAGACTGACTTAATTGATATCTATGAAATCTTACGTAGTTTAGCTTATGCTTATAAAAATCATTATTCTTTAAAAGAATGTCGTAAATTATTTGATCTTAATAAAATAAAACCAAATTTACAACTAGCTTTAAATATTGCGCGTTTTTACATAAATTATCTTTACGACGAAAAAAACTTAAAAACACATTACTATTATGAGCAACTCTCTTTAGATGGAATCAAACCATCAGTTATTGATTATGAAACCGATGAATACAAAACAATTCTTGTCAAGCTCTCAAACTTAAATAAAAAAATCATTTTAACTAATCGTAAAATTAATAAATATCTTGATTTAGGTCGTAATATTACCCATGATAATGAAACTACTACTACCGAAAATAATAAAAAAGTAGGGGTGTTATGCCAAGAACTTGAACATTTGGTAAGTGATGCTAATAATTTACGTGAAGAGTTAAATACCATTAAAGATGAAAATAACCATCATAGTAATATCAATCTTACTAAAGTAAATTACTTAAAAGAAGCTCTTAACACTAATAATCTAATTCTTAAAGATGATTTAGTTATAATAAATATTTATAGTCAAAAGGATTATCATCGTATGTTCCGCTTGGAAATCTCCCCAAGTACTTTAACTAACATTTTATTTTCAGCCGAAAATTTAAATATTCGTACTAAATTTTACAGCCTATAAAAAGTCAAGACTTACTTATCTTGGCTTTTTTTCTAATTATAAATAAACTAATTAAGAATAATAAGACTAACCCAACTAGGCCATATGGCTTACGCTTAACTAAAGTTTTTTCATCTTCTATTTTTTCATCAGGTTGTTCTAAGACTAACTCTGTTGGCTTATCATCAAGTTTTTCCAAATAAAATGACACATAATTATCATAGCCATTAAAACCTAATAAAATCATATCATCCATAAAGGCGACATCTTCTAATTCTCCAGCTTCTTTAGCTATTTTTAATTCATCTAACTTATTCCCTTTTAAATTATAAACATAGATGGTGCTAGTTCCGTCGCCGCCCATTCGAATCCACGACCAAGTTGCATAGTAAATCTTATCTTGCCAATAGGCCCATCCTTGCCTTGCTATATTCGAAGAAACATTTAAACCTATAATAAAAGGCTTTTGACTAACTAATTTTAAATCACTATCTAAGATATAACCCGTTGTAAAATTACGAGCTACAAAGTAGTCTTTATCTTCTACGTAAGTCAAACTACGGAGTGTAATATCACTTTCGATTGTCTTAAGATATTTTAAAGAAGTTGCTTCAAACAAATGCACATCTTTATTACCATTATCAATAACATAAAGTAAATTATTCTCATTATTATAAGTAATATCATTAGCATGACCTAAACTACCACCATAAATAGACTTTATTTCTGTAAAATTTTCTTTATCATATACTTTTATAATAGATTCATTCTCATCATCACTAATTAAGATAGCTACTAAGTACTTATCAGTGACCGTAAAACCTTGTAAATCAAAGTCTTTATATTTATCAAAATGAATAATTTCATTAGTTAAAGTAATTTCTTGTGCAAAAACTATCTTACTTATAAAAAATAGTCCAATTATTCCTAGATATAATAAATAATGTCTATCTTTTTTCATTATCTCACCATTTTTATTATAAAATACAAAACTTTAATAAGCTATATAAATTTAAAAAATTCCGTGTTATAATCTAAAATAGAGGTGAGGCGTCGTGAATCATAGTGAAGATAATTTTATGCGTTTAGAGAAAAAAGCCACTAATAAAGTGGGCTTAACTATTCTATTCATTGTTGTCCTTTTATTATTAGGAGTAGGGGGATATTTTGTTTATAAGAATAAAGATAATATAAGTTTTGATTTTACTGTTCCATGGAAATCTAAAAAAGATGATCAAAAAGACGATGAAACTCCTAATTCTTCTAAGACAGACGAACAAACCAAATTAAGTCGTCAAAAAGTTACTATTTCTAGTAAAAAAATATATGAACGAAACCATTTAACGGTAAATCCGGTTAGTATAACTTATGATGAAAAAAATGGTTATACTGTTAAAATATCAGCCTTATATGATAGTTATAATAATTTAAATATTGATATTAGTCATATAACCGTTGATGGGTACCAATTAGATACTAATATTAATCGTTTATCGTTATCTCCGCGAGTTAGTCAAGAAATAACCATAAATGTCCCAATTTCCTTCTTAGATTTATATAACCTTGAAGCGATAAGTCAAGTTATCTTATATGGTAAAGTCGAACAAATTAACCAAAATAATAATAATTTAAAACTTATTGTATCTTCTGATAAAACATCTGAAAGTACGACTGCTCTTGAAGACTTAGAACCAATTAGTACTAATAATGATGTTAAAATCTATTTTTATAAACTAACGACTAATCAAGATAATAATCTTCTTCAACTTTTAATTGCTAATGAAAATGATAGTACTAATTATGATTTAAAAATTAATCAGCTTAAAATAAATAATACTAAGTATGAGGACATTTCTTTTAGCGAATCTATTAATTATAATAGTAAGAAATTAGTTACACTTACGATACCAACTAAAAAATTTCGTAAAATTGAGGACTTTGATGTTTCTTTCTTTGTAATAAATAAAGATAATCTTTACTTAACTAAATCTTCTAATATCAAAATAAAAAAATGAGTTGCTAACTCATTTTTTTAACTTTGCTTACATCTTTTAAATTACGACGATAAATATAGACTACTTTATCATTAACTTTTCTTTGCTCTTGAAAAACGAAACCATTTCTTAAAACTAATTGTTGTGATGCGACATTGTCGGCATAAATTGTTGTTTGAAGTGAATTGATTAAATTAGATCTTTCCTTTAAATCATTAATAACTTTTTGGAATAAGAAATTGCCCATTCCACAACGACGATATTGTGGATCAATAATGATACTGGTATCAAATGTTAAGCCCTCATTTTCATCCTTGGTAAAATTAATCATCATTAAACCAATTAATTTATCGGCTAGGAAAAGTCCATAGGTAAAAGAAGAAAATCTAAAGTCTTCTAAATCCCAAATAATATCTTCGTCAATAGAGTCATCTAGTAACCAACTTCCTTTATCATCAAAGGCAATTGCTTCTTCTAAGTATTCCACATAATTTTCGTCTGCATTTAAAAAACGCACATTTACATCTTTTTTCATAAACCCCCACCTGATGGCGCTTATTATACTATATAATGGCGAAAAGGGAAAGTAAATACTTGTTAATATTAAAAAAAAATGCTATTCTAAGTCATAGAAAGTTGTGATAATATGGATTGGAAAGAACTTTATGAAATGGCTATTTCAAAAAATAATCCGCAAGTCATCTCCCCATTTACATCTTCTGGTTATATAACCTGTCTTATTTATAGCACTCAAGGTAATGTTTATATTGGTTCAAATATTATTTCTACTACCGCCTTAAAGATGACAGCTGAGGAGAATGCTCTTGTTAAAATGATTACTAATCAGGATTATACTATTAGTAAAATGCTTCTAATAAATGAAATAGGGGAGATATTACAGCCGGATGCTAAAAGTTTTTATTTTCTTTTAGACTTTATTGACAATAATTCTGAACTTTTAACATCAGTTGATTATGAAACTAAAAAAGTTAGTAGTCTACTTCCTGAATGGTGGGGAACTTTCCGTATCGATCGCGCCTAAAAAGAAAAAGCAACCAACATTTGCTTAAAAACAACTGAAAAATGGTAGTTCGCAACCAGGTTGATAAGCTAAGATTTTAGCGAGGTGAGAAAAATGAAGTTTAGTGAAAAACTACAAACTTTACGAAAAGAAAATAAAATGAGCCAAGAGCAATTGGCCGATTTGATGGATGTCTCAAGACAAGCCGTCTCTAAATGGGAATCAGGTTCTGCATATCCCGAAATGGATAAATTACTATCACTATGCAAGATATTTAATTGCAGTTTAGATGACCTAACCAATGATGAAGTAACAGAAATAAATGTCGAGAAAAATACTAAACCTAATATCAAAAGTATTATAGAATCTTTCTTCGCTTTTATTAAAAAAATTTATTATTTAATGACTAATATGTCCTTTTTTGAAATTATTAAAATGTTTATTGAAATGTTAATAATCTTCTTAATTTTATATGTTTGTCAAGCTGCCTTTATCTATTTTATTACAACTTTAGCATCAGGCTTTGGTAATAATGTTGCTATTTATACCATTGGTCATATCACAATGCCCATTATCAAAATAATCTTAGCTTCCTTAAGCTTAATAATCTTTTGCTATATCTTTAAAATAAGATATTTAGATCCATCTGAGGTTGTTTTAGCGCCTACTAACGAAAAGGAAAGTAATTTAAAAGAAGAAGTAAAAGAATCATCTGAAAATACTAATCTAAAAGTTATTTATAAAAATAAATATAGCTTTGTTGACTTGTTAGCCAAAATATTTACCTTATTCTTAAAATTTATTGCTTTATGTATCATCATTCCTTTAATCTTTATTATCCTTTCTTTATGTATTGGCTTAGCTATCATTATTATAGCGTTCCTTAACAAAATCATTTCCTTTGGCTTGTTAATCTCATGCTTTGCTTCTATAATTATGTCAATCGCCATCCTAAAACTTTTAATTTATTTTGTTTTTAATAATAAAATCAATTTTAAAGTAAACTTTATTGTCTTTGTTACTTCTTTATGTACGCTTGGCCTTGGCCTTGGTCTTACTAGTTATGAAGTAACTAAGTATCAATATCTTGATGAATTACCTAAAGAATTTAGTCAAACAAGTACCCAAGTTAAAACCTTTAAATATGAAGATGGTATGTATTTTTCTCAAATGCTTTATTATCATAGTTATGACTTAAATAATCATAATATTACTTATCAAAACGATGATAGCTTGCAAGATAATATCCAAATTACGATAACTAAAAATGATGCTTATAATCTCGAAATAACTAACAATAACAACCATTTAAGTATTCACTACTATGAAAATATTGATATAAAAAAATACTTTGATAGTTTTATTAATAATTTAAAAGACAAAAAAATATATAATTATTCTATTGTTCCTAAATACACTATTACTATAAGTGGTAGTACTAAAAATCTTCAAGCAATGCAAAAAAAGGCTCAGGAAGAACAAAAGCAAGAACATGATGAAGAATTAGCCCGTCTTGAGACTACCTATGAAGAACAACTTAATAAGTATGAAGAAAATATTGATGAATTAAATAAGCAAATTGAAAAATTAAATAATGAAAATCAGACCCTTCAAGAAGAGGTCACAGAATATAAAGATAAATTATCTTCTTTAAAAGAAACCCTTAACTAGAAAAAAGATGTTTACAGCATTTTGTGTAAACATCTTTTTTTGTTGACATCTTTTGACTGTAAATGTTATATAATGTAATCATAGAGGAGGAGTGATTATATGAAACCTCAAAAAGAGCCGATTCATATGAATGCTAAAAAAGAAGATATTGCTGACGTAGTATTGCTACCAGGAGATCCTCTTAGAGCTAAATACATTGCTGAAAACTTTTTACAAGATGCCAAAGAAGTAACTAACGTTCGTAACATGTTAGGATTTACTGGTACTTACAAGGGCAAAAAAGTAACTGTAATGGGCTCTGGTATGGGCCTTCCATCCGTAGGCATATATGCTTTTGAACTTTTTTATTACTATAATGTTCAAAAAATTATTCGTATCGGAACATGTGGCGTTATAAGTCCTAAGGTTAAGATTCCCGAAATAATCTTAGCTGATAATATTTATAGCGAATCAAATTTCGCTTATTCTTACAATAGTTTTAAAGAACATATTGTTAAACCAAACTTAGAACTTACTAATGATATTATGCGTGTTGCCGAAGAAAAGAAACTTCCTATCCATAAAGGAACATTAATGACTACTGAAGTCTTTGGTCCATATGTTGATGATGAGTGCTTACTAGCACGTGCTCCTAAAGACTTAGATATTTTAGGAGAAGAAATGGAAGCTTTTGCCTTAGTTCATGTGGCCAATAGCTTCAATCGCCAAGCCGCTGTCATGGTTACTGCTGTTGATTCTAAATTTACAGATAAAATAGTAACTGTTGAAGAAAGACAGACATCGCTTAATGATATGATTAGTTTAGCATTAGATTCACTAATCTAAAAAAAGAAAAAAGGGTATGTGATACAGCATCAATGATGCCGTAATAAAAAGAGCTCAAAGCTCTTTTTATCTTGTTAAAAATGCTAATAATAAAAACCTTATCTGTGTTATAATAAACGCGGTGGTCACATTATGTATGCAGAAGTTTTAATCGAATATAACAACAAATCAATCGATAAAACCTTTACTTACTTAGTTCCTTCTTTCATAAAAGATACTTTAAAAGTAGGGATGAAAGTCAAAGTTCCCTTTGGCAATAAAGTAATAAATGGTTTTGTTACTAAAATAAAGAATGAATATAATGACACTTATCAATTAAAGGAAATTGTTAACATCGTTGATAAGTATCTCATTTTAAATGAAGAAATGTTATCTCTTGGTACTTATCTTGAACAAAAAACTCTTTGTACTAAAATTGCTGCATACCAAACCATGTTACCCAGTTCTTTAAAAGTCAAAGATCAAAAGACAGAGTATGCCAAATATTTATATTATATTGAACTAAATCAACCAAACGAAGTTATTTTAACTTATATTAATAAATATCCTCGTCGTAAAAAACAAATTACTATTTTACAAGACCTATTACAACAAGGTAAAATTTTGAAAAGTACTTATTCATCGCCGCAGTTAAATGATTTAATTACGGATGGTTTAGTTAAAGTAATTAAGGAACAAATTTATCGTATCAATAATGAACAACAAACTACAAAAGCTCCTTCACTAACTTTGGATCAACAAACAGCTATTGCCCAGGTTCGTTTAATGAAAGAACAAACCTACCTTTTACATGGTGTAACCGGCTCTGGTAAAACCGAAGTATATATGCAGCTGATTACTAAAGTCTTAGAAAATAATCAAACAGCGCTGATGCTTGTTCCCGAAATTTCTTTGACAACCCAAATTATTAATCGCTTCTATAGTCGTTTTGGTTCTGATGTTGCTATCTTTCATAGTGCCTTAAGTGATGGTGAAAAGTATGATGAGTACCTAAAAATTCTAAGGGACGAAGTAAAAATAGTTATTGGTACGCGAAGTGCTATTTTTACGCCTATAAAAAGACTAGGAATTATTATAATTGATGAAGAACATAGTGAAACTTACAAACAAGATACTACGCCTCGTTACCATGCTCTTGATATGGCCAAATTTCGTAGTCATTACAACCATATCCCCCTAATATTAGGTAGTGCCACTCCGTCTTTTGAATCAATGGCCCGTGCTAAAAAAGGTGTCTATGAATATATTTCAATGCCTAACCGTGTTGGTTCAGCCCATCTTCCTTTAATATCGCTCGTCGATATGTCTTTGGAAATGAAAAAACGCAACCTAATATTCTCTGACTTACTTCGTACCAAGATAAGCGATCGTTTAAGTAAGAAAGAGCAGGTTATTCTTCTCTTAAACCGCCGTGGTTATTCAACGACTATCAGTTGCAAAGCCTGTGGTTTTACCTATAAGTGTCCTGCTTGTGATATTGCCTTAACTTACCATAAAACATCTAATAACTTGCGTTGCCATTACTGTGGTTATACTATTTTTAAAAGTGATACTTGTCCTAACTGTCATGAAAAAGCTTTAACTGATTATGGCCTTGGGACCGAAAAACTTGAGCTGGAATTAAACAAGCTTTTTCCGGCGGCCAAGGTTATTCGAATGGATGCTGATACAACTACTCATAAAGGAGCCCATCAAGATATTATAGAGCGCTTTAAAAAACATGAATATGATATCTTACTAGGTACCCAAATGATTGCTAAAGGACTTGATTTCCCTTTAGTAACTTTAGTCGGTGTTATCAATGCTGATGCTACCTTAAATATCCCTGATTTTCGTAGTGGCGAACGAACCTATGCCTTGCTATCCCAAGTAGCGGGCCGTGCTGGTCGTCATAACCTCCTAGGAGAAGTTATTCTGCAAACCTTTAATCCTACTAATTTTACTTTAAAATGTGTCCAAGAAAATAATTATGAAAAATTTTATAATTATGAAATGAATAATCGTCATAAGTTAGATTATCCTCCTTATTATTTCTTGACAAGTCTTAAAATAGCTTCTAAAGATTATGACTTAGCTCGTCAAGAAATAACTAAGGTTCGTACTTTCTTAGATAAAAATTTAAGTAAACAAACCATCATCCTTGGTCCTACAACTTCCGTCGTATTTAAAATGAATAACATCTATCGTTTTCAAATTCTCTTAAAATATAAACGCGATGCTTATTTAACCAAATGCTTAAAAGAACTAGATGAAATGTATTCCTTAAATAATAAAGTAAATCTTGAAATAGATAATGATCCTCTTCAGGTATAACTTTATCATTGGTATAACGCATTTACTTAAAGAAAAGTCCCCAACTAGTGAGGACTTTTCTTTATTTTTCTAAAAAACTTTGACACATCGTATTAAACTTACTATCTTCATTAAAATCATCATTTGTAATTAAGATTTTCTTTAAGCAACAGCAATTATCATCTGTATTATATTTACAATTTCTAACACAACATTCAATTTTTTGTCCATTTTGTTTATCCATTTTTCATCACCATTACTATTATTGACCGAATCAAAAAAAATATACTTTTAACATAAAAAAAAAATTAGCATATAATGAGTTAGGTGAATAAAATGAATTTTGATGATAAGTTTTTCTCCCGTGTTGAGAAAAAAACAAAAGTTGATAAAGATACTATTCTTTCGCTTGCTACGAAACTCCAAGCTGGTAATTTAAAGGATGAAAAAACCTTGCGTGAAGTCATTTCGACTTTATCTATGATGACTGGTAAAAAGGTTACGAAAGAGAAGGAAGATAAAATAATTGATACTATTTTAAAGGATAAAGTACCAAAAAGTGTCGATAAAATGTTTTAATTGTTATATACTATAGCTGGTGATTACATGAAAGATATTGAAATAGCTCAAGCTACTAAAATAGAAAATATTACAGAAATAGCCACTAAACTAAATCTTCAAGATTACTTATTAAAGTATGGCGATGATAAAGCCAAAATAGATTTTTCTAAAATAAAATCTACAACAGAAGGTCGTTTAATCCTTGTTACTGCAACATCGCCAACACCATATGGTGAAGGTAAAACCACCATTTCCATTGGTTTACTAGATGCTTTATGTAATTTAGGATATAAAGCTACTGCTTCTTTAAGAGAACCATCTATGGGTCCTGTTTTTGGTATGAAAGGTGGCGCCACGGGTGGGGGATATGCCCAAGTCATTCCTATGGCAGAAATAAATTTACATTTTACGGGTGATTTCCATGCAATAACGGCAGCTAACAATCTCTTATGTGCTGCTATTGATAATCATATCCATCAGGGCAATCCTTTAAATATTGATGAAAATCGTATCATGTTTAATCGTTGTCTTGATGTTAATGATCGAGCCTTAAAAGATATAACAATAAACAGCAAAACTCCTCATTCTGAACATTTTTCCATCACTGCTGCTAGTGAGATTATGGCTATTTTATGCCTTGCGACTGATTATAATGATTTAGAAAAACGACTATCTAATATCTTAATAGCTTATTCTAAAGAAGGCCAACCTCTTTTTGCCAAAGACTTAAAAATAACTGGGTCCCTTGTCGTTTTATTAAAAGATGCTCTTAAACCTAACTTAGTTCAAACCCTAGAACATAATCCAGTCTTCTTACATGGTGGTCCTTTTGCTAACATTGCCCATGGTTGTTCAAGTATCATTGCCACTAAAACAGCCCTAAAGGTAAGCGATTATTGTATTACGGAAGCCGGCTTCGGTAGTGATTTAGGTGGTTTAAAATTTTATGATATCAAAAGCCGTCTGACCAAGAAAAGACCTGATGCCGTCGTCTTAGTAACAACAATCAAAGCTTTAAAATACAACGGTCAAGATAACCTAGAAGCAGGCTTTGCCAACTTAAAAGCACACCTTGACATCTTAAGTAAATTTACCAAGAATATTATTGTTTGCTTAAATAAATTTGATACCGATACTGAAACAGAAATAGCTTTATTAAAAGAATACGTTACTTCCCATCATCTTCCTTTTTGTCTTTCAACTGCTTATAAAGATGGTAGTAAAGGGACTTTAGACTTAGCTATGCAAGTTACTAAGTTAACGGATGATACACCATATCTAGAATTATATGATGTTAATCTTTCTCTTCAAGATAAAATAGCTTTGATCGTTAAGAAATTCTATCATGCTAATGCTGTTAATTATACGACTTCAGCTTTATCTGTTATTGCTGAATTAGAAAAGAACCATTTAGCCAACAAACCTATATGCATAGCAAAAACCCAATATTCCATCTCTGATAATAAAAACTTATTAGGTTATCCAAAAGATTATTCTGTTACGGTAAGAGATCTTAAATTATACAATGGTGCCGGCTATATAACAGTCTATTTAGGTAATATCATTACCATGCCTGGTCTCCCTAAAAAACCTAATTATGAAGAAATTTCTTATGAAGATAACCAAATAAAAGGCTTGTTTTAAAAGCCTTTTATTTTATATTAGGAAAAAACGTTTTTAGTAGATAAACAAAAAAGATTAAGGGAATAACCATTACCACCCCTAAGCTAAGTAGAAATATATAATTTTTACTTAGCTTTTTATAATAAAAAAAGCCCAGTTTTATCTGGACTTAAATTTATTTCGTTTTCTTATCATTTAGTATTTCACTAATTGTTGTTGTAATTGAAGCTACATCTTGTAAATTTGATGGAATAATTATCTTAGTTGCTTGGCCATCAGCCATTTTAGCTGCTGTTTCTAATCCTTTAAGGGCAATAACGCTTTGGTCAGCATTAGCTTCTTTTAATAATCTGATACCTTCAGCTTCAGCTTGCTTAACTTTGATAATAGCTTCAGCTTGACCTTCAGCTTGCTTGATTGCTGTTTCTTTTTCGGCTTCCGCACGTAAAATAGCACTTTCTTTTTCACCTTCAGCAATTAAAATACTTGATTTCTTTTCACCTTCAGCTTGTAATATTTTTTCACGTCTTTCACGTTCTGCACGCATTTGCTTTTCCATAGCTTCTTGAATATCACGTGGTGGAATAATATTTTTAACTTCTACACGATTAATTTTAATTCCCCAAGGATCAGTTGCTTCATCCAAGATAGCACGCATTTTAGAATTAATAATATCACGTGATGTTAAAGTTTGGTCAAGTTCTAACTCTCCAATAAGATTACGTAATGTTGTGGCCGTTAAATTTTCGATAGCTGTAATCGGATTCTCAACTCCATAAGTATATAATTTAGGATCAGTTATTTGATAATACACAACCGTGTCAATTTGCATTGTAACATTATCTTTAGTAATAACTGGTTGTGGTTTAAAATCTTTAACAATTTCCTTTAAAGAAATCCTTCCGGAAATACGATCGATGAATGGAACCATAAAGTGTAACCCATTATTCCAAGTTTCCAAATATGAACCAACACGTTCAATAACATAAGCTTCTGCTTGTGGAACTACTTTTATACATAGTGCAATAAAAATTACGGCAATAATTAACAATATAATAATAAAATCCATTATTTTTCCTCCTCTACGAGTAATTTTACTCCTTCAATATTTAATATTTTTACTTTTTTCCCCTTAACAATTTTTTCTTTCGCAATGGCTGTCCATCTTTTGCCATCGACCTTTACTTCGCCTGGTTGATCAATATCAATATCTTCAGTTACTAAACCCGTCATATCTAATATTCTATCAGCATTTGTTTTTTGCTTTGTTTTATTTAAATATTTTAACAATGGTTTTCGTGTAAAAATTAGTAGAATAATACCTAAAATAACAAAGTTTATAAGTTGGATATAAAATGAAAAACCTAATAATGCTAGTAGTAAAGATATTAATGCGGATGCAATGAACCAAACGGATACTAAACTAATCGTTCCAAGTTCTATAATTGAAAGAATAATTGCTACAATTAACCAATTATAAATCATCTCTTCCTCCTTGTTATAATTATACCTTTATTTTTATTAATATACCATAAAAAAACTTCAATTAAATGAAGTTTTATCTGGTTTGCATTTTAACTAATTTAGCTTGTACTACTAATCTTATTCCGCTATCATTATAGCAAGTTGAAAGGGTTAGAATTTTATCATCTTTATTTAAATCGATTCCAAAATCATAAATACTACGACTTTTCATTTCATTTAAGAATTTAGTATAAGCATCCGCATCTGCAAAGTCCGTTGTAATGTAGTAAGACTCAGCTTCCACTTTGTAAATTGCAAAAATTTGCCACATTGTATTATATTTGATGGTTGATAATTGAATTATTTGATTATCTGTATTCTGATACCAATCACTATTTAAGGTATTAGTTAAGGAACCAAACATTACTTTATCTTTACGACCATGACCATATATAACCATATTATCATTAAAGTCGGCAAAGTTATCCCTAAAATCTGCATAAACCCAACCAGCACCATTCGAGCTTTTATCAAAGGCATGATTTAAGTAATATTCGTTGTTAGTTGTTTGAACTACTGGGTAATTTATATTAGTATTTTTAACTATTAACCATCCAACGGTATCATTATTTTCTTTATAAAGTGAACTAAGATCAACTGAAGATAGGGGAGTTTTTAAGTATTTCCAATATAAACTTTCTGTTACTGAAACTTCACTATTATCTTCTGGTTCTTCGACGTTAATAATTTCTCCTTCTTCAACATTTTTAATAGGAGTACTTTCGTTCATGGCATAACTTAATTTATTAATACTCATTCCTTGAATCATCCAGTTTAATATAACAACACTTGTCATTAAAAAGATGAAAAGGGACATAAATACACAAGCTCGATATAATTTATATTTATTACTTTCTTTAGGAGCTAATTTATAATATAGCTTATTGATGGCAAACTTATTTAATTGATGTTGATATTTTTCATAACTTCTTTTACTAACATGAATTTTATCAATTTTTTTAAGTTTATTTAAAGTACTATATTTACGTGCTTTTACTTTTGGTTTTGGTGACCCACTTAAATTAGCTAAGGCTATTTTATTTAAATTATATAATTGACGTCCATATTCTTCACTATCAACGTTTAAGTGAAACTTTTTCGCTTTAGTAATATCTCTCGTTTTTAATAGGTGTAAACTCTTTTTATGACGTTTTGGTTTTTCAATAGCTGTTACTTTCTTACTATCATTACTTTTTAAAGCTTTATTATTATTGATAATATCATCTAACTTTAAAATAATTGTATCATAAAGGGATTTATTTTCCTTTTCTTCTGGAATATTATCACGTAAATTAGATATTTTAGCTTTAATACTTTCTTTAAAAGTCGGTTTTAAGCGGGGAAGGTCGAATTCATCTTCTTCATCTTTTAATAAAGGTAAGTCAATATCACTACTTTTATTAGTTTTTTGTTTATGTCGCTTAGCATTCAATAGTTTAAATTCCATTGTTTTACTAAGTTCTTCTTCTTTTTCTAGTTCAAATTGCAAAATAGCTGTTTTTTCTAAATCACTAAGTTCTTTTTTAGGATTTAATTGCTTGACACGAATATCATCAACAGTTTCTATCTTTTTGTCTTTTTCTTTATTCATGCAAACACCTCTCTATCATCTTCCATTATTATAACATATCTCTTTAAAATAACCACAAAAACTAACTTATGTTTTTTAATACTTTACTTCTCTCAACGTTCTTTTTCTAAAAAAATTCTTTTTTTGTTCTAAACCCTTCCTCTAATCATAAAGTTAATTAGGTGATAGGGGTGTTATATTATGAAAGATAACAATAAAAAAATAATTGAATCAATTTCTAAAAGAGGTAATGGGGAAATTTATCTAGGTGTTGTAGGAGCTGTTAGAACCGGGAAAAGTACTTTTATTAAAAGGTTTATTGAAAATTTAATTGTTCCGCATATTGAAGATGAATATGAAAAGAAGCATTGTTTAGATGAGATTCCACAAAGTGCGCAAGGTAAAACTATTATGACAACAGAACCTAAATTTGTTCCAAGTAATGGCGCTATGATTAAGGTCGATGAATTAACTACTAATATAAAATTAATCGATTGTGTTGGTTACATTATACCTGGTTCTAAGGGGTATGAAGACGAAAATGGCAACCCACGAATGGTTAAGACACCATGGTTTGACGATGTCATCCCATTTAGTGAAGCCGCCGAAATTGGAACGGAAAAAGTTATCAAAGACCATTCAACTATTGGAATTGTTGTTACATCAGATGGCTCCTTTGGCGAACTAAAAAGAGAAAGCTATATCGAAGCCGAAGAAAAAGTTATCAATGAATTAAAAGTCATCAATAAACCATTTATCGTCATCTTAAATTCTGCCCATCCTAATAGTGATGAAACACAAAATATTGCTAAAAGTTTACGTAGTAATTATGATGTACCAGTCTTACCTATAAGTGTTGAAAAAATGAGTGAAATAGAAATTTATGAAATCTTAAAAAGTGCATTATACGAGTTCCCAGTTATTGATATAAGTATTAGTATTCCTGAATGGATCCATGTTTTAAGTAACAACCACTATGTTAAACAAGAATATCTTGAAAAAATTAAAAGTAGTACTTTAACGATTAATAAATTAAAAGATGTTGATAATATTCTTTCTTACTTTGAAGATAGTAAGTACATAACCAAAGCTTATATAAGTCAAGTTGACACTTCAACAGGTACAGTAGTTGTAAACTTAGATAGTGATGATTCCTTATATGATCAAGTCTTAAATGAAATGATGGGTGAAGTCGTTAATACCAAGGCTAATATGATTAAAGTTTTTAGTTCCTACAAACAAACTAAAGAAGAAAATGACTTCATTAGTACGGCCTTAAAAACCGCCAAACAAACCGGTTATGGAATTGTTTATCCAACCCTTAAAGAGATGAAACTAGATACCCCAGAAATTATCAAACAGGGGAGTCGTTATGGAGTTAAATTAAAAGCAACCGCTTCTTCATATCATATAATAAAAGCCGACGTTATTTCTACCTTTGAACCTATTATTGGTAGTGAAATTCAAAGTAAAGAATTGATTAATTATTTAATGAAAGACTATGAAACAGATCCTTCTAATATCTGGCGTAGTGAAATATTTGGTCGAAGTTTAGATGTCATTGTCAAAGAAGGCATTCAAGCTAAATTATCGGTCATGCCAGAAAATACTCGTTTTAAATTATCACAAACGGTAACGAAGATTGTTAATAAAGGCTCTAATAATTTAATTGCTATTGTCATTTAAATTGTTATAGCTTTTTTTTTGTTTTTGTAATATAATTAATATCATAATAGGAGGGAATAATATGAACAATTGTCCGAAATGTGGAAATCCACTACAACCAGGAACAGTAAGTTGCCCAATTTGCGGTACTAATATAAATCAAGCAATGAGAGGAATGGTAACACCAAACGTTGCTTCAAATCAACAGATGATGTCAGGAGTTGCCATGTCTCCAGGTATGGCTCAACCAATGAGCCAACCGGTGCAACAACCAATGAATCAAATGGCTCAACCAGGAGGAGTCCCAATTATTAATAATCAAATGAATCCTCAAATGCCTTCTCAAGCATTAAACATTGCTGGTAATCCAAATATGATGCATCAACAACCAACCGTGCAACCAATGCCTCAAGCAATATCAAATGTTAATAATTTGCATCAACAACCATTAACCAATTCCGTATCTCAGGCTGTCCAACCAATTCAAGCCCAAGCTACCAAACCAGCCGCTCCACAAGGTTCCCCATTACCACAAAGCGAACCAACTAAAGTTCCAGCAGCCCCAACAGAAGCGCCTACTTCTAATGCGGAAGAAGTTCCCAAAGCCCAAGAACCAACTCCAGCTGCTCCAAAAGAGAAAAAACCAATTGATAAAAAAATTCTTATTATTGGTGGAGCTGTTACTGCAGTTTTAATTATTATAATTGTTTTAATTGTCGTTTTGGGTAAAGTCAATAAAAACTTAGATGACGGCTCAAATTCTTCAACCGTTACCCCAAATACCGTTCTTACAAGTCAAGTAACCAATGGTGGATACAATTATAGTTTACCAAGTGGCTGGCAATCAGGTGAAATAGATGGCCAATACTTTATTTATACTGATGACCAAAGTGTTATTATCCTTGTTGAAACTCTTAATGCCAACATTGACTTACTAACCGAAAATAGTCTTAAGAAAAATATGGAAGACAAAGGTTTAACTGATGCAAAAGTAACATCTAAAACTTTTGCTAATAATCGTAAAGGCTTTTGTGTAAGTGGTAAAAATAATGATATAGATGTCGAATTTTATTACATTGATAATGATACCGATATTCTATATGCTGGTGTTGTTTATGTAACAAGTGAAGCCAAAACAACTTATTCTGAAACTGTTCAAAATATCGTTTATAACGTTAAATATATTGAAAGCGTAAATGCTATTAATTCAGTTTCTATGTATTATGAGTCTATTGCTTCTGGTCGTGATGTTGAATTTGATAATGAAAATGTTTCTGATAATTCATCTGATAACTCACAAGATAATACTACAAATAATGATAATAATACGCCAAGTGAAAATGGTGCTTCAGATGACTCAACTTACTCAGATAATTCAAGTAACTATGATACATCTGATAACTTCACCAATGATAATCAACTTAACAATAATTAACTTGAATTATTATTCCTAAAAAAATGGTGTTTACCCCTTGTAAAAATGAGAAATAAGCGATTATTTCTCATTTTTAACTAAAAATTCGTCAAAAGCGCCATTTTTTAAGAAAAATAGTAGGTTTTCTCTTGATTTAAATTTGTATTTTTGCTATTTTTAATATGTAAGGGTAATACCTTACAATTCAAAACACATGGGAGGTAATTTTTTATGGGAAAACAAGAATTAGTAGAATTTATTGCAGCCAAAGCTGGTTTAACTAAAGTTGATGCTGGTAAAGCATTAGATGCTGCATTAGAAGGAATTACAGAAGGTCTTAAAAAAGAAGGCAAAGTTGCTTTAGTAGGATTCGGAACTTTCAGTTCTAAAGAAAGAGCTGCAAGAGAAGGTATTAATCCATTAACTAAAGAACCACTTAAAATTCCTGCAAAAAATGTTGCTTCATTCAAAGCAGGAAGCAAATTAAAAGACGCTATCAACTAGTGTAAAGATTGCGAAAAAAAGCTATAAATGAAAATATTATTTATAGTTTTTTTTTGCACTTTTGATATACTATAAATGAAAAGAGTGATTGTATGGCCCCAAAGCAAAAAGAAAAAAATAAAATAAACTTTAAATATTTCATGATAGGAGTTATTGGCGCCTTAATAGCCTTTATCTTACCTCAATATAATCTCGTCCGACTTTCACTGATGATCATAGCTATTATTTTGTTTACCATTGCCTTTAGTAAAGAAAATAAAAAGCCTCAAGCATCATTTATGAAAAAGATCATCCTCTTTTGTAGCTTCTTTTTAATCTTGGTTATCATCGATGCTATCAACGTGGTAACATTCAAAAAAATTCCCATCTTCTCTTACAATATAACCAATACCAAACAAACGCGTGTCTATAATGCCCTTGGTTATCGTGTTTGGCAATGTAATAAAGAAGACTACAAAAATTTAAAAGTAGATCCATTCTACCAAAAAGGTTATTCTTGTGATTCCGTAGACATCGAAGAAATGGATTCAAATTCCTTCTTAAACTCTGTAATTGAAAACTATGACTTATATAAAAATAGTTATCTTAAAATAAATGGTAAAATCAGTAAAAAAAATGGTCAGAATTATCTTGAAATGCAACCTTATGAAACTAATGAAATTACGGTTAATGGCTATGTTACTTTTGCTGATAATATTACCTTAAAAATCCTTTTTAATAATAATGATGATGCACTTGATAAGTATGATGTTTATGATGACATAACGGTTGTTGGAATAATTAAAAATATGGAAACACAAGATAATCACTATATTATTTATATGTATGATGCCAAAGTTGTTTCTAATATCACCGAAGAAACTTACGAAGTATCATTAACTAAAGATAGTCAATGTCAAGAACAAAACTTATTATATCAAAGTGATAATTATAATATTTATACCTATTGTACTAAGGAAGTCTTTGTTACTTCAAATTCTAAAAAATATGAATTACCAATGGCTTTATCATCTAATAAAATTAGTCTTGATTACTTACTTGATAACTATACTAGTAAAGATGATGACTTAGAGGGGAATACCTTATATAAATTCACTAACTATAACGTAGTTAAATGTGGTAGTAAAGATCTCATTATTGGTCCAACACAAATGACTTTCCAGGATATTACTTGTAGTAAAGAAGATAATCTAAATTAACTTTAAAAATAAAGCTTTATTATTTTTTCAATAATTGCTATAATATAATCAGGTATTAAAATAAATGCCAACGAATATATGAAATCTACATTAAAAATAAACCAACAATAGATAACTTTCATAAAATAAAAGTTTTCTAGGGGGGATTCTTAAATTTTATGTAGAAAGTTATGTATTTGCAAAATAGAAGTGAGGATGTGTAAAAATGGCTAATACAAAAAAAGATGAAGTCAAAGAAGCTAAAGTAAGTTCAACTAAAACTAAAAAGACATCAAGTACTACTAGTAAAGATACTAAAAAGAGTACTAGTGTCAAAAAAGATTCAACTCCAAGTAAGGCTAAAACAACAACCGTTGTTCAAGAAGAAAATAATTATGGTAAAACACTTTTATCAGGAATCATAATTCTTTTAATCTTAGTAGCAGGCTTTTTTGGTTATAAAAAATTAAATAGTAATGATAACAAAAACAATCAGCCAAGTGTTACTTTAACTGCTGATGAAAAGAAATTTAAGAAAGATTATGAGTCTCTAAATAATACTAAAAATTCTAATGGTAACCAATACAAAACTGTTAACATAATTGATAACAATAACATCAAATATATTTCCTTAGCTGAAGCTGCTACAATGCTTGATGAAGGAACTGGCGTCATCTACTTTGGTTTTGCTGCTTGCCCTTGGTGCCGTAATGCTGTACCTGAACTATTAACAGCAATGACTAATACTGGTTTAGATACTATTTACTATGTCAATATTCGTGAAGATAACGATGCCGAAAAAGACGTTCGTGACTCATGGGAATTAAATACAAGAAATAAACCATTTAAGAAAAAAGATGCTGATGAAGCTTACTACAAAATACTTGTTTCTTTAGCTAATGAATTACAAGATTATGTCATAAAAAGTGATAACAACAAAGAAATCAATACTGGCGAAAAAAGACTATATGCACCAACTATTGTTGCTGTTTTAAATGGTGAAATCGTTGGCTTCCATGAAGGAACTGTCGAAGGTCATGACATAGATGAAAATGGCGTTTTAAGAGATCTTACTAAAGATGAAGAAGAAGCTTTAGTAAAAATTTACACTGATACGATCACTAAAGTTAGCCAAAATGAGTGCAAAGATGATAAAGGATGCTAAAAAGCATTCTTTTTACTTGCCATTTTTTCAAGAAAAATATATAATAAAAACAATCGTCATATTGTAAATAGATGATAGCGAGTGGTCAAAGCACTTGCACAAAAAAGATTCAAGAGAGTTTGGAGGTCAAAGTGAAAAATTACTTCTTGAAAAGAGGAGATAATTTACCATGAATGCTAATGAATCTGGCTTAACAAAGGAAGAAAAAATTATGTTTTCTATCCTCGGCATCATCATTTTAATTGCAATTAGCTTTCTCATCGTTATGAGTTTTTCTAAAACTGATCGTAATTTAAAAGAAAATCCGGTAAACAATAAGCCAACAACTAAAGATAAAATTACCAAATCACAAGAAGAAACAACACCAATCAGAATTGATGAAGTAGATGAACCATCATCTAATATAATTGAACCTGTCAAAACGACTCACGTAACAAATAGTGTTACTAAATATAATGTTATTCATGTCAGTAATAAAAATGATTTAAAATCAGAAAATACAACTGATGAACCAACCACTACAACTGATGAAGTAATTCCGGCTATACCTGAAGTGCCTGAAAAAATAACTTGGGATATTCCTTCAACAGTTCTTCAAGAAGCCTTTGCTAAAGATACTATCTACGTTGATAATACTATCATATTGAGTAATGGATTAACGGCTCAAGCCTTAGTAACTGTTCGTAAACTAGAAGATGATGCTTATAATATTGTTGAACTAACAGATAATAGATTTGTTGCAACCGAAGGACTTTATAAGTATTATTATACCTATGAAAACATTACTAAAGAATTACCATTAGTCGTCAAAAAACGTCTTGAAAATATTGATATAGCTCTTTTAAGCAACGTCGCTTATACCGAAAATAGCGAATTTAGTGAAAAAGAATTTAATAACATCATTCAAAATAGTAATCAAACTCAAATTACTAAAAATGAACATGTTTATCAACTTAATATTAATCAAACAACCAATACCAATATGGTCGCCTTATTTATTTACTTAAATCGTAAAATAGAATATGTAAATACCTCAACACCTAGTATAACTATTGGCTCAAGTAATCCCCAAATGTGGAATGAAGACTATGAAAATGGTCGCTTGCGTCTTCTAATTAGAACTGATGAAATAACGAATAATACCCCTTTAAAAATTGAAGTAAATTGCAATGATGAAACTTATGTACTCGAATTACTAATTAACATTACTAAAAATATAATTGATAATGAAAATCCGAGTGATGACGCAGTTGATGATAAAAACCAGGGGGAAGATAATAGCAATGCTAATCAACCTCCAGCAGATAATCAAAGCCCATCCCTAGAAGATAATACCAAAGAAGAAGAGAAACCAAATGAAACTTCTGACTTTGAAATTATCCCATCTTCATTCAGCAACTTACCTAAAATTTCATCCGCAACAGATAAAAATACCAATAATCAATTGCTGGAAGAAGCATCACCAAATACCAAACGGGTGGCTTACGAAAACATTGTAGATAATAAAACAGGACCAATTAGTGAACTTTCTTCTTTACGGACGTAGTTGAATCTTACAAATACATCTTTTGATGTATTTTTTTCATCTTCTTTATCTTGTCGTTAAAACTAAACTAAGTTATAATAATGATGAATTAAGAGGTGAAGGCATGAAAATAATTACATTACTACCCGCAGATACATATACGGTAATTAATAAAAGCATTATCACCCCTGAAGATAAAAAAAATCTTATTGCCTTATACGAGCCTATAATTGGTCCTATTGCTTTAAGTCTCTATTTTACCTTCTTACATGACTTAAGTCTTAAAGAAATTATCTCTCTTGATTATACTCATCATCACTTAATGACTATTATGAAAAGTAATCTTGAAACCATTAAAATAGCTCGTCAAACTTTAGAAGGTGTTGGTTTACTTAAAACCTATTATAAAGAAGGGGAAATCAATAGTTATGTCTATGAACTTTATTCTCCTTTAAGTGCTAAAGAATTCTTTGCATCGCCCATTTTTAATGTGACACTCTATAATAATATTGGTCAAAGTGAATATGACCTTTTAAAATGCGAATATGAACTTCCTAAAATTGACTTAAAAGCCTATGAAGACATTTCTAGTTCTATCGATACAACCTTTAAATCTTCACCTAATCTTGAACCTTTTGAGACCCAAAGTCATATGAGCAGTAATTTAGCCCTAAACTCTAATATTGACTTTGACCTTATTTATTCTTCAATGCCAAAAGGCTTAATAAATCCTCATGTGTTCACTAAAAAAACCAAATATCTTATTGAACAATTAGCTTTTATCTATGACTTAGATACCCTTAAAATGATTGAACTTCTTCGGACTGTTATAACAGAGAAGGGGACATTTGATAAAGATCAACTCCGTAAAAACGCTCGTAAATATTATCAATACAATAATGGCCGTTTACCAACCCTTGTTTATCGTACCCAACCAGATTATTTAAAAACCCCAGCTGGCGATACTTCACCACTTGCCAAGATTATCTATATGTTTGAAAATACCTCACCATATGACTTCTTACGAATTAAATATAAAGGAACTAATCCTACAAGTCGAGACTTAAGGTTACTCGAAACTTTACTAATCGATCTTGAATTAACCCCTGGTGTTGTTAATGTCTTAATAGACTATGTTTTAAAACAAAATAATAACAAATTAAATCAAGCATATATTGAAACCATTGCTGGCCAATGGAAAAGATGCAATATCAAAACCGCTAAAGAAGCCATTGAATTAGCGAAAAAAGAACACCAAAAAACAACTAAGAAAAAAGATCCTAAAGCCAATATTAAAAATAAAAATGAAGAACCAGTTTGGTTTAATGATAAAATAGAAAAAGAAGAAATGTCCGCCGAAGAATTAAAAGAACTAGAAGACATGTTTAAAGATTATAGGTGATTATATGGAAGCAAAAGAATATAAAAGTGATTACAATCGTCGCAGCTTAATCAATAATTATGAAAAAGCTTGTGCAACCCCTGAATTTAGAAACTTAGTAAGTAACTTAGACGTTGATGACAAAATAGCTATGAAGTATACTACGGCTCTCGAAACAACCGTTGCAGAGCTTAAAAATTGTCAAGATTGTCCTGGCCTTGTTTATTGTCAAAATCGTTTAGAAGGGCATATGCTCATTCCTAAAAATAATAATCAACAAATTATTTTTTCTTATGTTCCTTGCCATTATGAAAAGGAACTAAAAGCTCGCGAAGAAAATAAACATACCCGTGATAAAGATATTTTTAATGCTAAAATATCGGAGATTGATTTGACTGACAAAAAACGTCTTCATGTCATTAAATGGCTTCGTACCTTTTTAACTACTTATCAAAAAAACGGTGAATTTAAAGGCTTATATTTACATGGAAACTTTGGTAGCGGTAAAACATACCTTATTTCCGCCCTTTTTAATGAATTAGCCAAAAAAAGAATTAGTACGGAAATTGTCTATTTTCCGGAACTATTACGTGATATAAAAAGTGACTTTGATACATTCGCTGATCGCATTGACTACCTTGAAAATGTTGATCTTCTCCTAATTGACGATATTGGTGCCGAAAAAGTAACCGAATGGAGTCGTGATGAAATCTTAGGAACTATTTTACAAAAAAGGATGAATAACTATAAGACAACGTTCTTCACTTCCAATCTTAATATTACGGAACTAGAACGTCATCTTCGTATTAATTCCTACAGTGATGATGAAATTAAAGCCCGTCGAATTATCGAACGAATTAAACAACTAACAACTGATTTAGAACTGATTAGTGAAAATAAAAGAAAGTAAAACCATATCAAAAAAAGCCAACTTTTGTTGCTTTTTTTGATATAATTAAAAATGGTGATTATATGAAAAATTTAAGAGTAATATTTATGGGAACACCCGATTTTGCTGTTCCCGTTTTAGAAAAATTAATAACTAACACGAATGTGATTTTGGTTGTCAGCCAACCTGACAAAAAAGTAGGGCGTAATCAAGAATTAAAATTTACCCCTGTCAAAGAAACTGCTATGCTAAATGGCATTCCTACCTTTCAACCAGCCAAAATTAGAAATGACTATGAACCAATTTTAGCTTTGAAACCTGATTTGATTGTCACTTGTGCCTATGGCCAAATTTTACCGGAAGCTATTTTAAATTGTCCTTCCCTAGGTTGCATTAATGTCCATGCCTCTCTTTTGCCTAAACTACGTGGTGGAGCACCTTTACATCATGCCTTAATAGATGGCCTTGATAAAACCGGGATTACTATTATGTACATGGATAAAAAAATGGATACTGGAGATATCATCTCCCAACGTGAATATCAAATTAAAGATGATGACAATGTTGGAACCCTTCATGACCAACTAAGTCAAATGGGTGCAGAATTACTAATTGATACCTTACCAAAAATTATAGTTGGCGCCGCTAATCCACAAAAACAAAACGAAGCTGAAGCAACCTATGCTGGGAATATTACTAGAGAACAAGAACATATTGACTTTAACAAAAGTGCTCGCGAAGTCTATAACCAAATTCGTGGCTTGTACCCATTTCCAACTGCTTATACAATTATCAATGATACCGAAATCAAAGTTCTAGAATGCTTCATTGGCCAAAAAGATAGCGAGTTTTCCTCTGGAACAATCTGTGAAATAAATAAAGACAACATAGGAATCGCAACCAAGGATAAAATAATCTATCTAACCAAAGTTAAACCATTTGGTAAAAAAGCTATGGCGGTCAAAGATTATGTTAATGGTCTTAAAAAAGAAAAAGTAATTCATACTATTGCGGAGTAAATATGCTAAAAAAAATCTTAAAAGAACATAAAGGTCTTGTCATATACAGCTTAATCATTATTGTCTTATTATTTGTAATTCTTTTTGTCCTTGATGATGACTTCATCAAAAGACATAGTAGCTTTAAATCTTTCTTTAAAACCGAGCAAGTAACAACTACCGAACAAGATAATCAAACTAAATTTCTAAGCTATGAAGAACAAATCCAAAAGTTAGAACAAAACAAATATAAGTATCAGTATGAAATTGACTATAATGGAACCTATTATGAATGTAGTGGGACTAAAAATAAAGAAGAAGATAATGGTACTTGTACCAAACCTAATGTCGTTACCTATAATAAAGATACCTTTAATGATACTTTTGCTAAAATAAATACTAAATTCTTAGATGTTAATTATATTTTTACTTCTTTAGCAGAGTATGAACCCCAAGAAGAAAAATATGGTGAAGAAAGAGTCTTTGTTTATAAAATAAAAACAAGTAATGGAACGAATGAAATAAGTGTATATACCGACTATGAAAATATAACTAAAATATGTATAGCCAAAGGATATTTAACGTATATTCTAAAATATAGTGATATTGATATTTGACAATTGATAACTCTATTGTTATTATAGTCACGATACAAAAAAAGGGGGCTATATTTGTGAGAAAAAAAATAAATAAAATTGAAAATAACGACAAAACAAAAGAATTGACCAAAAAGGCCATTGTTAACCTTATTACAGGGGTTAGAACTGCTGGAACTTTTGCGATTATCCCAATTTATATGAAAACAGGAGCGACAACAACTGCCTTATGTTCTGGAGCTTTCTTCCTAACGGATATGCTTGATGGAGCTCTAGCTCGTTCTTGGCATGTTCAATCATTCTTTGGGAGCTTGTTAGATGGCTTATCTGATAAAGCCTATGCGATATCTTGCATGGCCTTATTAGCCCATGAAAATCCTATTTACTTGCTTCCCATCGGCTTAGAACTATCTATCTTAAAAATTAACTATGCTAGTATGCAAAGAGGCAACAATGTTAAATCTAGTATTTTAGGTAAAATTAAAACCGGCGTCCTTGCTTTAACAATGGTTGATGGTTTCTTTTTACTAAAACCAGAAGAATTAAAAAATATCTTAAATAATTTAAATATTACATCATTTGATACTTTACTAAATCAAAAACCTAGTGTATTATCTAATATAGCTATAACACCATTAATAATAAGTGAGTTGATTGTTATCGGTGATTATATTGCCAAGTCTAAAAAACAAGATAAGCTTAAACAACCTGAAGAAAAAGCTAATCTTCAAAAAGAAAAAGCTCGTTTAATTGAAACTAAAGAGAATTTAGCAGCTCAAAAATTACAATTAAAGAATCGTCAAGAAGTCATTCATGACCTTTTCGATACTGAATTTTATCTTGAAAATAAAGATGGTGGCATCAAAAAACTATTATATAAAAAAGTTTAACAAACAAAGAAAGTGGAGTAAATATGGACAAGGTAGTAAGAGAGAGTGCTTTTATATTTGATGGTATTAAAACTAAAAAAGCCCAAAAAAAAATAATTAACTTATTAAAATGTTGCAAAGAATTAAGAGATACTGCCTATCCATTAAAAAATTCTTTAGTTACTGAAGTAAAACTCCTTGATCTGCACGCTCAAAAGCAAAAAGATTATACTTATGTTACGGGGTCTCTTTTATTAGAAGACTTACCGTCTATGGAAAAGCGTACTTTTGAAGCCTATATTACTAATAAAGACAATGAATATCATATCTTACTTGATATTACGCGTGTTGATGCTAAAGATTTACCTAATATGATTAGAACCACTGATATTATCAAAGAAGAACAAGATAACATAATTTCCGTTACTAGTTATTGTGGAATAGGCTACCTTCATGAAAAAGTCTTTTCCCAAGAATTTACTAAAGAAGAATACGAAGCTAATGTTGACCTTGCCCTTGAACAAATAAGTGCCTTATGACACTTTTTTTTCTTATCCAATATGCTATAATAAAAAAAGGGTGGTCTAATGAAAAAAATATTTCCAGACATAATTTATTTATTTATCTTTCTTTTATCATTTTTTATTACAACTAAAAAAGTTAGTTTCTTTTTATTAATCCTTTTTCTCCTTTCACTCATTACAAAATTTATCTTTAATTTAATAACTAAAAACTATCACTATACGGAACTTCCTCCCTATAAAAAATCTGCCTTTTATCCTTTAATTTTTTCCCTTATCATTGCTATTATAGCTTTCTTTAACTATCAAAGTGACTTATCCCTTTTTAAATCCTTTGTAACCTCCCTTATCTATTACTTAGTTACTTTTTTATTACTATTACCTCCTCATTTAAAATACTATTCTAAAGAAAATTCAGTTTCTAATGCTTTTGCTTTATCTTGTACCAAGACTATTTTCTTACCACAGGTTAGTAACTCGGAACTTTCCAAATTCTTAAAAATCCTACATTGTGCTAAGCTAAACTTAATAATCTGCTCTGATAGTGAACTTTCTCCTAAACTTACTTCGTCTTTTCAAAAAGTAAGTTATGCTGATTTAGATTTGTCGAAAAGACAAAATATTATTTTACAAGAGAACCAATTAACCGCCGAGCAAATTCAAAAGTTAACCGACCATAGAAATCTTTACTATGTTAAGGATGAAGATTTAGCAACCAGTATTTCGCAAATAAAAAAAGCTCGTGGTATAATTGACAATTTAATTAAAGCGACGAATCTAAATACTATTTTAACTAGTGCCTTATTTTTATCTATCATTTTTACGAGTTTGTTAGGTTATCCTATGCCTTTTAATTATCTCTTACTATTAATTATCGGTTTTAAGAAAAATATCTTCCTTACTTGCTTTGCCCCATACTTTCGTTTTGATACTGATATTATGGAACGTTCACCTCGTCAAGAAAATGCTCCTTTTTATCTAAAACAAGACTTAATTCTTTTGGTAATTTCTAGTCTCCTAGTCACTTTTGCTGTAACTATTCCGTATATGGAATCTTTATCTGCTGGCGGCTCAGCTTCCTTAGCAACAACTTTAGCTTTAAATACTTACCTTTTTTGTTTCTTGCTTTTATCTCTTCAGAATGTTACGGAAAAGGTGACAATTCTAAATCTCATAACTATCTATCAAGATCGCCATATGCTTCTTGCCATCATTATAACTATCATCGCCATACTTGCTTTACCTTATTGCCCTTTTATTGCCATCAAATCGACTATTTTCAGTAACTATCTTCGTTGCTTTTTGGTTGCATTCTTCCTCTTAATTACTCTCGATTTAACCAAATTAGCTCGTTTTACCACAATTAGAAAGAAGGAAAAATAATGATTAATTTAACTAAAAATATTACGGAAGCCACCTTAATTACCCATGGTGGAACTTTTCATCCTGATGATGTCTTTTCTAGCGTTTTTTTAAATAAAATATTTCCTAATTCCATCGTTTACCGCGCTAATTCGCTTCCTACAAAATTACGTGGTGACCAAATTGTTTATGATATTGGTTATGGTCGTTTTGACCACCATGGTCCTAATGCCCAAATGCGTAATGATAAAATAAAATATAGTTCCTTTGGTTTACTATGGAAAGAATATGGTCTTTCTTATCTAGCTAAAATAACCACAGAACCAGCCAAACTTTGGCAAGTAATTGATGAAAAACTAGTTATGCAAATTGATGGCATCGATAATGGCAATTTTCCTAAAATCGAAGCTGACTATAAACTAATGGATTTAGATAATGTGATAGATTTATTTAACAAAGCTTGGAATGAAGATGTTGATAATGATGAAGGCTTCAAACAAGCTTGCCAAGTTGCTGAAATCATCTTTGACCGTTTAATTTTGAAAGAAAAGGCTAAATTAACTGCACAAAAGCAAATTGAAAAACTAATCGCTCAAAATAATCATCAACCAATCTTAATCTTAGATGAATATATGCCATACAATGATGCTTTATTTGATTCTGAAGACCCTTCAGCCCAAGAAATTAAAATCATTATCTTTCCTTCAAATAGGGGAGGATACAACATTAAACCACGAACTATTAGTAAGGATTCAAAAGAATTAGTTGTTAATTTTCCTTCCACATATTTAGGCTTAAGTAACGACGAACTAGCCCAAGTAAGTAACATTAAAGATGCTCGCTTCGTTCACATAAATGGCTTTTTAGCTTGTGCCAACACCTTAGATGCGGCCATCGCCCTTGCTAATCAAGCCCTTCACAACAAGGAAAATTAAATCCTTGTTTTTTTCTTCTTTAAACACTCTTTTCATGTTATAATCCTGAATTTGACAGTTTTGAAGAAAAAAGTTTCACAATCCCTTTATTTATAAGGTTTTTGCTCCATTTAAAAAATGCGTACCATTGTATTTTTTTCAAACTTGATAATTTTTTTTGAAAAAAATTTTTGGACACATTGTTTAAAGCCTTATAAATAAAGCAAATTAGTATAAATTTAATAGTCAAGTGTTTAACTATGTTTAAATTTTAACATAAATTTATAAGTAAATCAATGTCCGAATATGGTACGCATTTTGTAAAAATAAAGAAGTCCTTATTTTATGAGGCTTTGCGGGCAAAAAAAAGTTGAAACTGTCAAACTCGGGGGCCATCGCCCTTGCTAATCAAGCCCTTCACAACAAGGAAAATTAAATCCTTGTTTTTTTCTTCTTTAAACACTCTTTTCATGTTATAATTAGTTAGAATAGGAGTGCTATTAAATGAAGAATAATAAAGAGGAATTCATAAATTATTTAATTACTGATGATGCTAAATCAAAAGAATTACTTTTAAACTTATTAGCTGAAAAAGACTATCAATCTATTAAAAGTATAATCATGTCCCTAGACCGAATGATAAAAAAACAAGAGCTAAACAAGAATATTAAGGAAAACTTCTTATTTTTAATTGCTCAAAATATTGATGAAACAGATTTATTTGATGAAAAAATGTCTTTAAAAAAGGAATATAATTTTTTAAATGGCATGGAAATTGTCTTATTACAAAAATTACTTCGCCACAATTATCATTTTAATAGCGAACAATTAACCAACACTAAAGATGCTCTTTTACTAGAAATAATCAAATATCCTGATTCTCTTAATTGCGAAGAAGCCTTTAATATTCTTACGACCCGTATCCAAGATAAATCATTTACTATTGACCACTTTGCCGAAAGTGATATGTTAAATTATCTTAAATTAGCCAGTAAATTAGCTAATCAAACCGGTGTAGAAGAATTAATAAATGATGAAACCTTCATTAGTTTATATAACTCTAATAACATCACTTTACCAACTATTTTATTAGCTTCTAATCACGTAAGTAAACCACGTTTAAAAATCATAACTGCGGATAAATCCAAAACTTATATTAAACAAAACCCTTCAATGATTGCGAATCTCTTAACTAGTGAAGAAGTTGCCATTCTTTGGCAAGATACCGACCTAAAAAATCTTTTTATAAATCACCAACTTCGTTATGACTGCCTTGATGCGAAAAGTCAAAAAAACTTACTTGAAAATATTGAAGTCTTTTCCTTATATTCCTTAAAGACAATCAAAGAATTTATCAAGGGCTATGAAAATAAAGAAGTCTTAATTCACCATCTTGATTTTCTTTTCACTTATTTTACAGCCTTAAATAAAGAACCACTTGCTTATGATACCATCGATTCCTTTATTAATCTCTTTGATGAAGAAACTTTATTTATTATCACGGATGATCCAAGATTTCCTTATCTGCAAGAAAGTATCATCCTCTACCTTATCAATAGTCTAAAACCATATTATCTTGAAAACTTTTTTACTAACGCTAAAGTTCATGAAGTTCTTTTAAATAATAAAAATGTTACTATTTATACTAAACTTCCCGTCAACATTCAAAAAGAAATTCTTGCTTCCTTAGATAAATTATTATTAAATAACGTTAATCGTCAATTATTTTTAAATAGTAATGATGACTTAATTAAGAAAATCTTTAAACAAAATGATAATTTATACAATGAAATCTTAGATATCTGTCTTAATGAAAAGAAAGCCTTAACTTATCAAGAATTAAATCGCTTAATTAAATTAATGCCAAGTGAATTCTATGAAAAGTTAACTAATGAAGATATTTATAAATTATCCGGTCCTACTATTATTGCTATCTTAGGTGATTCTAAAAATACTTTCCGTAAAGTCATATTAGATAATGAGATATTATGTTCACGTATCGTCAACTCAATTAATTCCACCAATATTACGATGATTCAAGCCTGTCTTTTAAAAATCACTGACCGCGAAAAAGTCTCTTTATTAACTAAAGCCCAAAACATTACCAATCCATATGGGGCCATTAGTATCATTAAAACTATGACAGATGAAATAAAAAAAGAACTTTATCAAAACCGTGCCCTTAAAAATCTAATTTTATTTAGTAGTTCCACTGATTACTTAATTGATAATTTAACGATTTCTTATCTTTTAGAAAACAAAGAATTAATTAGTAAATTATCAAATAATGCTTTAATAGAATTCCTTACTTCTCTTAATTTAAAAGAACTAAATAACTTACTTAAAGAAGAAAGTATTCTAAGTAAAATTCTTTCAAGTGAAGTTGCTTATTCTAACATTATAACCTTATTGAACCATGATAATCTTTTACTTAGTAGTTTAATAAATAATCGTACTGCTAAGTATTTAGAAGCTACGACCTTAATTAAACTTCTAGAACAACTTTCCATTAATGATAAGAAGTTAATTTGTACGAATGAAGATGTCCTTTTAAAACTCTTCGATAATAATCAAGCTGTCTTAAAGACTTTTAAAAATCTTTATGAAAAAAATAATTATCTTTTAGATAGTCTAGACTTAAAATTCTTAAATAGCCAAACTATTAAATTAAAATTTGCGCACCTCGAATATCTAACTAAACATAATGACTTACAACAACTCTTACTTGATATCTATCAAAAATATCCGTTAGATAATAAATTCCTTACTACTTTATTTAATAATGATGCTATTGGTTTTAATCATTCTCCTTTATCTAACATCTTAAAGACTATTGTTGAATCAATTGATGGTATTAATCGTAAGAAATATGGTAATTTCTTAAAAATATTTGCTAATACTTCCTTTGCTAACTTATCCGTCTTAGAAATGAATAAAATAATAACTTATTATTTATCGGTTATTCCATGGCTTCAAACTAAAGAGGAGATAAAACGTCCGGCTGTAGTTTCTGTTCCGCGTACTTTAGAAGAAGTCCTTAACTATGAAGAAAACTATGCTAAAAATATTGAAGAAAAAATTCGTCTTAAAGATTATGATAGTTACCAAGCCATTGTTTGTTTAAAATACTATAAAATGACCTTAGAAGAAGCGACTACCTTTATTAATCAATATGATGTAACTAAAATAACTGAAAAAGCTTATCAAAATGAAATAAATTTCTTACAAAATCTTAACCATTTCCTTCATCAATCAGAAAAAGAAATTAGAAAGAATAAAAGACTAAAAGAGTATAAAATAACTGATATCTTTAAAATAAATAATCGTCTTCATGAATTATTCAATAAACTCTATAATTATGAATTAAACATCAATCTTAATAATTACCAACCACTTAACGTTGCTTTATATGGTAAAGAAATTACTCTTTATGAACCAAAAGAAAAATTTACTTACTTATTAAGTTCAGTTAATCCGAAAAGAATGCTAAATTTTGCTGACTTTTTAAGTAGTTGGAATGATACCCTTGCTTCTTTGCCAAATGAGCAATTAACGGCGACACTTATTACTAATGATAATCTACATGTCTTTGTTCCTGAAGATATTAATTTTGGTTTTACAAAGTTAAATAATAATACTCTTGAAAATATTATCCTTCCTAATCGTTTTGGTCATTCTTTCTTTGCTTTGCCTCGTACCTTAATCAATAATAGTTCCCAAAATCATAATCTTTTCTTCTTAAATAAGTATGAGAATAATAATCAAACCGCCAAAAATCCATATCTAACCCCTGATTATCTTCTTTTATTTAAAGATTTAATCTTTATCGATGATGAAACTATTAAAACGGCTTACTTAGAATATGTCTATCGTACAAGTCAGTCTTTTAAAACTAAAAAAACACCAAATGGGTTACCAATTATTCTCCTCGATCGCCATAAAATAATTACTGACGAAGTAGGGGAATTAAAAGCATCTATCCTTGAATATAACGAAAACCATAATGTTATTCTCTTAAAGAAAATTATTGAAAAATATAGTAATAATCAACTTGGTTTAGCATATTTTACTAATGAATTTCTTAATAAATTCGCTATTCAAGAACTACTTACAACTATCGAAGAACGCTTAAAAAATTGTCATAACTTATCTGAACTAAATTTATTAAAAGAACTATTTACTGCCGAATTAACTAAGTATAACTATCTCAAAGACCCTGAAATACCTAATAAAATCCCTTATAATAAATATCTAAAAATAATCGAAAGTAAGTTAAGTTAAGAAAAAAGACCCCAAAACTTGCTTTGTTTCTGATAAATGTTACAATTAGTAAGAAGACGGAGAGTACCTTATGCAAAAAGAAAAATTAAATTTTTATAACCTTTTTTACTTATTTATTTTTGGTTGTCTACTAGGTTGGCTAGTAGAAGGCCTTTGGTCCTTACTAAAAAAACACCTCTTAATAAACCATTCTGCTTTAGTTATTGGTCCTTTTAATGTCGTTTATGGCGTAGGAGCCGTTGTCTTAACTGTTATGCTTTATAAAATAAAAGATGCTAGTTTAGTTAAAATATTTAAAACTTCCTTTATAACTGGTTCTATCTTAGAATATATTATGAGTTTTCTAATGGAATATATGTTAGGATTTGTTGCTTGGAATTATAGTAAAAAATTCTTAAATATACATGGTCGTATTTGCTTAACTTATTCTATCTTTTGGGGCTTCTTAGGCATCTTTTGGATCAAATTAGTCTATCCTAAAATAAAAAAGATAATTGATAATCAAGATCATGAAATTGGTACTAAAGTCATGAAATTCCTAATTGTCTTTCTTATCTTTGATACTTTCTTAACCTTTAGTGCCGTAAATCGTGGCAAAGACTTTGAAAGAGGGTTGCCTCCTGCTAATCGCTATGAAGAATTCTTAGATAATACCTTTGGTGTATCTTATTTAAATAATATGTATAATAATCGTTGGAATCGTCATTGATTCCTTTTTTTTGAGCAAAATTTGACTTAATTAAAACATTCTATAATAATAGTAAACCGATAAATAAAAAAACATTTTTTGTATAAAAAGGGGGAACCAAAAAATGAATGTTATAGGTACTTTAGAAAAAGAATTGAAAGATCATATTTGGACACCTGATGAAATAGCTCGTTATCTTTATATAAGAAGTGGTGAATTATTTTCTTATGATCCACGCTATTTCTATGCCGATGATGATTTAGAAACGGAAATTTTTGAACGGAAAATTGATTTAGAAAACGTTACTGATTTCCGTGTTGTTTGCGCTAGTTGGTCTAGTCAAGTTTATGTTCCGTTATTAACTGAATTGGCTAAAATACCTGCTAAGGTCCTTAGATACGGTAGTCATTGCTTAGTTGAGACCCCAAAAATAATAGGCGATGCTTGTATAAAAAATGACTTAGCTCGTATCAAAATGCGCCTTAATACCGAAGGTTATACCAATCTTAGCTATGAACAGATTGATTTAGTCGACACTGATCGCCGTATCCAATATATCGAAAACTACTACGCAACCTACAAAATTAATGCCATCGCTCAAACACTCCGAAGTGAATTTATGCGTATAAATAACATCGTTGATAGTCAATGCATTAACCCAAGTACTCTTTTTGCTTACAAAATTGCCAAATTAAAAAAATTACTTGCTACCTTTCCACTTGTAACAAGATATAATGATATTACTTTTATGATTAATTACCTTGTTCGTAAACTCTTTACCATCGATGAACGTACGCGCGTTAGGGAATCTGAATTGTACGACAAAAGGTACGAAGATTGGAATTTTGCTAAAATATTTTACTTCACCTTACCAAATGGTTGTGTCATCCACTATATCTTATCTAAGAAAAATGGTCTTTATACCTTTGAACAAGCTGACTATCAAGATATTCATAATCTCTTAAATGCTTATTCTCGTGGTGGCAATGAAATAGCATTGCATTAAAAAGACTAAATTAATTGAATTTTCTTATTATAATCCTAAGTTTGATAGCTTCTTGCTAAAAAATTTTGCTATCCCTTTGTTTATAAGACTTTGAAAAATTTTATATTTCTAAAAAAATTGACTTAATTAAAATATCCTATATAATAGTAAACCGACAAATAAAAAACATTTTTTGTATAAAAAGGGGGAACCAAAAAATGAATGTTATAGCTACTTTAGAAAAAGAATTAAAAGATTGTATTTGGACACCTGATGAAATAGCTCGTTATCTTTATATAAGAAGTGGGGAATTATTTTCCTATGATCCACGCTATTTCTATGCCGATGATGATTTAAAAAGGGAAATTTTAAATCGTAAAATCGACTTAGAAAATGTTACTGATTTCCGTGTTGTTTGCACTAGTTGGGCTAGTCAAGTTTATGTTCCATTAGTAATTGAGCTAGCTAAATTACCAGCTAAGGTTGTTAGCTTTAGCGGTCATAGTTATGCTGAGATTCCGAATATATCTGCTGATGCTTGTAGGCTAAATGACTTGGCTCGTATCAAAATGCGTCTTAATACTGAAGGTTATATCAAACCTGGTGATCATTCATTTGACCAGACTACCTTAGTCGACATTGATCGCCGTATTCAATATATCGAAAACTACTATGCAACATACAAAATTAATGCCATCGCTCAAACACTCCGAAGTGAATTTATGCGCATCAATAATATCGTTGATAGCCATCGCCTTGACCAAAGTAAACTTTATGCTTACAAAATTGCCAAGTTAAAAACATTACTTGCCACTTTTCCGCTTGTAACAAGCTATGATGATATTGATTTTGCCATTAATTACCTTGGTCGTAAACTATTTACCCTCGATGAACGTACAAGCATTACAACCTGCGAATTATACGACGAAAGATACGAAGATTGGAACTTTGCTAAAATATATTGCTTCAACTTATCAAATCGTTATGTCATTTATTATATCTTATCTAAGAAAAATGGTTTTTATACCTTTGAACAAGCTGATTATCAAGGTATACATAATCTCTTAGATGCTTATCCCCGTGGTGGCGATGAAATAGCTTTGCATTAAAAAAACTAAATTAATTGACTTGTCTTACTATAATAGATAAAATATATGATATACTTTGTAATAAAAAAGGAGGAAAAATATGCAAGAAATAATTTGTGATACTTTAGTGGATACTGCTCGTTTAGTTCCTTTTTTATTCCTTTCGTTTATAGTAATTGAACTACTGGAACATAAGCTAAGCACTAAAACCAATAATATTTTATTAAAATCAGGAAAACTTGGTCCTTTATTAGGTAGTATCTTAGGAATGATTCCTCAATGTGGTTTTTCTGTTGTCGCTACCAATCTTTACATTACGCGTATAATTTCCCTAGGAACTTTAATTGCTATTTATCTATCAACGAGTGATGAGATGCTCCCAATTCTCTTATCAGAAAAAGCTCCTTTCAAAGATATCGCCTTAATCCTTCTAATTAAATTTGGTGTTGCTTTAATAGTTGGTTACCTAATTAATCTCTTCTATAAAAAGAAACCTGAAGAACATGAACACTATGATATATGTCATGAAGAACATTGCGGTTGCGAACATGAACATCACTTAATTCAATCAAGTATGATTCATACTGCCAAAACCTTAGTATACTTACTTCTAATAACTTTTATCATCAATGTTATCTTCAACTACTTTGGTAGTCCTTACTTGAGCAAAATCTTCCTTAAAGATTCTCCATTTGGACCATTTATTACTAGTTTAATTGGTTTAATCCCTAGCTGTGGCTCAAGTATCATGTTAACAGAACTATATTTAAAAGGTGCTATCAGCTTATCATCAGTTATATCTGGGTTACTAACTGGTAGTGGAATAGCTATTTTAATCCTTTTTAAATCAAATAAAAACTTTAAAGAAAATATGAAAATTTTGGCCATTATTTACAGTACAGGCGTTCTTACTGGCTTAATAATTCACATCCTAACAAGTATTTTTTAACATACTTGTTTTTGTTTGCTTCTCTTTTCCAAAAAGATGGTTCAATTTAAATAAAAAGTATGTTATAATTTTCGATAGGATAGGAGAGTTTTATAGTGAATAAAAAAGGTTTTACATTAGTAGAACTACTAGCTGTCATAGCCATTTTAGGTATCTTATCGGTCGTAGCTATCGGCGCTTATAGTGGTGTAACTAATCGTTCAAAACAAAAAGCCTATGAATCCAAAGTTTCCCAAATTGAAACTTCGGCTGCCAAATGGGCTCGTGAAAATAATATTGACCGTACAACATCAGTTTCTGTTAATAAACTAGTCGTTGAAGGCTACTTAACAGCCGATGAAGCTACGGAAAATGGTTTATCAACTATCAAAAATCCTGTTAATAACGAAAATATGATTTGTAAGATGGTTGAAATAACTTATAAGAATGGTGAAATCCAAACAAAATTTGATGCAACTAAAAACAATTGTAGCTTAGCTGAACAAGCCTTAAATGATACCCAAATAAAAGTTGTGGCCTATCAAAAAGGTGTGGCTGGGGCATCTGCGGCAATAAGTCCTAACTCAAACAATGCTTTAGCATGGACTAACAAAGCCTTAACTTTGGTTGTTTCAAGTGATACTTACAAAGATGAAGCCCAAAATTCTAAGGAATCAAATCCAGTTGTTGCCGTATCTTTTGACTTTAATGGTAGTACAACGGAAAAGACCATCGTCATCGATAATGCTAATCCATCAAATAAAAAATCTAATGTTTATACTGGTACTACTTATCTTGATGATACAACGACTTATTACAATACTTTCAATGTTGATGCCGCTGTTATCCTTGATAGTAATGTTGTTGTTTCATATCGTTTCAAAGATGGATCAACTAAATCTCGTACCATCAATGTTCGTATCGATAAAGAAGAAGCAACAGCTTCCGTTATTGCTACATCAGATTGGGTTACAGCCACCCAAAAAGTTATCGTTAAACTAGATGATGGTAATGGTAGTGGTGCTCGTCGCTTCTACGTTGGTGTTGGCAATGCTTATAACGATCCTGGAGTTCAAAAAGTTGACTTATGTGGTGCCAATGGTAAAAATTGTAAATATGAAAAAGAATACAATGCTCCAAGTGTTGGGGAATACAACATTTGGACTGAAGATATGGTTGGTAATATTTCCGTCCAACCTAAAAATAAAATATCAGTCAATAACGTCGATACTTCTACACCATCATGTAACTTCGATAATATCGGAACTATGGGTCAAAATAATTGGTATGTAACCGATGTTACACCACGTATGCGTACAAGCGTCGCTGGTAATAGTGGATTATACTTTGGTATTTCTAAAACCCAAAATGGTAAAGATAATCCTAACTATTCTAATTACGTAGGTTATGGTAGTGTAGGTATCAGTCAAGCGGCCAAACTAAGTGATACTAAGGGTCAAGATTACACTTGTTACGTTAAATCACTGGCTGGTACCAAGGCCCAAAAGAAAACTAATATCAAAGTCGATACAACCCCACCAACTATTACCGTATCACCAACTAATCAATCTAGTAGTTACGTTAAAGAAAAAACTATTACGATTAAAGCCCGTGACACGATCAGTGGTTTAGGTAAAAATAGTCGTATAGAATACGCTTGGAGTACTGATAGCAATAACGAACCATCTACTTGGCAGACAGTTGCACTTCCAGGAACTGACTATACTGGCGAAAATGGTCCAACTGATGAAAAAACAGTGACCATAACCGCCAAAGGAATGACCGGTGTTTACTACCTTTGGATCAAAGAAGGAACTATTTCTGATGCCGCCGGAAACACTAGTCAAGGCCTACAAGGCAAATCAGCCCGCTACGGACCATATAAATTTGATAACACGCCCCCTTCTTGTGAGCTTCAAGCTGATGGTACTGTCGGTGATAACTCTTGGTATACAAGCAATGTCACTATAAGCTTTAAAACGCATAGTGATAATGATAGTGGCGTTAAAAACTATGGTATAAGTAGTACAACCGGTTCTAAAACCGCTTCCTTAACTAGTGATACAAGTTCTAAAACTTATACTGGTTACATTGAAGATAACGCCGGTAATAAGAGCTCTTGTAGTATTACAGTCAAAAGAGATGCCACTAAACCAAGTTGTTCTTTACAAGCCGTTGGAACAAAAGGCGAAAATGATTGGTATACAAGTGATATCACTGTTAAATTTAAAACTTCAACAGACGCTATGAGTGGTCTTGCTAAAAAAGGTATTGATAATATAGCTAATGCTGAAACACTTCATGTTACTAATGACAATACCGGTACAAAATATACTGGTTATGTTAAAGATAATGCTGGTAATATTGGAACCTGTGCAGCTTCTTATAAAATCGACCAAACGCCACCTAGTTGTAGTTTAAAAACATCTGGTACTAATGGTGATAATGGTTGGTTTAAAAGTAATGTTACTGTTGAAGTAGCAACTCACACGGATGCTACAAGTGGTGTTGATGGCTATGGCTTAAGCACTAGTGGGGCAAACTATACTACTACTAAACTAGTTCAAAAAGATGATACATCCGGTGTAAAATATACTGGTTATATCAAAGATAAAGCCGGTAATAAGGCTACTTGTGGTCCGGTAACAGTTAAAAAAGATACTAAAGCTCCATCATGTAAATTACAAGCTAGTGGAACGCTTGGTAACAATGGCTGGTATAAAAGCAATATTGTTATTTCTTTTAAATCTCCAACAGATGCGACTAGTGGAATTGCTGCCAAAGGTATAGGTGGCTTTGATAAAGCTGATACCCTAACTGTTGACTATAGTACAAGTGGAACAACTTACTATGGCTTTATTAAAGACAATGCTGGTAATCAAGCAATATGTAATGCAGTATACAAAGTTGATAAAACTGTTCCAACTTGTTCAATTACAGCTAGTGGATCTTATGGCTGGAATAGTTGGTACAATTCAGATGTTGAAATTTCATTGAAGAGTAGTGGAACAGATTGGCCAAGTGGTATTAAAAGTTATGGAATAGGTAGTACAACAGGTGCTACAAGCGCTAAATTGACTACTGATACTAAATCTAAAACATATACAGGATATATTGAGGATGAAGCTGGTAATATAGGATCATGTGCCGTTACCGTTAAAAGAGATACTACACCACCTTCTTGTACATTAAGCAAGACTTGTACAAACTCGGGCGAAAATGGTTGGTGTAAATCAAATGTTGGTATTAAATTTAGTTCTACCTATGATGCTATGAGTGGGGTAGATGGTTATGGTATAGGTGGCTATTATAACTATCCAAGAGAAAAAACACTAGATTACGACTCTGGAGCCAATGGTGTAACATATATTGGATATATTGCCGATAAAGCTGGTAATACAAGTTCATGTTATACAACAGCTTATCGTGATACAATTCCTCCAGCATCATCAATATGTTCATCTGGCTTTAGAGTAAGTGGAACATCTGGTAATTCCGGCTGGTACCGTTCCAGCGTAACATTAACTTCTACTAGTAGTGATGTTAATTATTTCAAGGTAAATGGAGCAAGTACAAAGTATTATTCTACTTATACAATGTCTAGTGATGGTAGCCATTCCGCTGCTATAACAATTTATGATGATGCTGGAAATAGTACTACTTGTCCGACAAAATATTTTTCAATCGATAAAACATACCCAACCCTTTGGGTTTCCAATGCTGATAATGGTTGTCCTGCCGGCGTAAATAAAACTTACCGAACCGGTAATGTTTACGATGCCACAAGTGGATTATCAAAAGCTGATTCTTCTTACCTTATAGGTGCGGATCTTGAACATGCCGCTTACAAATCGCCAGTAACTCCAAATGGAGCCCATTCTGGAAAAGAAGGCTTTTGCTCAGGAATTGGATCGTTGTATGCATCATGGACTCTTTGTGATATTGCAGGTAATTGTACTTATGATTCAGGTTCATGGTAGAATAGAGGAGATAAAATGAAAAAAGATAAGAAAAAAATAATTATAATAAGCTTAATTGCTGTTGCAGTTATTGCTTTAATTGTTATCATCGTTGTAGCTTGCTTACCTAAAAAAAATAAAACAGAAGACAAAAAGCAGGACGAAGCTCCAATTTACACACCAGAAATTGCTGCTGCTCAATTAAAGGACTATGAAATAGGCAACTTTAAATTTCATGATATAAAAGTTCTTCCTGCTTGTGCTAAAGAAGAAGAGTGCTTTTTAGCTAATAGCTACTTTAGACAAATCAGTTATAAAGAAGATAATGCCGTAATTAATGAAGCTTTAACAACTATCAATAATAAAACTAATGAATATTATGATCGTATAAATGCTCCAGAAAATACAAAATCATGTGACAAATATGTTAGAAATCTATACTATAAACCATCTGTTGAAACTTTTGAAAATGACCAATACATTAGTATTGCTGTTTCTAATAATCTTGGAGCACTATGTGATGCCAAATCTCTTTATGAAGATGGTGAATATTACATCTATAGTAAAGAAAGTCAAACAATGCTAACTAAAGAAGAAATATTAACTTCTTTCAATCTAACAGAAGCTGATATTCTTAGCAAAATTAATAAATACTATAAAAAAGATACTTTAGCTGATTTAGATTACAATATCTTTATTAGTGTAACTGGGGAATTAAAAATAACATTCCTTGGCGATGATGGTCGTTATTATATTACTCTTCAAGAATTGTATAAAGAAAGTCAAGATGATCAAAAAAATCAAAGTAGTGGTCTTACCGATATTGATTTTGAATAGTGAACTTCTTAAGCTTACACCTAAAAGTGTAGGCTTTTTTTAATACTTTTACACTTTAAAATTTTAATTTTTTTCTTAACTAAGCCCTTTAAAATCGAGGACTTTTAAAAGAAGAAAATTAAAATTCAACAAAAATGAAAAAGATATCACAAATTTATAAAAATGTATGGTATAATTCTCGATAGAATAGAGGCGTTTATATGCATAATAAAAAAGGTTTTACATTAGTTGAATTATTAGCTGTTGTAGCCATTCTTGGTATATTATCCATTGTTGCTATCGGTGCTTATAGTGGCATAACCAATAGATCAAAACAAAAAGCCTATGAATCTAAAGTTTCGCAAATCGAAACATCAGCTGCTAAATGGGCTCGTGAAAACAATATTGATCGTACAACTTCCATTTCTGTTAACAAACTGGTTGTTGAAGGTTACTTAACGGCTGATGAAGCAACTGAAAATGGTTTATCAACTATCAAAAATCCTGTTAATAACGAAAATATGATTTGTAAGATGGTTGAAATAACTTATAAAAATGGTGAGATTCAAACCAAATTTATTGATAATAAAAATAATTGTACGCTTGCTGAGCAAGCTCTAAATGATACGAAGATAAAAGTTGTTGCGTACCAAAAAGGGGTTACGGGAGCATCTGCTGCTTTAAGTCCTAATTCAAACAATGCCTTAGCATGGACAAACAAAGCCTTAACTTTAGTTGTTTCTAGTGATAATTATAAAGATGAAGCCCAAAATAGTCGTGAAACCAATCCTATTGTTTCAGTATCCTTCGATTTTAATGGTAATACAACTGAAAAAAATGTTGTCATTGATAGTACTAATCCTTCTAAAAAGAAGTCTAATGTTTATACAGGTAACACCTATATTGATAATATTGATGCTTATTACAATGTTTTCAACGTTGATGCAACTGTCATTCTTGATAGTAACGTAGTTGTTTCATACCGCTTTAAAGATGGTTCAACTAAATCACGTACTATCAACGTTCGTATTGATAAAGAAGAAGCAACCGCTTCCGTTATTGCTACATCAGATTGGGTTACAGCCACCCAAAAAGTAATCGTTAAACTAGACGATGGTAATGGTAGTGGTGCGCGTCGCTTCTATGTTGGCGTTGGTAATTCTTACAATGCACCAGGCGTTAATAAAGTTGAATTATGTGATGCCAACGGCAAAAATTGTAAATATGAAAAAGAATACAATGCTCCAAGTGTTGGAGAATACAACATTTGGACTGAAGATATGGTTGGTAATATTTCCGTCCAACCTAAAAATAAAATCTCAGTCAATAACGTCGATACTTCTACACCATCATGTAACTTCGATAATATCGGAACTATGGGTCAAGGCAACTGGTATATAACTGATGTTATCCCACGTATGCGTACAAGCGTCGCTGGTAATAGTGGTTTATACTTTGGTATTTCTAAAATTCAAAATGGTAAAGATAATCCTAATTATTCTAATTACGTTGGGTATGGTAGTATAGGTATCAGCCAAGCTGCTAAATTAAGTGATACTAAGGGTCAAGATTATATTTGTTATGTAAAATCATTAGCGGGTACAAAAACCCAGAAGAAAACTAATATTAAAGTTGATACAATTCCACCAACTATTACCATATCACCAACTAATCAATCTAGTAGTTATGTTAAAGAAAAAACTATTACAATTAAAGCTCGTGATACTATTAGTGGTTTAGGTAAAAATAGTCGTGTAGAATATGCTTGGAGTACCGACAGCAATAACGAACCATCTACTTGGCAAACGGTTGCTCTTCCAGGAACTGACTATACTGGGGAAAATGGTCCAACTGATGAAAAATCAGTAACCATAACCGCTAAAGGTATGACTGGTGTTTACTACCTTTGGATTAAAAAAGGAACAATTTCTGATGCTGCTGGTAATGCTAGTGAAGGCTCTCAAGGCAAATCAGTAAGATATGGTCCTTTCAAATTTGATAACACACCACCTTCTTGTGAATTGCAAGCTGCTGGTACTATCGGTGATAACGCTTGGTATACAAGCAATGTCACTATAAGCTTTAAAACGCATAGTGATAATGATAGTGGCGTTAAAAACTATGGTTTAAGTAGTATAACGGGTTCTAAAACCGCTTCCTTAACTAGTGATATAAGTTCTAAAACTTATACTGGTTACATTGAAGATAACGCCGGTAATAAGAGTTCTTGTAGTATTACAGTTAAAAGAGATGCTACTAAACCAACTTGTTCTTTAGAAGCTAAAGGAACCAAAGGCACAAATAATTGGTTTACTAGTGATATCACGGTCAAATTTAAAACATCAACTGATGCTATGAGCGGCCTCGTAAGAAAAGGAATAAATAGTATCAATAATGCTGATACACTACGGGTTACAACTGACAACACTGGTACAAAATATATTGGTTATGTTAAAGATAATGCGGGAAATGTCGGAACCTGTGAAGCAACTTACAAGATTGATAAAACAGCTCCTACATGTGCCCTTAAAGTTACAGGAAATCTTGGTGATAATGGTTGGTATAAGAGTAATACTACGATTACAGTTGATACTCATACTGATGCCACAAGTGGTGTCGATGGTTATGGTTTAAGTACCAATGGTTCAATTAATTATACCAATACTTACCTCACTCAGACTCTTGATACCAAAGGTGTAATATACACTGGTTATATTAAAGATAAAGCTGGTAATACGGCAACTTGTGGCCCAGTAACTATTAAAAAGGATAGTAAAGCTCCATCATGTCAATTACAGGCTTCTGGTACTAAAGGCGAAGACAATTGGTATGTAACTAACGTTAACGTTAGTTTCAAAGCTCCATCAGACGCCACAAGTGGTATTGCCAAAAAAGGTATTGGTGGTTTTGATAATGCTGATACTCTTACCATAAATTATGATACAACTGGTACAACATATTATGGTTTTATTAAAGATAATGCTGGTAACTCAGCGATTTGTAATGCTACTTATAAAGTCGATAGAACTAAACCAACATGTTCATTAAAAACAAGTGGTACAGCTGGTGAAAATGGTTGGTACCGAGGCGATGTTGCTGTCGAATTCGCTAGTTATAATGATTGGGCTAGTGGTATAAGTGGTCATGGTTTAAGTACTAACGGCACTGCAAATTATACTAATACCAAACTTACCCAAACTAGCGATACCACTGGAACAACATACACTGGCTATGTCAAAGATAATGCTGGTAATAAGAACTCTTGTAGTGTTACAGTAAAAAGAGACACTCAAGCTCCATCGTGTGAATTACAAGCCAGTGGAACCGAAGGAGAGAATGGTTGGTATAAAAGTGGTATTACTGTTTCCTTTAAATCCGCCACTGATACCACAAGCGGAATTGCTCTAAAAGGTCTAGGTGGGTATTATGGTTCAGCTACAGAAACACAAAATGATAATACAGCTGGCAAGAATTATACCGGCTATGTCAAAGACAACGCTGGTAATACGGCAACGTGTACAGCAACTTATAAAATTGATAAAACCGTTCCAACTTGTTCAATAACAGCTAGTGGAACTTATGGTTGGAATAGTTGGTATATTACAGATGTTGCTATTTCATTAAAGAGTAGTGGAACAGATTGGCCAAGCGGCGTTAAAAGCTATGGTATAGGAAGTTTAGGTGGCGAAAAATCAGCTACTTTAAATTACGATACTTCTTCTAAAAAATATACTGGCTATATTGAAGATGAAGCTGGTAATACGAATTTTTGTTCTATTGAAGTTAAAAGAGATGCTACTAAACCTTCTTGTACGTTAAGCAAGTCATGTTCAACCTGGGGAGAAAATGGTTGGTGTAAATCTAATGTTGGTATTAAATTTAGTTCAACTTATGATGCTATGAGTGGGGTAGATGGTTATGGTATAGGTGGCTATTATAACTATCCAAGAGAAGCAACACTAGATTACGACTCTGGAGCCAATGGTATATCGTACTTTGGATATATTGTTGATAAAGCTGGTAATACAAGTTCATGTAGTACAACAGCATATCGTGATACAACTCCACCAGCTGCTTCATTGTGTTCTACTGCTGTTAGCAAAAGTGGAACCCTTGGTAATGAAGGATGGTACAGGTCAGATGTTACTGTATCTACAACAAATAGTGATATAAGTTACTTTAGATTAGATGGTCAAGCTAAAACAACGCTTACAACAGATGGCTACCACACAGTCACTTTATATGATGCTGCTGGTAACAGTAGAGAGTGTGATAAAATTAAAATCGATAAAACTAATCCGACTATAGACATATTGAGTTACGTACCAGCATGTCCAAGTGATGCTAAAGTAAATTATCGTATGGGGCATGTTACTGATGCTACAAGCGGTATATCTAAAAACTCATACTATTGGGTTGGTACGAGCAAAGATGACAAAAAATATTATCCAGGAGCAACTCCTCACGAATCAAATGAAGGCGTAGAAGGTTTTTGCTCGGGGAAAAACACTTTATATACTGCATATCATACATGTGATGTAGCAGGTAATTGTATTAATGGATCTTGGTCATGGGATACAACGCCATAGATAAAAAATATAAAAGAATGTTTTATGTTAAACACTAAAACATAATTACTATAAATAAAAAAGTTAACGTTCAAGAAACGTTGGCTTTTTTTAAATCTAAATATTTTTGATATACGTTTAATAATTGCTAAAGCAAATATGAAAAAAACTTATTTAAAAAAATAATTTTTATTATAAAAGTTAATTTAAATCATCAAAATTGTATGATATAATCATTAGTAGGATAGAGGAGTTTGTATGAGTAGTAAAAGAAGTCGTAGTAAAAATAATAAAAAAGGATTTACCTTAGTTGAATTGCTTGCCGTTGTTGCCATCTTAGGAATTGTATCTGTCATTGCCATTGGAGCATATAATGGAATTTCAAATCGTTCAAAACAAAAAGCTTATGATTCTAAGGTCTCTCAAATTGAAACATCAGCTGCCAAGTGGGCTCGAGAGAATAATATTGATCGAACAACATCCATTTCTGTTAATAAATTAGTCGTTGAAGGCTACTTAACTGCTGATGAAGCGACCGAAAATGGTCTTTCCATTATTAAAAATCCTAAGACTAATGAAAATATGATTTGTAAAATGATTGAAATAAGTTATAAAAATGGGGAAATTCAGACTAAATTCATCGATAGTAAGGACAATTGTACTTTAGCCGAGCAAGCTTTAAATGATACTAAAATAAAAGTAATTGCCTATCAAAAAGGTGTTACTAAAACGGCTGCAGCTTTAAATCCAAACTCTAATAATATTTTACCTTGGACAAACAAAGCTGTAAGTTTAGTTGTTTCTAGCGATGCTTATAAAGATGAAGCCCAAAATAGTCGTGAAACCAATCCAATTGTTTCTACTTCTTTTGACTTTAGTGGTAATAGTAACGAAAAGAAAGTTATTATAGATAATTCAAATCCTTCAAACAAAAAATCCAATGTATATTCTGGCAAAGCTTATGTTGACAATCCCGATGCTTACTATAATGTCTTTAACGTTGATGCCAGCATTATTCTTGATAGTAACGTTGTTGTTACATATCGTTTCAAAGATGGTACAACAAAATCAAGAACTATTAATGTTCGTATTGATAAAGAAGAAGCTACAGCTTCTGTAATTGCTGAATCTGACTGGGTTACAAATACTCAAAAAGTAATTGTTAAAATCGACGATGGTAATGGTAGTGGAGCTCGTCGCTTCTACGTTGGAGTCGGTAATGCCTATAATGCTCCTGGAGTCGAAAAGGTTGAATTATGTGATAGCAATGGTAAAAACTGTAAATATGAAAAAGAATATAGTGCTCCAAGTGTTGGTGAATATAACATTTGGACAGAAGACATGGTTGGCAATATTTCTGTTAATCCTAAAAATAAAATTTCTGTTAATAACGTTGATACATCTGTGCCATCATGCTACTTCGATAATATCGGAACAATGGGCCAAAATAATTGGTATGTAACAGCCGTAACACCTCGTATGAACACTAGTACTGCCGGAATAAGTGGACTATATTATGGTATTTCTAAAGGAACCAATAATCCTAATTACAAAAATTATGTTGGGTATAATGCCGTTGGTACAAGTACCGCTGCCAAAATTAATAACGATACACAAGGTCAAGATTATACCTGTTATGTTAAATCACTTGCTGGTAATGAAGCTAAAAAGACCTCAACAATTAAAGTTGATACAACTCCACCAACTATAACAGTTAGCCCAACTAAACAAGAAACTTATGTTAAATCACAAAAAATTACCATCACAGCTAAAGATACAATTAGTGGTTTAGGTAAAAATAGTAAAATAGAATATGCTTGGAGTACTGATAGCAATAACGAACCATCTACTTGGCAAACGGTTAATCTTCCAGGAACTGACTATACTGGGGAGAATGGCCCAACTGATGAAAAAACAGTAACCATAACCGCCAAAGGAATGACTGGTGAATATTATCTTTGGATAAAAAAAGGTACTATAAGTGATGTTGCTGGAAATAGTAGTGTAGGAAAAAATGGTAAGTCAATTAATTATGGTCCATTTAAATTTGATAATACTGCGCCAGAATGTGAACTCAAAGCCGAAGGAAAAAAAGGAGATAATGATTGGTATACTGGTAATGTTGAAATTAGTTTTAAATCAACTTCAGATGTTGGCAGTGGTGTTAAAAGTTATGGTATTAATAGTACAACTGGTTCTGAAACAGCTTCCTTAACTAGTGATACAAGTTCTAAAACTTATACTGGTTACATTGAAGATAAAGCTGGTAATAAGAGTTCTTGTAGTATTATAGTAAAAAGAGACACTGAATCCCCATCATGTGAATTACAAGCAACCGGAACAAAGGGCGATGATGGTTGGTATAAAAGTGATATTAAAGTTTCCTTTAAATCAGCCACTGACAAAACAAGTGACGTTGATAAAAAAGGGATAAATGGTATTGATAAAGATGATACTCTTGATGTTTATACAGAAACCGACGATAAAGGCGAAACTTATACAGGCCACGTAAAAGACAAAGCCGGTAATACTGGAACTTGTAAGGCAACTTACAAAATAGATAAAACAGCCCCAAGTTGTAGTATAAAAATTTCAAGTAAACCAACTGGTAATAAAGATTGGTATGTAAGTGATAGTGTTACTATAGAGTTTGATGGTGACGTTACTGATGCCCGTAGTGGTGTAAGTGGTTATGGTTTAAGTAGTGATGGAAAAGCTAATTACAAAGATAACAAAATAACTCATACCGCAGATACTACTGGAATAACTTACATTGGCTATGCTATAGATAAAGCCGGCAATACGACAACATGCGGTTCGGTTACCTTTAAAAAAGATTCAACAAAACCTTCTTGCTCATTAAAAACAAATTGCTCAGCTATTGGGACGCAAGTAAGTGATACAACAGACAAATATTGGTGCAAGTCAAGTACCGTAGACGTTGAATTTGCTACGACAAATGACGCTACTAGTGGGATTGTAAAAAAAGTTATAAGCACTGAAGGTGAAGCTGAAGCTAAAGATAGTATTTTTAGCAATATTCCTGATACAGGGGCTAACGGTAAAAGTTATACAGGTTTTGTGGAAGATGAAGCTGGTCATAAAGCCGATTGTAAGTTAACTGTTTATAAAGATTCAGTTGCTCCGGCAGAATCTTTATGCACCAGTACTAAGCTTAAAGAAAGTGTTGCCGAAGGTACTGAAGCAGGTAGAAATGACTGGTATCGAGGTAATGTTACAATAACATCAACCGATAGAGATGTCAGTTACTTTACGGTAAATGGTAAGGGAAGTTATACAAGCAGTTATACTATTGAATCTGAAGGAGAACATGAGATAAACATTACTCTATATGATGCGGCGGGTAATGGTATGAGTTGCTCAACCAAATTTATAAAAATCGATAAAACTAATCCAATATTTATCACAACAGGAGACGATCCAGGGTGTCCGACTAAAAAAAAAGAAACTGATCCAGAATATAAAACATGGCGTAAGGGTATCGTAACAGACGATGTAAGTGGCATAGATCCGAACCCTGAATATACAAATTATAAAATTGGTGCAACAGCAGACACTATGGCTGATTTTAATCCTGCTACAAAGAAAAAAGGTGCAAAAATCGGGTACGAAGGCTTCTGCTCAGGTGGTACAGAAGTACATATAAAATACAACATCTGTGATATGGCAGGTAATTGCATTAAAGGCAATAATTTTTGGAAACAACCACCACCTCCACCTCCTGAAACCAAAACTTCGTAATAAACAACTTCTTAATTAAAAGCTTTTGCCTTCCCAAGCAAAAGCTTTTTAAAAATAGAACAAGTTACGATAAATATGGTAAAATATAAAAAAATAGAAAGGAATATTAATTGTATGGATCTTTTATATAATTAATTAGAAAGATAATATGAATTTTTATGATAAAAATATTAAAGAAACTTTAAAATTATTAGAATCTAGTGAAGATGGTTTATCGAAGAAAGAAGCCCAAAAACGTTTAGAAAAATATGGTCCTAATGAACTACCACGACCAGCGCAAGAGAGTATTTTTCAACTATTCATTTCCCAATTTCAAAATCCCATCGAACTTATTTTAGTCATGACTGTTATTTTTTCCTTTATTGCTAAGGAATATATTGATGGCACTGCCTTAATCTTTATTATTTTAGTTGATGTCATTATGGGAACTTACGAAGAATGGAAAGCTCGCAAAGATGCCGAAAGTTTAACTAATATGATCAAAGTAACGGCTCGTGTTATTCGTGATGGCAAAGAAATTGAAATTCCTTCTAAAGAACTTGTCGTAGGGGATTTAATGCTTCTTGAAAGTGGCGATAAGATAAGTGCTGATGCTCGTATCATTGAATCACATAATTTTCAAGTAAATGAGTCTTCTTTAACTGGGGAAAGCCTTGGTATTGTCAAAAATAATGAAGCTTTAAAAGAAGGAATTCCTTTGGCCGAACGTAAAAATATGGCTTATGCAGGAACCACGGTCATTACCGGTCGCGCCCAAGTTATCATAACGGCTACCTCAACGGCTACTGAAATTGGTCGCATTGCTGATAAAGTAAGTAATACGGTTGAAGAGAAATCCCCATTAACCATCAGAATCGAAAAATTTTCTAAGCAAATCAGTATTATTATAATTTTTATTGCTATTATTACAACTTGTGTTTTATTAAGTAAAGGTTATCCTTTAAATTCAATTTTTTTAAGTGTTATTGCCCTAAGTGTCTCAGCTATGCCTGAAGGTCTTCCTCTTGCTTTAACGATGGCCTTAACAATTGCTTCTAAAAGAATGGCTAAGAAAAATGTTATTGTAAAAAAATTAAATTCAGTCGAATCTCTGGGAAGTTGTACGGTCATTGCTTCTGATAAAACGGGCACCCTAACTGTTAATGAACAAACGGCTAAAGAAATCGTCTTGGCTGATGGTTCTAGATATGAAGTAACTGGATCTGGTTATAATGGCGATGGAAAAGTAATTCCGCTTGCGGGGGCTGACTTAGAGAGAGCTCGTGAAATTGCTTTACTTGGAGCTCTTAATAATGAAGCACACCTTGAACTAAAAGGGGATACATGGGACTCTTTTGGTGATTCTATTGATATTGCTTTCTTAAGCTTAGCGGCTAAATTAAATATTACTTCAAAACCAACTATCATCGAAACGATTCCTTATGAATCAGAAAATCAATTTTCAGCTGTTTTTTATCAAAAAGGCCATGATACTTACTGTACTATTAAAGGCTCATTAGAAAAAATTTTAACCTTTGCTACTCCCGAAGCTAAATATTATCAGCAAAATGAAGAATTAACTAAAAAAGGTTATCGTATTATTGCTCTTGCTGATGGTAAGGTAAATGGTACTACTTTAGCTGATATTAAAAATTTAACTTTTAAAGGAATGGTTGCTTTCATTGATCCAATTAGAAATGAAGTTAAATCATCTTTACAAGAATGTCAAAAAGCCGGCATAAAAGTTGTTATGATAACAGGGGACCATCCTTTAACGGCCTTTGCGATAGCTAAAGAATTAGGACTATGTTCTAAGAAAGAAGAAGTTGCAACTTTTAAAGAAGTTGATGAATATCGTAAAAGAGGGGAAAAACAATTTGATGAGTTTGTTAGTAAAATAAAAGTATTTTCTCGTGTAACGCCTCTTGATAAACTAGATATTGTTAATTCTTTTAAAAGACAAGGTGAATTTATTGCGGTAACAGGTGATGGCGTTAATGATGCTCCGGCTATTAAAGCGGCCAATATTGGTATTGCTATGGGTTCCGGAACTGATGTTGCTAAAGAAACTGCTTCCATGATTGTTACTGATGATAACTTTACTTCAATTGTTGAGGGAATTAAAGAAGGACGTACGGCTTATAGCAATATTCGTAAAATTATTTTATTCTTATTAGGTTGTGGCTTTGCTGAAGTAGCTTTCTTCCTTTTATCAATTGCTTTTGGTTATGATATTCCGCTTGTTGCTATTCAATTACTATGGTTAAACATTGTTACCGATGGGATGCAAGATGTGGCTTTATCTTTTGAAAAAACCGAAAAAGATGTCATGAATGCTAAACCTCGTTCTACAAAAGAGTCACTATTTTCTAAAGACTTAATGATTGAAGTTTTAATTTTAGGTATTACAATAACCTTTGTGGTTTTCTTAACTTGGAAATTCATGCTTGATAATGAAACAGACCTTATAACAGCTCGTTCTGTTATCATGATGCTAATGGTTTTCGTTCAAAATGTTGACGTCTTAAATTGCCGTAGTGAAAAGAAATCCGTCTTTAAAAAGACTTTATTAGATAATAAAATGGTCTTATTAACCGTTTTTGGTTCAATTATTCTCCAAGTTATTGTTTCTGAACTTGATTTTACTGCTCAATTCTTAAAAGTAACTCCTTTAGCCCCAATAACTATTGCTAAAATATTCTTCTTATCACTAATTATTATTGCGGTCTTTGAAATTTATAAAATTTTCCTTTTATTATTTAAGAAAGACTAAGTTCTTTCTTTTTTCGTATAATGTGATAAAATTAATTAGAAAGAGGTTAACTTATGAAAAAAAAATATCTTGTTCTTTTCCTTCTTATTTTATTCCTTACAAGTGGCTGTAATAGTAAAATAAAAAATAAACAAGAACAAATTACGAAAGAAATCGAACAAGCAATCGAAGATACAGAAAATGTTTCTATTATGGAAATAACGACAGCTTTTAATTATATCAACGATAATTATGAAACATTAAAGAAAAACTCAGCTGAACAAGAACAAGTCTTAAAATATGCAACTTACTTAGAAAAAATAGGGACTTCTTCTAATAAATTAACTAATAACTCTCTTACTAAACTTGGTCAAGTAACTAGAGAGTATGCTATCAGCCTAAAAGCTTCGCAAAAAGATGATATTAGAGATTTATTAGCAAAGATAAAAAGAAACCAAGCTGATTTCATCAATGAATTTTACAATACTTATCATGAAGATAAAACGATGAATGAATACTTTACTAATGCTAAGTCTAACTTAAAAAATAAAGATAAAGAAAAAGACTTTGTTAATCTAAAAAATGCGACTAAGTATTTAAATTATTTAATAGATAATTATAAAAATCCTTTAAAGAATAGTGAAGTAACTGAAAAGACCACTTATTATCTTGAATATTTTCTAATGATTGGTCAAAAGAAGAATTGCCAAGATAATGATATTGTTAAATTTGCTCAAGCAACTAAAGAATATTTCTTAAAAAATGATAGCCAATCATTAAAAAATATTGAAAAATATTTAGAGAATATTACAAAAAATGAAGAAACATTACTTAATGATTTAGTAACTAATTATAATAAATAGAAGGTGATAGAATGCCGGAAGTTAATAAAGCCAAGAAAGAAATTTTAAAACCATTTTATTTAATTGGGGTTATTATTATTTTTACTTTACTTGTTTTATACTTAATGAATTATTTTAATTTAATTCCTAAAGAAGTCTATAAAGCTAGTGATTTTAATATTAAGACCATTTATAGTAGAATTGATTATAATCATGATAATATTGATGATTATTCAGCTTTTGTTCTAGGGGCGCGTGCGGATGCCCAAAATCATCCTACTTATAAAAGTGCTTATTATGATACCGCTTATCCTCCCGATAATGTTGGCGTTTGTACGGATGTTATTTGGCGTGCCTTTAAAAGTGCTGGTTATTCCCTAAGAGATATGGTAAGTGAAGATATTAAAAATAACTATGATGATTATAAAAAATATGTTACAACACCTGATTCTAATATTGATTTTCGTCGCGTGGGTCCTTTAAAAGTCTTTTTTTCCAAATATGCGCAATCGCTAACTACTGATCCGGAAGATATAGCAGCTTGGCAACCGGGTGATATTGTCATTTTCCGTGATACTAAGCATATTGGCATTATCTCAGATAAACGTAATAAAAATGGAATACCATATGTTATTCATAATGCTGGGCAACCAAATCGCGAAGAAGACTATCTTTTAAAAGATGAAATAACTGGACACTATCGTTTTGATGCTTCTTTAATAAGTGATGATGTTCTAAAACCTTGGCAAGACGCCTAAAAAACTTACGAAAAAAATTTAAAAATGTTAAAATAGTAATATGACAAGTAGCCTTTATTAAAAGACCGTTTGCTACTTGTTTTGTTCTAAGAATAGGGTGGTATTATGTGTTGTCTTGAAGATAATGTAAACAAATTAGCAATTTCTGATAAATTAAAAGAAAAACTTTTTTCAAATAAAATAAAAACTATTAAAGAACTTTGGCAATTAAAAAGAAAAGAACTAAAACAATTAAATTTTAATGATCATGAAATAAATGACATTATTATTGCTTTACAGTTAGAAGGTTTAGATTTAAATAAAAAGATTTATGATAAATAGTTGTCAAATTCATGTTAAAAGATATGTAAAAGTCTAAAAGCAGTTTCAAAATTCGCCAAAATATGAAATAATTATCATAGGTGATAGTATGAAAAGGAAAGTATTTATGATGACGTTTATGGCAACGTTAATGATGCCATTTACTGTCTTTGCAGCTAATTTAACAAAGGATGATTTATCAGCTGCTTTAACAAAATTTGGTTCAGCTTGTCAGGACTATAAGGATCAACTTGCCAACTCCGCTTGGACTTGCACGGATAATAAAAATGTTTACACCGTTGATGATACCAAAATAACTATTAAAGCCGAAGATGGTTCAACTCAAGAAGTTAACTATGTTATTAATGAAGATGGCACAATCAACTTTACTCAAGAAATCGTTTATACGAAGGGTCTAACTTATGACCAATATAAAGCCAAAAGAAAAGAGGGTAGTGCTCTTCCAAGTGTTGCTATGGTAGCTGTTGCAATGGCTAGAGGCGCTGCTGCTCATGATATTGCAGCTTATCATTTGCTAACATTATTTTATGAACTAGCTGAAAAAAGCAAAAATGGCACAACTTCTAGCCCTAGTTATATAATTTCAGCTGATGACGTAACTGCATCAAATGATAACGGCTTGGTTATTAAAGAAAGTGAATTCCCTGAAAGAATATTAGAAGTTCTTCCTTTAGATTTCCCAAATTGGACTTATACTGATACTTATAAAGATGAAAGTGGTCAAGACTACAGCATTAATAGTTATAAGTATACGCGAAATTATACTAAAATAGATGATAATAGTGGTAAAGTTACCCTTACAACTGTTGTTGATAGTAATGCTGATTATACTAAACTTAATGGCTTTTATGATGCTCACTTAAAAGATCTTGACATTTCTTTAGATTCAAGTAATAAGTCTCAAGATCCTACTCTTGAAGAAGAAACCAAACCTACTGAGAAGAATCCTAATACATCAGTTTTAATTTCTAAATATAGCTTAATTGCTTTAGCTGCTATCTTAATAGGCGTTGTTCTAATTAGAAAAAAAGCTTACTTCCATAAAATTTAGTCTTATGACTAAATTTTTTTTCGCTAAAAAAATCATTCCTTATGTTATACTTATAAAGGTGATAAAATGCAATTAAAAGATTTAAATACCGAATATGATAAATTACAACAGATCTATGGTAATCCTTCATTACATTCTATCTATAATGGTGGGGAAGAAGACCATCCACAAATTTGTTTTGTTTTTATGAATCCAACTGGCCGCAATGTCGCTGCTTTAAATAACTGGACTGGTTCTTACTATCCTTGGTTAGGTACTAAAAATATCTGGGACTTATTTAATAAAATTAATTTATTAGATGATGATATTCTTACCCAAATAAAAAAAATGAAAGGCTCTGAATGGACTCCCGCATTTAGTGAACAAGTTTATCAAAATATCAAAGAACATCATGTCTTTATTACTAATTTAGGTAAATGTACCCAAACTGATGCTCGTCCTTTGAAAGATCATTATTTTCTTGATTATTTACCCTTATTAGAAAAAGAAATTGCGATTGTTAAACCAAAGATCATTATTTTATTTGGCAATCAAGTAAGTTCTATCTTTCTAAATAAAAAAATTGCTGTTTCTGAAAATCGCAAACAGTATCATGAAAAAGAAATTGCTAATCATTCTTATAAGTGTTTTCCTGTTTATTACCCAGTTGGTAATGGTCACTTTAATATTGATAAAGCTATTGAAGATTTAAACTGGATTATTGCCAATTATCTTACTTAATCTAAGAAAGAAGGAATAAATATGAAATTAATTATTGCTAGTGACCTGCATGGTTCACTAAAATATACCCAAAAATTAGAAGAACTTATTATTAGTGAAAATCCCGATAAAATAATTTTACTTGGTGATCTTTTATATCATGGCCCTCGTAATGCTTTACCGGAAGAATATGCTACCATGCCTGTTGCCGAAATCTTAAATAAATATACTGCTAAAATTATTGCGGTTCGTGGTAATTGTGATGCGGAAGTTGATGATATGGTCACTGATTTTTCTTTAACTAAAGATTATGAAACAATCAACCTTGATGGTCATCTTTTTTACTTAACACATGGCCACTTATTTGAAAAATATAAGAATCTGATTGGTGATAACTACTGTCTTTGTGGCCATACGCACATTTATAACTTAGAAGGAAAAAGATTAAATCCAGGAAGTGTCGGTATTCCTAAATTTCATCCCGAACATACTTGTTTCATCTATGAAAACAAGACTTTCTCTCTAGTTGATCTAGATACCAAACAAATAATTCAAGAAAAAACAATTTAATAACTTTAAAATATATTAAAACTTCAAAAAATATAGTATAATAAATTTAGGTGGGTGATATCATGAGGTTGAAATACATAAGTGGTTTAATGGGATTTGTTGTTGGGGATGCTATGGGAGTTCCTCTTGAATTTAAAAGCCGTGAAGAATTATTAAAAAAACCAGTAACTAAAATGATTGGTTATCAAACTCATAATGTTCCAGAAGGAACTTGGAGTGACGATACGTCTTTACTTATTGCTTCCATCGATTCTATTAATGCTAAATTGACCATCGACTATGATGATATTGCCTTAAAGTTTGTTTCTTGGAAATACCATGCTGATTACACCCCATACAAGGAAGTCTTTGCCATTGGCAATACCTGTAATGCAGCTATTTCTAAGTATAATGAACTAAGAAAAGATCCTTTAAGTTGTGGTCTTAAAACCCTTGATAGTAATGGTAATGGTTCCTTAATGCGTATCTTGCCAATTGCTTATTATGCGACAGCTAAACATCTTAAAGATTTTGAAATAATTGAATTAGTAAAAAACATCTCTTCGATAACTCATGCGCATCCAATTAGTCAAATGGGCTGTTATATCTTTGTACGTTTTATTATGTTTTTACTAAATGATAAAGATAAATTTTCAGCTTATAGTATGACTAAATGTGTTGATTATTCGATGTTTGGGGAAGAAGCTTTAAATGCTTATGCTCGTCTTTTAAAAGATGATATAACTAAATACAAACTAAAAGATATCAATTCAACATCTTATATCGTTGATACCCTTGAAGCAACCATTTGGATTTCCTTAAAATCTGAAAATTATAAAGAAGCTATTATTGGTGCTATTAACCTTGGTGGGGATACTTCAACTATCGGAGCTCTTACTGGAGCTGCCTGTGGAATTATTTACGGTTATGACCAAATACCTGAACAATGGTTAGCGCAAATTGCTCGTCGCGAGTACTTAATGGATATTTTTGAAGAATTTAGTGAAAACAAGTATCAATAATTTATAAAAGGAGTCAATAATATGTTAGAAGAATTAAAAAATTATGCTAAATTACTAGATATCATGTCATATATAATTAGTATTTTATCTATTTGCTGCTGTTTTTTATTTAAAGCTTCCTTTTTATATTTAATCTTAGGAATTGTTTTAGGCATAATTGGAATCATCACGGCAATCGTTTCCCGTCTATATAAAGCAGATAAAACATCGATTGATAGTCTTATGCTTTCTTCCATTGGCTTATTCTTTAATATCTTACTGGCTTTAGCTATCTTTATTACTTTTACTAATAATAATTTACGTCCAGAAACCAAGATAACCAATGAACCATTTTCTTACTCTGATTATGATAATTATGATTATGATTATGGGTTTGGTTATGATTATTTCAATTAATAAAGTGCGATGCACTTTTTTTCTTTGGCTAAATATTGTCATGTAATTTCTAATATGATACCATGTTATAGAGTAGAGGATGATTTTATGAAAAAAAATATTTTATTACTATTAATACTTTTAATTCCTATAACTATAAAGGCTTATGACCAATATTCTCTTGCTGATTATGCCTATTTTGACCCTATAAGTAACGCAAAGTGCGATGAAACCAATTATTGGACTCCTTTTTACCAAGACACCACTTGCTATCGTTTTATCACTCTTGAAGATAACGATACATCAGCGCAAGCTACCTTAAAAGTTATGTTGGATCATAATGTGGGCTTTGATACTTATCAGAACTATGCCAATATTTTAAAACAAGTTCAAGAAAGTTGGGTTAACTATCAAGGAACTCTCGATTTAATCGATGAAGATACCGTTGTCAAATTTATGAAACTTAATGCCAAGCCTGAAATAAGTAGTGAAAACCCAAGCGCTATCAGCGTTAACAATAATGGCTTAGTATACCCTCGTTTTATGTTAAATTCCTATTACTATAATAATCAAACATTAATTAATTACTATGGCTTTTGGTCGAAAGACTTATATCCATCTAATCAAAACTATGCTTATACTATTACAGAATATGGTAATAATCGTCTTGTTGCCTTAACTGAAAAACGTGGCATTCGTCCGGTTCTTACCGTGCGTAAACAACAACTAACCAAATCTTCATCTTCCCAAGACTTTACTTCCCAAATCACTAAAAAATATTCATATCAATATTCATCAACTAAGTATGATAATTTTACCTATAAACAACTTCAAGGCTTTACTAAAACCAAAGACAAATTAGTTTTTTACTCAAGTAATAATGCTAATCCTGAAAAAGGCTTAGTTATATCATATACGGGATCTGACTATCATACTTTATATAAAATATCTTATGATAATACTGGCCATGGTAATGATATGACATATAATAGTAAGACTAACGAAGTATTATTAGTTGGTCCTAATAATTATAAAGAAATATTTGTTTACAATGCTGATACGATGGAACATACTAAAACTTATTCTGAGAATGTAACTGGTTATAGTGCTATTGCTTATGATAAATATAATGATTTATATTTCGGTTACAGTGGTCAAAGAATTTATGCCTTAGATAATTCTTTTAACCGTCTATATTCCTTTGATGCTAGTTTCCTTGAAACAACCCAAGGTATGGAATATCACAATGGTTACATTTATATGACAACCTATGAAGGTGGCTGTAGTTCTTCTTATCAACTATGGTGTTTAAATACCACCTCATCAGCGCTTGTTTATGTTTATAATGCTAAACTTAATACCGATAAGACGCCATCATCATCTTTTGGTCGTTTAGAAAAGATTATATATCTAGGACCTAAGATTGGTGAACTTGAATCTATTAGCTTTGATGATGCTGAGGCTATCTTTGGTTATGCTACGCAATATTATGATGCCAATAATACTTATCAATTTTATACGACTTCCTTAAATAATTTGGCAAATAAACCTTCTTATACCATTAAATATCTTATTGAAGAAAATAGTGCCAAAATCAGCATTTTATCTAATGAAGAACTGGCTTTAGCTGAAGGTTTTACCGCTGTTAGTAAGGCTATTATGGAAAAAGAAATAAAATCTACTGACTCAAATTTTTCCGTTAAAATTTGCGATAATTATAATAATTGTAGTACCGACAAAATAAACGTATCGCAACTTTTTAATACTAGTCAAGATAATCAAAATAATATGCAAGACCCCAAGCCAAATCCATCCCCTGAAAATCCCCAAACAGGTGCCTTTGTTTCATTAGCTGTTATCATAATCGGCGGTATCTTTAGTTTAATTGGCTTATTTGGTATTAAAAACAAATTTAAAATCTAAGCAATTGATTCGCTTATAATCATAAAAAGTGAGGTAATTATATGCTTTCCATTGATAATAAAAAATTAAAAGTTACTAAACAAGAAATATTTGTTGGAAATATTATTAATAATGGCATTAAAGGTTATGATGCTTGGATAACCTTAGAGTTTATTAATGAGGATAATGTTAAAGGGTATCTAAATTTAGATGTCGGTTATGAAAAAAGCAATGATATAAACGTTTTTCTAAATAGAGAATATAATGGAATTCCTCTTTTTGATGATGATCAATTTATCTATTTTGAAGTCTTCGATACCGAAAAATTCCTAGATACTGAAATAGAAAGTAATATAGTAATTAAATTTGAAGATATAAAAGACAACAAAGTAAAAGTTTCTTTTGAATTAAATGATGAATTAATTAATATAAAATATACTGGTTATTTAGGCATCGTAAATAAGTTAAATAATACTACTAATTAAATTAATGTCTATACTACCTAGCAATCTTTCCAACCCAGTTCCTTCTTTAGCAAATAATCACTATTAAAGCGAATAAAAATAAATTAAATCTTCCTAAATGTTTTTAGGAGGATTTTATATGTATAATAAAAAAGTCGAAATAACAGGAATTAATACTAGCAATATTCAAGTCTTAAAAAATGATGAAATGAATCAACTATTTCAAGCTTACCAAGCTGGTGATTTAACAGCTAAAGAAACCCTTGTTAATGGTAATTTAAAATTAGTTTTAAGTATTCTAAAAAGATTTAATACCACTAAAGAAAATATCGATGATCTATTTCAAATCGGTTGTATCGGCCTCTTAAAGGCTATCGATAATTTTGATTTATCAATTGGTGTTTGCTTTAGTACTTATGCTGTTCCTTTAATCCTTGGTGAAATGAAAAGATATAATCGTGATTCAACGCCTCTTAGAATCAGTCGTAGTATTAAAGATATGGCTTATAAAATAATTGAATTTAAAGAAAAGTATACTAATATTCATGGCTTAGAACCAACTAATGCGCAAATTGCTACTGAACTAAATATTTCTGAATACCATATTGTTTATGCTTTAAACTCTCTTAAAGAACCAGTTAGTATCTTTCAACCTATCTATAATGATGGCGGAGATACAATCTATCTTTTAGACCAAATTGCTGATCCTAAGAATTCCTTATATGATAAAGATACCTTAATTTCTTTACGTAAAGCTTTAACCTCTTTAAAAGAAAAAGAACGTAAAATATTAATTGATCGTTATATTGTTGGTAAAACTCAAGTTGAAATTGCTGATACTTTAGGAATTTCCCAAGCGCAAATTTCTCGTATCGAAAAAAATGCTATTAATAATGTTAAACGTCTTATAAAGTAGGGAAGACTCATATAATTAAATGGTGATTATATGTATCTATCAGAACTGCAAAGTAAAGACATCATTTCTTTAAAAGATGGTCGTAAATTAGGGCGAATTATTGATGCTGAGATTAATCCCCAAGGTCAAATTATCTTCCTAGTTATCGAATCTCGCCGCAGTTTTAAAAAAATTTTCTCCCATCAAGAAGAAAGTAAAATATCATATGATAGTATAAGTAAAATAGGGGAAGATGTAATCTTAATAAATATGTGATATAATGGACATGAGGTGCAAAGTAAATGAATAAAAAAATTATTGGGGTTGCTGCTATTATTCTTTTTCTCGATCAAATAACTAAGTTGTTTGCCGAATCTTACTTAAAATTGAATAAGTCAGTTTCCATAATTTCTCATTTCTTTTCTCTTACATTATGTCATAATGAAGGAGTTGCCTGGGGCTTACTTGCTAACAAACCACTTTTAATTGCCATTGGTAGCATTGTTGCCATCGTCTTAATTTACCATTTTATTTTTTGCTTTAAAAGAAATCTTCGTAACGATATTGCTTTTGGCTTATTAATTGGTGGGATGTCAGGTAACTTAATTGATCGCATTTTTTTCGGATATGTAAGAGATTTTTTTGATTTTACAATATTTAATTATGATTATCCAGTTTTTAATATAAGTGATATAGCTATTGTTATTGGTGTCTTATTACTTATTTATGCTGTAATGAAGGGGGAAGATGTAAGTGAAAATAATTGTTCCAGAAAGTCAAAATCAAAATAGGTTAGATAAATATTTAGCCGACCAAACTGAATTTACTAGATCAACCATTGCTAAAATGCTTAGCGAAAATTATATAACCGTTAATGGGAATGTCGAAAAATCATCATACAAGGTTCATCCTCTTGATGAAATTGACATCAAAGATGGCTTTATCAAACAAACTGACATTTTACCAAGTAAAATGCCATTGGATATTGTTTATGAAGATCACGATATTATTATTATCAATAAACCAAGTGGTTTAGTTGTTCATCCTGGTAATGGAAACCAAGAAAATACTTTAGTAAATGGTTTAATGTACTATACTAATTCTTTGAGTGATTTAAATGGCGAAGAACGCCCAGGCATTGTTCATCGTCTTGATAAAGATACCTCTGGTCTTTTAGTTGTTGCTAAGAACAATAAAACACATGCTATTTTAGGAGAATATTTTAAAAATCATGACAAGATTAAAAGAGAGTATATTGCTTTATTAGTTGGGGAATTTCCTCATGATACGGCAACAATAGATGCGCCAATTGCTCGAGATACTACAGATCGCAAAAAGATGACTGTTTCTGATAAAAATGCAAAAGAAGCCGTTACACATCTTAAAGTCTTAAAAAGATATGTCGGCTATACCTTAGTTAGCCTTGTCTTAGAAACCGGTCGTACCCATCAAATTAGAGTTCATATGAAATACATTGGTTATCCAGTTTTCAACGACCCAGTCTATAACTCTAAAAAGGCCACTCCTTTTGGGCAATTCTTACACTCTAGTAAGATTGACTTAATTCATCCAACAACGCATGAATTAATGCATTTTTCCTGCCCCTTACCAAGCGAGTTCCAAGCTTTCCTAGATACCTTAGAAGAAAAAGCTTAAAGATTTACTAAGAATAAATCTAAAATAATAAAAAAAATACAAAATACATAAATTAAATATGGTATTGAAAGATATTTATATTTATCATAGGTATTCTTAATTTCCAAATTAAGAAATATCGTATTTAGTAGTAATAAAAAGATATTTACTAAACTAAAGAGATAATCATTATAATAAGCAAAGAAAATAATAAATGAAAAAGATAAGATATAATTAGTAAAGACAAAGAATAATAAGTCATTCTTCATTTTATTTTCTTGGATTATATGACAGAATAAAAAAGATAATAAAGATAAAACAATTACATATATTACTAACAATACATATGTCAAGCAATTCACCCCTTTAAACTTCTTAGTAATATTATGATAAAACAATTTAATCTATGCTATGATTAACTTTACTAGTTAAAAAAAGTAAGATAAAATTAAAAGAGGAGGAAGAATATGAGTACAGTTGTAATGAATAAAAGAGATGAACTCATTATGAAATTAGTCCATTACTTTATTACAGAAGAAAATTATAATCCCATTGTTGTTAATGGGGTAAAAGATGAAATTTGGTTAGAAAATGATAATGGACCATATCGTATAATAAGAATTAATTCAAATAATATTTTTAATAAAGAACAATTAAGATATGATTATTTTAAAACGGAAAGTATCGTTCGTCAGATTAAGAAGAAAACCTTATCATTTAATGTTAATACGTTAACTATTTTCCTAGATGTTAATGAGGATTTAGAAATTGAAGAGCGTAAGCATATTGAAACGGCGACTATCTTTAATGATGATCCCCATATTATTAGTGAAAATATTTTAGCTGCTTTTCCTGATATTAATGAAAAGTTACTTAATGATACGAATGGAATTGATTTGATTATTAATGTTACTAAAGATATTAATGAAAAAACTGAAAGAGAAAATAAGTCTTATGAAGAAACTTTTAAACCTAAAAAAATAATTGTTACCCCAATTTTAATTGCTTTATGTTTTATTGTTTTCTTTGGCTTAGAAATATTTGCTTTTGGTAGTATCAAAGATCTTTTTGGAGTCACTAATATAGCAGCACTCCTATCTGGTGCTTTATATAAAGCTGAAGTTGGCAATGGTCAGATATGGCGTTTAGTAACCTACATCTTTGTTCATGGTTCCATCTTACATTTACTGGTTAATATGTATTCACTATATGTTGTTGGAACTCAAATTGAAACTTACGTCGGTAAAGTGAAGTATTTAATTATTTTCCTTGTAAGTGGCATCTGCGGTGGCCTTTTATCATGCCTACTAAGTAGTGGCTTCTCAGTTGGCGCTTCAGGAGCTATCTTTGGTTTACTTGGAGCTTTAGCTTACTTCGGTTATCATTATCGTTTATACCTTGGCAATGTTTTAAAATCTGAGATTATTCCGTTAATAATTTTAAACTTAGGAATTGGTTTTGTCCTTCCGGGCATTGACAACTTCTGTCATATTGGTGGTCTTGTTGGCGGATTATTTGCTAGTATGGCCGTAGGTATTAAAAATAAAACTACTAAAAGTGAACAAATTAATGGGGCTATTTGCTTAGCTATTTTCATTGCTTTTACGACCTATTTAGCTTTCTTTAGATAAAAAAACTTATTCATCACGAATAAGTTTTTTAATATCTATAAACTACGATACAAACCAATTGCCTTTCCTAAAATATAACAATTATCTAAATAAATAGGGGCCATTGTATCATTTTCTGGTTGTAAACGAATGCGATCATTTTCTTTATAAAAAGTTTTTAAAGTAACTTCATTATCAAGCGTCATCGCGACAACAACATCCCCATTACGAGCTACTTTTTGCTTTTGCACAATAATAATATCGCCATCATAAATTCCTTTATTAATCATTGATTCACCACTTGCTCTTAAAGTAAATACCGTTTCTTTAGCAGGAATCAAACTAGCTGGCAATGTAAACCATTCATCAGGCATTTCAATAGCTTCAATCGGACTACCACAAGTTATTTTACCCAGTAGGGGAACTTTAACCAAATCATCTCTTTTTTGCTCATATTCATTGTCTACTAAGATTTCTATTGTTCTAAATTTGGCATTTGTTTTCTTAATATAACCGGCATCTTCTAACTTTTTTAAATGGGTATGAACAGTAGCTGGACTTGACAAACCAAGCGCAGCACCAATCTCACGCGTTGCAGGGGGATAGCCATGTTCAACAATGTATTTTTTTATATAATCTAAAACATCTTCTTGTCTTTTTGTTATCTTCTTATCCATAGAGTACCTCCATCAAAATAATATCATAGCCATTTTTTAAAGTCAAACAAATGTTTACATGTAACATTATTCATAAAAAAGCTTTTTTTGTCATTATTTTAAGTAGTAAATACATCTAGTTTCGTTAAAAGGTTTAATTTCAAGAAAAAGTATAGTATAATTTTAAGCAGAGGTTGGTAATATGAAAAAAAGAATTCTCCTAACTTATGCGATGTATGGTAATGGCCATCGCGCTGTTGCGGAATACATTGAAAATTATTTTAAAACAAAGGATCCTGAATTAGAAATATTATCGATAGATTTATTAAAATATTCAACTCCGATTCTTGGAAATTTAAGTCAAAAAGCTACTGATTTCTTTTTACTTAAGTTTCCCTTAGGTTGGTCTTTTATCTATAATTTATTTGACAATAAAATAAGTAGTGCCATTGCTAATCAAATGAGCGGACAGCTCTTTAAAAATAAACGTATGAAAAAGATTATTACGGATTTTAATCCGGATATGACTATTTCTACGCACTTTTTTGGTAGTAGTTTAATTGATTATTATAATCGTAAAGGGTATACAAATTGTAAACTTATCACTGTTGTAACTGATTATGAAGCTCATGCTTTATGGCTTCGTGGTTATAAAAAAGAGCAAGCTATCATTGTCGGCGACAGTGATGAAGTAAATTACTTAGTAAAAAAAGGTGTGGCTCGGGATAAAATAAAACCAATTGGTATTCCGATTAATCCTTTAACAAGTAGTGATTTTGATGCTGCGAAAGCTAAGAAAAAATATGGTTTTGCTGATGATCGTCCTTTGTGTGTATTCTTCGGTGGCGGTGGAAACGGCGGAACACATTCGCTTCCTTACATTAGACGTTTGATTAAACAAAATGTAAATGTTAACTTTATCTATATCGCTGGTAAGAACCAAATGGCCAAAGAAAAAGTTGAATATTGGCTTAAAAAGTATAACGTTTCTAATATTAAAGCTTTAGGTTATGTAAATAATGTCCCTGAACTTTTACAGATGTGCGACTTTGTTATTACTAAACCAGGCGGAGCTCAAACAACCGAAAGCCTTTACTTTAAAAAGCCAGTTATCATGATTAATTGCTCTGGTGGTCAAGAAATCGCCAACTATAAATACTTTGTTAAAAATGGCTATGGTCGTCGTTTCCGTACTTCCTTTATGTTTACTAAATACTTAAAAGAAATTGCGGCTCATCCAGAAATTATCACTAAAATGCAAAAAAATATGGCGCAGAATAACAATAACCAAGCTATGGCTAAATTATATCAAATTGCCATGGATCATTTAAAATAGTAAAAATATCATAATTATAAAAAACCTATAAAGGTGGCTCAATAATCTGAGTATCCTTTATAGGTTTTTACTATTTTAAAAATAATTCATTTAATATCTTTTTAAAATTAGCTAAAATTGTTATAATATTATATAGAGTAGGAGAGTGATATGAATGAATCCAGATTTGGTACATTCGTTAAATAGTTTAAGAATTCTTAGTATTGATATGATTGATCAAGCAAGTAGTGGTCATCCCGGTATATGTTTAGGTGCCGCTCCTATCATTTTTGCTCTTTTTGCTAATCATTTAAAAATAAATCCTGCTGATCCTAAATGGATTAATCGTGATCGCTTTGTTATGTCAGCTGGTCATGGGTCAGCTCTTTTATATGCCACTTTATTCATGGCTGGATATAATATTTCCATTGATGAACTTGTTAACTTTCGTCGCTTAGACTCATTAACGCCAGGTCATCCAGAGTATGGTAAAACCCCTGGTGTCGAAGTAACAACGGGACCTCTAGGGCAAGGTTTTGCTAATGCCGTCGGAATGGCCATCGCCGAAAAATATTTACGTAACTTATTGGCTGAACAAATGCCTAAGCAAAATATTATTGATTATTATACTTATGTTTTAGCATCCGATGGGGACTTGATGGAAGGTGTTGCGACGGAGGCAGCAGCTGTTGCAGGTAATTTGGCTTTAGACAAATTAATTGTCTTATTTGATTCTAATGATGTCACTTTAGATGGTAGCTTAAAAATGTCTAGTAATGAAGATATTATTCGTAAATATATTGCGATGGGATGGGAAGTTGACTTCGTTCAAGAAGGTAATGATACTCGCGAAATTGATAAAGCTATTACCCGTGCTAAATATAATAAAAAACCAACTTTAATTGAAATAAAAACCGTCATTGGTCGTGGTAGTGTCAATGAAGGTAAAAATATTGTTCATGGTAAACCATTAACCAGAGATGATATTAATAACTTACGAAAGAAATATAAAATAACGACTAATCCCATGGAAATAACTGAAAATGCCGTTAAATTTTTACGTCTATCTATTGCTAATCGTATTAATGAACCATACAAAACTTGGCAAAAAGCTTTTCTTGATTTAAAAAAACATGCTAGTGGGGAAGTTCTTAATATTGTTCGTTTCCTTGAGAATCAAGATATTGGTTTAACATTTAGTTCCACTAATTTTAGAATTCAAAGTGATTATAATGAAGAACTTCGTGAATCCAATTCTAAATTAATGAACATTATTAGTGATCGTACAAAATTTTTCCTAGGTGGAAGTGCTGATGTTTCCTCATCATGTCACACTAATCTTTATAAAGAAATTGAAATGAGTCGTAAGTATCCAACTGGTCGTAATATTTATTTTGGGGTTCGTGAACACGCCATGGGAGCTATTTTAAATGGTCTTGCCTTAAGTGGGTTCAAAGTCTTTGGTAGTACTTTCTTAGCTTTCGCTGATTATTTAAAACCAGCCTTACGAATGAGTGCTATGATGAATCTTCCTGTTACTTATATTTTTACCCATGATTCGGTTGCCATTGGCCAAGATGGTCCAACCCACGAACCAATTGAACAACTAGCTATGCTTCGTTCAACTCCTAACGTTATTGATTTCCGTCCCGCTGATATCAACGAAGTTGTCGGCTGCTGGGATTATATAATGAACAATAAAAGAACCGTCTTCTTAGCCCTTTCCAAAGACGAAGCCCATATTCTAGCAGGAACAAGTGGCGAAAAAACCAAACTAGGAGCCTATGTCGTTCGTGAAGAAAAAGACCATCTTGACGCTATCTTAGTTGCCACCGGCATCGAACTAACCACCGCCTTATTAATTAGCGAAGAATTAAAACACCAAGGCTATGACATCCGTGTTGTTTCTATGCCATCCATGAATCTTTTTAAAGCTCAAGATGCTGCTTACCAAGAAACAATCCTTCCTAAAGATGCCTTAATCATTACCATCGAAGCTGGTAGCACCATGCCATGGACTTACTTTACCCCTAAAGAAAACACGATTGGTATCGATGAATATGGCTATAGTGGCACCAAAGATGAAGTCCTTCATAAACTACACTTTGATTACGAAAGCATCCTTAATAAAATCACTACTATCATTGGTGAACCTAAAAGCCCTTTAAATGAAACCATCGAAGAACTAATCATGGAAGATAATGCTTAACCCATTATCTTTTTTTTCGTCAAAAATAGACTTTTTCTGCTAAAACCATCCTTTAAAATAAAGATGGTGAAGAAAAAATGCGAACATTCTACATATTTAAAATAAAAAAACCATATGTCATCCTAACTAAACATAATCCCTTTAATCTTTATAAAACTATTGAACATATCTCTAACGTCAAATCAGATGAACTAAAAATAGCCACCAACTTATTTAACCAAATCTCTGATACTTTTAACAAAGACCAACTTAATAAACAACTCTTCAAAAAATATCAAAATGCTTATAGCTATACTAATCACTTAAATACTCATACAATCTACGATTATCATACTAAAGAACAAACCAAATTAATCATTTATCGTAGCTTTATTATTATCAAAAGTACCAAGCAAATCCCCAGCTTTTTAAAAACAATTGCGACCACTAACAATCTCTTTATCTGTGATTTTAATAACAAAGACTACTTTTGGTTAGATCAAGCATTCAATTAAACTTGTTAAATAGTCCTAATTAAGGTAAAATAAGGATACAAAGGAGAGATAAAATGTTAGCTGATATATTATACGTTTTACTTGGTGTTGTTATTGGAGCTATTGCTGGTTTCTTTATTGCTAAAAAGGTTTTCACTAAACAATTAAAAGAAAATCCTCCAATTAATGAAAAAATGATTGAAGTTATGATGAGTAGTATGGGACGTAAACCTAGTCAAAAGCAAGTACGTCAAGTAATGCAACAAATGAACAAATATATGTGATTTAAATAAGAATATTATTGAAGAAATAATATTTTTTTGTTATTCTAATATTATAGAGTAAAGAGGTGTTGTGATGTACTCATTAAACATTATTGATAAAATATATAGTAGTAGTTATTTTACAACTTTTTTAGTCGGAGCTATCGTTTTATTAATTATTTTATTTGTTATTGTCCTTATTATGGGAATTAAAGATTCCAAAAAGATTAATCAAATAGTTGAAGAAGAGGAAGAACCGACAGATATTACTTTAAAACCATTAGAAGAATTAGAAAAAGATGAAATAAAAGAAGATGTTACTTTTGAAATTCCTTCTATTACGGCTAATTTAGAAAATTTTAAAAAGAACTTAGAAATTGAATTACAAAAGAATAATAAAGTGGAAACCTTAAATAATAGTAATAAACAATTTAAAGTTACGGAAGTAAATGAATTAGAAGATACTGTTTTATTAAATCCCGTTGAAATTACTTCTGTTGAAGAAGTTGTTGAAGAAGTTACAGAAATTAAAGAAGAGACCAAAGTTGCCGCAAGTATGCCAACTATAGCTCAGCCAGAAACTTTACCTTCTCATGATAATGTTGTAGAACAATCAAGTACTATCATTACTAATTCTACGGAAGAAGTACCAGAAAAGCCATTGAAGCAAGAACGTCCTTTAAAAACCAACTTACTTGATGAAAATCGTTATGAAGAAATTAGAAAAATTTACTTAAGTCAAACGCAAACTACACCAAGGACCGAAACTAAAACAAGCGAAGAAGATTTTGATGATGTGTTTGAATTACCATCTTTAAAAGACTAAAAGTAAGAAAAAGAGCCTAAAATATGCCTATTTATTTGACATAATTTTATAAATCTCTTTTTTTTTGGAATCAATTTTGTTATACTAGCAATGGTGAAAAAAATGACAACAACAAAGTATGATGAAAATTCTATAAAAATTTTAGAAGGCCTAGAAGCAGTGCGAAAAAGACCCGGTATGTATATTGGTTCAACTGATAAACGAGGCCTTCATCATTTAGTATGGGAAATCGTTGATAACGCCATCGATGAAAGTATCAATGGCTATGGCGATTACATAAAAATTACCTTAAATAAAGATGGCTCCATTACGGTTGAAGACCATGGCCGTGGGGTTCCAATCGGCATCCATGAAAGCGGTATGTCCACTCCTGAGGTAGTCTATACCATCTTACATGCCGGTGGTAAATTTGAAGAAGCCGGTTACAAAGTATCAGGCGGCTTACATGGCGTAGGTGCTTCCGTTGTCAATGCCTTAAGTAAAAGAATGGAAGTAACAATCTATAAAGAAGGCGTAATTAGTAACATAAAATTTGAAAATGGGGGACATGTTGCGCAAAAACTAAAAACTATCGGTACAACTAACCGTACTGGAACAACAGTTAATTTCCTTCCTGATCCTGAAATTTTTAAAAGTACTAACTTTTCCTTCACAACAATTACCGAACGTATGCAAGAAAGTGCTTTCTTATTATCAGGTATAACAATTGAAGTTATCGATGAAGAAGACAAACGTAGTGTTAAATACCATTATGAAAATGGCTTAATCAATTTCGTTGAATATATTAATGAAGGAAAGAATGTCTTACATAAAGTCATTAACTTTAATGGTATCAAACAAGGTATCGAAGTAGATATTGCTCTGCAATACCAAGAAGGTTACAATGAAAACATTTTATCTTTCGTTAACAATGTTAAAACAAGTGATGGCGGTTCTCATGAAACTGGTTTTAAATCAGGTATTACGAAAGCCTTCAATGATTATGCTAAAGAAAATGGCATTTTAAAAGGCAAAGATAGTTCTTTTGATGGCTCTGATGTCAGAGAAGGTCTAAGTGCCGTAATAAATTTAAAAATTCCCGAAGCTCTTTTACAATTCGAAGGTCAAACTAAAGGTAAACTAGGAACACCAGAAGCTCGTACTGTAACAGAACAAATAACTTATGAAAACATGAAATTCTTCTTAGAAGAAAATCGTGAAATAGCCCTAACTATCGTTGAAAAAGCATCACGTAGTAAAGTTGCCCGTGAGGCAGCTCGTAAAGCGCGTGAAGCGGCCCGAAACGGTAAAGGTAAAGAGAAAAAAGATAAAATATTAAGTGGTAAACTTGCTAAAGCAACTGGTAAAGATGCCAATAAAAATGAACTATTCTTAGTCGAAGGAGATTCAGCCGGTGGCTCTGCTAAAACAGGACGTAATCGTGAAACTCAAGCCATCTTACCATTGCGTGGTAAAGTCTTAAACTGTGAAAAAGCATCCAACAACGATATCCATAATAACGAAGAATTAAATACCTTAACTTACGCTATCGGAGCTGGCATTGGTAATGAATTTGATGCCTCAGAATCTAATTATGGCAAAGTAATCATCATGACCGATGCCGATGACGATGGTGCTCATATTCAAATTCTTCTTCTAACATTCTTCTATCGCTTTATGCGTCCCTTAATTGAAGAAGGAATGTTATATATTGCTAATCCTCCATTATATGCCCTTGATTTTGGCAAAAACAAAGAGTATGTTGCCACCGATGAAGAATTAGAAGAACGTAAAAAAGAAATAAAACAAAGCTATAAAGTTCAACGTTTCAAAGGACTAGGTGAAATGGATGCCGACGAATTATATGAAACAACCATGAACCCAGAAACCCGTAGTCTAATTAAAGTTAGCATAACTGATGCCGCTTTAGCTGAAAAACGAGTATCTGTTTTAATGGGTGACAAAGTTGAACCACGTAAAGAGTGGATTGAAGAAAACGTTGACTTTACTTTAGAAGACAACTTTAGGAGGTAAAACATGGCAAAAAAAGAAGAAAAAACAATCATCGAGAAAATATTTGATTATACCTTAGAAGACATCATGGGCGACCGCTTTGGTCGTTACTCTAAAAGTATCATCCAAGATCGTGCCTTACCAGATGTCCGTGATGGCTTAAAACCTGTTCAAAGAAGAATTTTATATACCATGTGGGAAGATCATAATACTTTTGACAAACCATATCGTAAATGTGCCAAAGCGGTTGGTGATGTCATGGGTAAATACCATCCTCATGGAGATTCATCTATCTATGGAGCCATGATTTACATGTCTCAAAAATGGAAGATGCGTGAACCATTTATTGATATTCATGGTAACAATGGTTCCATCGATGGCGATGGCCCTGCTGCTTATCGTTATACCGAAACCAGACTAACTAAACTAGCTGAAATAATGCTAAAAGACATCAATCGTAATGCTATTGAAATGACTTTAAACTATTCTGATGAAGACTTAGAACCAACGGTCTTACCAGCTAACTTTCCTAACTTACTAGTTAATGGATCAACAGGTATTTCCGCTGGTTATGCAACTAATATTCCCCCTCATAACTTAGGGGAGGTAATTGATGCGACTATTCATCGTATCGACAATCCTAATTGTCACTTAGATACTATCTTAAACATCGTCAAAGGACCGGACTTCCCAACTGGTGGCGTTGTTGAAGGCAAAGAAGGCCTTCTTCAAGCCTATGAAACTGGTCGTGGTAAAGTTGTTTTAAAAGCCAAGACGGAAATAGTCAAAGAAAAAGGTGTTCATCAAATTATCATCCATGAAATACCATATGATGTTTTAAAAGAACAACTTCGTAAGAAAATCGAAGATATTAAAATTGACAAAAAAGTTGATGGTATCACGGATGTTATCGATGTTTCTGACAAAGACCACATGGCTAAATTAATCATTGAATTAAAAAAAGATGCCAATGCAGAATTAATCTTAAACTACTTATTTAAAAATACTGATTTACAAGTTAACTATAACTTTAACATGGTTGCTATTGTTAATCGTCGTCCTAAACAACTAGGAATCTTAGAAATTTTAGATGCCTTCATTGCCCATCAAAAAGATGTTATCTTAAGAAGAACAAGATTCGACTTAGAACATGCTAAAGCTCGTCTTCATATCGTTGAAGGTCTACTAAAAGCCGTAGACATCCTTGATGAAATCATTAAGACAATTCGTGCTTCCAAAAACAAAGCTGATTCAATCGCTAACTTAGTAAGTGCTTATGACTTTACCGAAGAACAAGCAACAGCTATCGTTACGATGCAACTATATCGTCTTTCTAATACTGATGTAACACAATTACTTAATGAACAAAAAGATTTAAATATTCGTATTGAATTCTTAAATTCTATCTTAAATGATGAAAATATCTTAAAAAGACGTATGAAACAAGAAATAGCTGAAATTAAAAAAGAATATGCTAATCCTCGTCGTACCGAAATTCGTGATGAGATAACCGAAATAAAAATCGATGCTAAAGACATGATTAGTAAGGAAAATGTTATCGTTGTAACTACTAATGATGGTTATGTAAAACGTATTCCGCTAAAATCATATGTTAGTTCCCAAGGCGAACCAACTACTCTTAAACCAGGTGACTTTATTCGTGGCTTCTATAGTACTACGACCGTCGATACTTTATTGATGTTTACTAACTTAGGTCACTATTTATATGTTCCAATTCATGAAATCGTTGAAACTAAATGGAAAGAACTAGGTAAACATATTAGTAACTTAATTCAAATTGGTGCTGAAGAAAAAATAATTGCGACAATGATTTTAGATGATCCAAATCAAAATATCATCATGACTACTAAAAATGGTATAACTAAACGTACTAAGTTAGAAGATTTAATTGTTAGTCGTTATACTAAACCAATTAATGCCATGAAATTAAAAGATGGCGATGAATTAGTTAGTGTTATCAAGGACAATTCTTCTGTTATCTTTATTACCAAAACGGGTCATTATCTAAATGTAGCTTCTGAGGAAATTCCTATTGTTGGTGCTAAAGCTGCCGGGGTTAAAGGAATCAGCCTTAAAGATGACGAAGTCGTTACTTGCTTATCTCCAGCCCAAGACGCCGAATACCTTGCTGTCTTTACTAACAAAAATACAGCCAAACGTTTGAAAATTGCCGACTTAGAAGTTTCAACTCGTGCGAAGAAAGGTAATACTTTAATTAAAAAAGTTAAATCAACTAACTATGCCATAACAAATGCTCTTATCCTTAACAATCACGAAATCATCGGCTTAAAAATTGATGGTGACTTCAAAGAAATCAGGGCTACTGAACTGCCAATCATGGATTTATCATCAACTGGTAGTACTATTTCTAAAGTTAACATTGATGCTTCATATATCATTCCTGAACTTGAAGAACGTAAACTAGAACTAGGAACCATTACCCCTAAACCAGCACAACAAGAACCAAACGAAGTTCAAGAAGAAATCGAAGTCCTTGATGAACCAGAAATCTTAGAACTACCTAAGACCAAACAAGAAATTGAAGAACTAACCCTTGATGATTTCTTAGATGATTTTAAATTATAATAATAAAATCACTTATTAAACATAACATTTAATAGGTGATTTTTTTATGGGAAAAGAAGAATTTAAAAACTTTGTTAAAACAAAACCTGAATTAATTGATTATATTGAAGACAATTCTATGACTTGGCAAAAATTCTATGAAATATATGATATGTATGGCGAAGACGAAAGCGTTTGGCAACGTTATAGTAAAAAAAAGACCCCAGAAAATCCTAAAGTATCTAATTTTATGGACAAAATTGATATTGATACTATTCGTTCACACATTGACACTGCGCAAAAAGCTTTAGGTGTTATTAGTGAATTAACTACTAAAGGAAATGAATCTATTTCTAACATCATTAAACCTAAAGCAGAAAGACCAATTACCAAGTTCTTTGGAGATTAAAATGAAACAAGTTGTTTTAGCTAATATCAAAAAAGATAAAATGTATGACTATCTTAAACAGAACTCTTTCTATATAAAAGATTTAAATCGTAATCCCTTACTTTACACCCAGTTTAAAGAATATATCAAAGACAAATATCATCTACGTCTAACCGACAAAGTAGAGGGAATTATAAACGACATTGAAACAGTAAGTGATATCATGAAAGTGATAAAATAATGGTATTAACAAAACTTGATGACATTAGGAATCTTAATTGTGTAACTCATTATCGTTATGCAAATTACCCTTTAGTGATACCAGTAAATACACTTATCACAGAAACAAAATTTGTCTTTAAACATGACACTAAAGTCGGTACGCCTATTTATGCATTTCAATTTATTTTTTGCACAAATGGTGATACAGGTGCCGAGTATCCTGTAATTCGTTGCATAAGTGAGAGAATTAAATAATTAATTGCATTTACTAATAGAAGATGATAGAAAATATCATCTCTTTTTTTCTTTTGATTAAACACAGTACTTTTACATTAAAAATAATAATTTTTTATAAATGACAAGATAAGGAAGAATTACTTTACACTAATTAAAAAAATATCAAAAATAGCTACATCCCGCGTATAACCGCCAAAATAAAGGGTATTATAACTAATGCAAAAACAATAGACGATATCATGAAAGCGATAAAATAGTGTAAATCGTTTGAAACTGTGTTGAAATTGTGAAGAAAAGATAGTAAAATATAATCTATAAAATAGAAAGAAAGGTAGAGAAAAATGAAAAAAATGAAAAATAATAGAAAAGGTTTTACATTAGTAGAATTATTGGCCGTTATCGTTATCCTTGCTATTTTAATGGTAGCAGCTGGATCAGCCGTAATGTCAACAATGAATAATGCTAAAGTTAATACATTTAAGAATGAGGCATTATCAGCAATTAACATGGCTACTAACATGTATACTGAAATTTCTATGAACTCTGATGATGCAGGAAATTATTTAGTAAATGATACCGATGCTAAATACAAAGGAATGTGTGTAACATTACAAGGTCTTGTAAACAATGGTTACTTAGAAAAAGATTTACATGATGGAACTACTTACGGAACTATTATTGTTGAAGTACCATTCGATGGTGGCGCAACTAAATACTCAATTTGGACTTCTGATGGAACTTATGGTATCCAAGGATATGAAAAGAACAAAATCAGTAAGTTGAAATTTACTAGTGCAAACAACAACGTAATTACTAATGATTACACAGTTGGTGGCAGTGGTATTGTAACTAAATTAAATGGTATTAAAGCTATAAATAATGCTACTCATTCAACAGTAGCTAGTGGTCAAACAGCAAATACTATAGCAAGTGCAGATGTAGCAACTAATAAATTTAAGTATCCTTCTGATGGTACTGTTGGACCAAAAGTTGCTTCAATTCAAACAATTGGCGGTGCTAATGGTGGTACTGGTACAACTTATAACAATATAACTTGTATAAATAACAAAATTCAATAATTAGTTATTGAATTAAAAAGGATGATGACAAATATCATCTTTTTTTCTGCCTATTTTATCTACTACAATCGCATATTTTTTAAGAAATTGTTTATAAAAAAATACAGTATAAAATTATTACTATTGTAAGAGAAAAATAATTATTATGTTTTACTTTACATCAAATGAAAAAATATAAATAATAGAGAATTAAGTATATTTGCCTAAATATAGGGCATGATAAAAAATATAGAGGTGATCTGCTACATTGTAAATGTGATAAATTTGTGTCAAATATATAGAAATATGTTGAAATTGTGAAAAAAAAATAGTAGAATTAATATGAAAATAGATAGAAAGGAAGAAGGAAAATGAAGAAAATGAAAAACAATAGAAAAGGTTTTACATTAGTAGAATTATTGGCCGTTATCGTTATTCTTGCTATTTTAATGGTAGCAGCTGGATCAGCCGTAATGTCAACGATGAATAATGCTAAAGTTAATACATTTAAGAATGAGGCATTATCAGCAATTAACATGGCTACTAACATGTATACTGAAATTTCTATGAACTCTGATGATGCAGGAAATTATTTAGTAAATGATACCGATGCTAAATACAAAGGAATGTGTGTAACATTACAAGGTCTTGTAAACAATGGTTACTTAGAAAAAGATTTACATGATGGAACTACTTACGGAACTATTATTGTTGAAGTACCATTCGATGGTGGCGCAACTAAATACTCAATTTGGACTTCTGATGGAACTTATGGTATCCAAGGATATGAAAAGAACAAAATCAGTAAGTTGAAATTTACTAGTGCAAACAACAACGTAATTACTAATGATTACACAGTTGGTGGCAGTGGTATTGTAACTAAATTAAATGGTATTAAAGCTATAAATAATGCTACTCATTCAACAGTAGCTAGTGGTCAAACAGCAAATACTATAGCAAGTGCAGATGTAGCAACTAATAAATTTAAGTATCCTTCTGATGGTACTGTTGGACCAAAAGTTGCTTCAATTCAAACAATTGGCGGTGCTAATGGTGGTACTGGTACAACTTATAACAATATAACTTGTATAAATAACAAAATTCAATAATTGATTGTTGTTTAGCAACAAAAAGGTGATGATTAATATCATCTTTTTTTGTGCTTTTAAATAAACTTAAGCCAATAATTGTTATTAAAAGATACTTGTAGTTTCAATAAGTTATAAAAACATTATTCATAATAACTTTCTTCTTTTAAAACGTCGTCAATTTCTTGCCTTTTTTCTAACTTCTTTATTGCATTTTGGCCCTCGACAATGTATGATTAAGGTAGTGAAAATAATGCGAGGGTGGTTTTGATGAAAAAAACTAAAGTTGTTATAATTGGTGCCGGTCCGGCTGGGTTGACTGCCGGTTATGAATTACTAAAAAAGGATAAAAATTACGATGTAACAATACTCGAATCTTCAAATGATATTGGGGGAATATCTAAAACAATTAATTATAATGGTAATCGAATGGATATCGGCGGGCATCGTTTCTTTTCTAAGGACCCTAAGGTCAATGAATTTTGGCAAGAAATTTTACCATTACAAGGGAAGCCTTCTATTGATGACCTTGATTTAAAGCGTGAAAAAAAACTTGCTGAAAACGGACCTGATCCGCAAAAAGAAGATTGCATCATGCTTAAACGTCATCGTGTTTCAAGAATATATTATCTTAATAAATTTTTTGATTATCCGGTCAGCCTATCTTGGTCAACTATTAAAAATTTAGGCTTCGTTAGAACGATGAAAAGTGGCTTTAGTTACTTAAAAAGTTTGCTTTGGAAAAAAGAAGAGGATTCTTTAGAAAATTTTTATATAAATCGTTTTGGCAAGAAACTATATAGTATGTTCTTTGAAGGCTACACCGAAAAATTGTGGGGAAGACATCCTAAAGAAATTGATGCCTCTTGGGGTAGCCAACGTGTCAAAGGTATTTCTATTACCGAAGTTTTAAAAAATGCTTTTTCTAAAATGTTTCATCTAAAAAATAAAAAAGTTGAAACTTCTCTGATTGAAGAATATTACTATCCCAAATATGGTCCAGGTCAACTTTGGGAACAGGTAGCAATCGAATTTGAAAAAATGGGTGGCAAAGTTTTAAAAAATCATGAAGTTACCAAAATAAATGTTCAAGATAAAAAAATCGTTAGTGTTGTATGTCAAGAAAAAGAAATTCAAGGCGACATCTTTATTTCATCGATGCCTATAAAAGACTTAATTGCGGATATGAATAATGTCCCTGAAAAAATCGCCGATATTGCCAACAATTTACCATATCGTGACTTTGTTACGGTTGGCTTACTTGTTAAAAACTTAAAAATAAAAAATCAAACGGCTATTAAAACATATAATGAACTTGTTCCTGATTGTTGGATTTACGTTCAAGATACTAAGGTCAAATTAGGCCGTATTCAAATTTTTAATAACTGGAGTCCTTACTTAGTTAAAAATCCGAAAAATACAGTATGGCTTGGTCTTGAATATTTCTGTAATGAAGGAGACCAATTTTGGAATCTAAGTGAAGAAGAGTGTGTCAAATTAGCAATAAATGAACTAGAAAAAATCGGTATCATTGATTCTAACCAAGTAATCGATTCACATCGTGAAAAAATTAAAAAAGCTTATCCTGCTTACTTTGATAGTTATGAGCATATTGATGAAGTTATTACATACTTAAATGAAATTCCTAATCTTTATTGCGTAGGTCGTAATGGCCAACATCGTTATAACAATATGGATCATTCTATGATGACTTCCTTTAACACTGTAGAATGTATTATAAATAATAATCCTGACAAAAGTAGCATCTGGAATGTTAATACGGAGCAAGAATACCATGAAAGTGCCGAAGAAACAAAAAAAATTAAGAAAAAACCTAACTTTAATATCCCATTTTTAAATAAAAAGAATTTTTTATTGCTATATTTACTTGTTTCTATCTTTTTAATTACTGCTCCATGGTATATTGATAACGATAGTTGGTTTATCTTTACCCATGGCCGCTATATTTTAAATAATGGTTTTCCTTATATTGAACCATTTACTATCCATGAGGGCTTAAACTTTGTAATGCAACAATGGCTCTTTGCTCTCATCCTATATTTATGTAAATTTAAATTTGGTGTTAAATCATTGTTTTTCTTTGTTGTTACTGTCAATCTCTTAATCGTTTTTGTTCTTCATAAGTTATGTATGGTTGTTACCAAAAACAATTATAAAATAGCTATTCCTATAGCTTTCTTAATTGATTTCCTACTTATCAAGTTGACTTTTATAAGGACTCGTCCGCAAATATTTTCATATGTTTTAATTCCTTTATTTATTTATCTTATAGAATTATATCGTACGAAAGGGAATAAGAAGACTCTTTTCCTTTTACCACTTGTATCCATTCTAGAAGTCAATGTTCATGCTTCAATGTGGGCTTTCCTTTACGTTTATTCTATGCCATTTATTGCAGAATTAGTTATTCAAAAATTCACCAAAGAATCACCAACTTATAAGGTTAAACCTTTAATTATTGCTCTCATTGCTTCAGTATTAGCTGGTTTTATCAATCCTTATGGTTATAAGGCTATGCTTTATTTCTTTACATCCATTAATAAGGGTGCTAATATTTACATATATGAAATGCAAACCCCATCGGTTTTCTCGAAGGAAGGTTTATGTAATATTTTATTAATTGGTATTTTTATAGGTTTAAGTACTATGAAGTTTATGAAAAAAGGTAAAGTTGAATGGCGTTATATTTTCTTAACTTATGGTAGTTTTATTTTAGCTTTAACTAATAAAAAAAGTATAGCTTATTTTGTTATTTTTAGCTTATACCCAGCTGCTTATTATTTAAATATTTTACTAACCAATGAAGAAGCATCTATTAAAAAGGCGCCATCTGCTGAATCTCATCGACTTTTGAATAATTCCCTTTTGGCCATTACCGCTCTAACTATTGTCTTTTCCTTTGCATGGAATGTCAAAATAAACTTAGATGAACCGGACTACAAAATCGAAAAAGAAGCGATATTATCTATTTTAAAAGATAATGAGAACAATCTTTCTGATTTGAAAGTATATTGCAATTATGACATGGGTGGCTACTTAGAGTATCATGGAATTAAAGCTTATATCGATCCACGAGCCGAAGTATTCTATTATTCTAACAATGGTAAAGAAGAAATTTTTAACGAATATCTTCAATTACAAGCTAGCGAAATTAGTGTTGATGCATTCCTAGCTAAGTATAATTTTACGCACCTTTACCTAGCTCCAAATGATTTTTTAAGTAAAGTCATTGATGTCAATGGTGATGAAACAAAATTCAAAAACTACACGATAATTTATAGTAGCCTTGATAGTAAAGTCTACGTTCGTGATGATTTATTGAAAAAAGATAATTCAAAGGATGATGACAATTCAATTCCAACCAAAAAAGATTTATTAAAAAAATATAAAAAATAATGAAAAGCATTCGCAAGAGTGCTTTTTTGCTTGGAAGAAAAATTAATTTGTGAGATAATATCTTCGGTGATAAAAATGTTAATTATAGGAAGTCATGTTTCTTTTGGTAATAAGCAATTACTTGGTGCTGTTGAAGAAGCTTTATCATATGGTGCTAATACTTTTATGTTTTATACAGGAGCTCCTACTAATACTGTAAGAAAAAAATTAGACGAAGAAACAATAAAAAAAGCTCAGCAATTAATGCAGGAAAATGGCATTGATATAAATAATGTTATTTGCCATGCCCCATATATTGTTAATCCAGCCAATGCTACTGATCCTGATAAATATCAATTTAGTATTGATTTTATTCGTAATGAATTGAAACGTTGTGATGAAATGGGCATTAAACAAATGGTTTTACATCCAGGTAGTGCCGTTAAAATTATTAAAGAAGAGGGCTTAAATAACATCGTTAATGCCTTAAATAAAGTTCTCGATGGTACAACGCAATGTAAAATTCTCCTTGAAACCATGGCTGGTAAGGGCAGTGAATGCGCTAGCACCCTTGATGAAATGGCTTACTTAATAAAAAATATCAAAAAACAAGATCAAATAGGTGTTTGCATTGATACTTGTCATATTAATGATGCTGGTTATGATTTAACGGATTTTGATTCTTATCTTACGGAATTTTCTACTAAAATCGGTCTTGAAAAGATTGGTTGCGTTCATATCAACGATTCTAAGAATCCATTAGCTTCACATAAAGATCGTCATGCCAACATTGGTAAGGGAACAATTGGCTTTGCCACTCTTTTAAAAATTATCTATCACGAAAAATTACAAAATATTCCTAAAATATTAGAAACTCCATATATAGGGGATACCGATGATGATAAGAATCGTTTATATCCACCTTATAAGTATGAAATTGCTATGATTAGAGAACAAAAATATGATGATAATTATTATGAAAAAATCCGTCAGGATTATCAAAAAAAGTAGCTTTGCGCTTTTTTAAAAGTTTTATTAACGAACGTATGTTTAGGAGGAACAAGAATGTCTAACTTATTTGATAATGTTAATAATGTTTATCAGCCTTTAGCTGAGGTGATGCGTCCTCATACTCTCGAGGATTTTATTGGTCAAGAACACCTTGTCGGTCCCAATACCGCCTTACGCCAAATGATTGAAAGTGATCATATTACTTCTATGATCTTTTGGGGTCCTCCTGGCGTTGGGAAGACTACTTTAGCTAAAATAATTGCTGATACAACAAATTCAGCTTTTAAAGAACTAAGTGCAGTTACTGCTGGCGTTAAAGATATTAAAGATTTAATTGCGGAAGCTGAATATAATAAAATGAATGGGCAAAAAACAATTCTTTTTGTTGATGAAATACATCGTTTTAATAAAGCTCAGCAAGATGCTTTCTTACCATTTGTGGAAAGGGGAGATATCATTTTAATTGGGGCAACCACTGAAAATCCTTCTTTTGAAGTAAATAGTGCTTTACTATCGCGAACTAAAGTCTATGTCTTAAATAGCCTTTCTGAAGAAAATATCCTAACTATTTTAAAGAAAGCTCTTACTAAAGTTGAAAAAAAGCAGGAATGTAACTTAAACATTCCTGAAGAATCACTAAAAATAATTGCTAAGGTAAGTAATGGTGATGCTCGTAATGCTTTAAATACTCTTGAAAATATTCTTAATGTTCTAAAAAATGATGCTAATTCCTCACCATTAACTACGGAAAAATTAACCGAAATTCTCCAAACTAATACTTTTATCTATGATAAAGATGGAGAAGAACATTACAATTTAATCTCTGCTTTGCATAAATCAATGCGTAATTCCGATCCTGATGCAACACTATATTACTTAGCTCGTATGTTAGAGGCTGGTGAAAATCCTTTATATGTTGCTCGTCGTTTGATTCGTTTTGCTTCGGAAGATATCGGCTTAGCTAATCCAACAGCTCTTACGCAAGCTACTTCTGCCTACGAAGCAGCACATTATATTGGCATGCCCGAATGCAACGTCAACTTAGCCCAAGCGGTTGTTTACTTAAGCCTCAGTCCTAAATCCAATTCTTTATATGTTGCTTATGAAAAAGCACGTCTTGATGCCAAGAAAACCGCTTATTTAAAAGTACCACTTCATTTACGTAATGCCGTCACCAAACTAGATGAAAAATTAGGTTATGGTAAAGATTATGAATACTCGCAAGAATATACTAATAAAATTACAGGGATGTATTGCCTGCCTGATGAAATAAAAGATCATCAATATTACCAACCGGCTCCCATCGGCAAAGAAAAAGCTATTCAAGACGAACTAGCTAAGATTAATCAAATTAAAACTAATTTACGGAACCAAAATAAAAACTAATCATCAAAGATAATTAGCATATTTAATTGTATATTCTTTTAATAACTTCTTAATCTTAATAAAATTTTCTTCCGAATAATTACTTTTATATTTTTCAATATCAAAAATTCCATGATTAGATAAGATATTCTTCCAATTCTGTTTTATAAAACGATATGTAAAATCAAGTTCTTCGTTACTTAAACCAATGCCATTATTGATAGCAAAATTATTAACATCATTAATATCCATATTATTTATATATCTTTCAATTAATACAAACATAAAATCACCTAATATAATATATTCTAAGAACGTTAAATATATACAATAATTATTATAAATATTAGTTAATTACTCATACTAATAATGGTGATTTAGATGAAAAAAATCTATTATTTCCTTCTATTTATTTTAACGGGTATTATAAGTTATCGTTTTATTAAACTTCGTTTTATTGATTATGATAAATATTATGAAGAATACTTAAATATGTCTAATAAAATTGTTTATGGAACTTCCGCTCCCCGCGGTCGTATTCTTGATCGTAATGGTAAAATTTTGGTAGATAATGTAGGAATTAATACAATTGTTTATCATAAAATAGCTGATCTTGATGAGATAGCCTTAGCTAAGCAAATTCTTACTATCTTAGATTATCAAGAAACGGCGACCACTAGTGAATTAAAAAAATATTATCTTTTAACCAATAGTGGGGATGAGCTATTAACAGAAACGGAAAAAAAACTATATAACCATCGTAAAATGACAACTAAAGAAATTGAAGAACTTAAGTTATCTCGTCTTGATGAACAAACTTTAAACTACTCAGAAGATGAAAAGAAACTCATTCATATGTATTATCAATTAAATAAAGGATATTTTTATTCTAGTAAGATAATTGCTGAAGATGTCAATAATACAACATGCGCTAAAATAAATGCTAAAAATTTACCTGGTTTAACTTGTGAATATACAGTTAAAAGAGTATATCTTTATGATACGATGAATGCTTTATATGGTAGTGTTGGCCAAATGAATGAGCTTAATAAAGATTATTATCTAGAAAAAGGATACTCTCTTGATGATGCTGTTGGTATAAGCTACTTAGAAAAAGAATATGATGACTACTTAAAAGGGACCAAAGCTAAATACTTAGTTGATAAAAATAATCAACTAGTCTTATTAGAAAACTCTAAAATAGGTAATGATATTATGTTAAGTATTGATATTGATTTACAATTAGAAATTAATAAAATAATTAAGAAAAATATCGATTTAGCTAGTACCTTAAAAAATACCCAGTATTATAATACTTCCTACGTTATTATAAGTGATCCTAATACTGGTGAAATAATCGCAAGTACTGGTTTAAGTAAAGTAAATGGTTCTTTTAAGGATGTTACAAGTAATATTTTAACTTCTTCCTTTACCGTTGGTTCTGTTATAAAAGCCTCAACTATTAGTGTTGGTTATCAAAATAATCTTATCAAAGAAGGAGCTAAGATAAATGATTCTTGTATTAAGTTATATCGTGTTCCTACGAAGTGTTCTTTTAAAAGACTTGGTTTAATTGATGATATTACGGCGCTAAAAACTTCTAGTAATTATTATCAATTTAAAATTGCCATCGCTTTAACGGGTAAAAAATATAAAAAGAATATGAAATTAGGGGTTAGTGAAAGAGAATTTAATATTTATCGTGATACTTTAGCTAGTTTTGGCCTAGGTACTTCAACCGGAATTGACTTAGAAAACGAATCCTTTGGCATTAAAGGAAATAAGATTGCTGATGATTTACTCCTTAATTTAGCTATTGGTCAGTATGATACGTACACTCCATTACAATTAACTAACTATATTAATACAGTTGCCAAAGATGGTAATCGCTATGCTATGCATTATTTAAAAAATGTTCAAAGTAAAAATAATATCATTTATGAATATGAACCAAAACTTTTAAATACGGTGACCGGAACTAATTTTCCTCGTATCAAAGAAGGTTTAAGACAAGTTTTATATAATGGAACAGGGCGTGGTTACACTGATAAAAAATATAAACCAGCCGGTAAAACCGGAACTTCGGAGGTTGTTTATAGTAAAGATGTTACGACTATCAATCAAACCTATGCGATGTTTGCCCCATACGATAATCCCAAGTATTCAATCGTCGTTGTAAGTCCCAATATTTCCTACAATAATAAAAAAGATAATTATATAGCCCCTATAAATCGCTATATTTCCAAAGAAGTAAGTAAATTATTGTTTGAAAATTCCAAAATATATGATACAATAGGAACGGATTAAAAAAGGAGGGCAGTACTATGGCAAAAAACGAAAATAGACCTAATATTACACTTGTTTGTACAGAATGTAAACATGAAAATTACACAACTGAAAAAAACAAAAAAAATAATCCTGAAAAAATGGAAATAAAGAAATTTTGTAAATGGTGTAATAAGACAACTGTTCATAAAGAGAAAAAATAGTTTAGAGGTGTTAAAATGAATGGCTTAATTAATATTAATGATATTAAAAATGGTATGACTATTATCTATGATGGTAAGTTATACTTAGTTCAAAGCTTCCAACACGTAAAACCAGGAAAAGGCGCTGCCTTCATGAAGGTTAAAATGCGTAATTTAAGAACAGGAGCAAACATCGAAGAAACTATTAATAGTAGTGTAAAGGTTGAAAAGGCTCATGTTGATAAGAAGAAAATGTCTTACTTATACAATAGTGGAACTGGCTATATTTTCATGGATAATGAAACCTATGAACAAATTGAAGTACCAGAAGACACTTTAGCAGAAGAAAAGAAATTCTTAAAAGAAAACATGGAAGTACAATTAGATTTCTATCAAGGCGATATTATTGGTGTTACTTTACCAGAAAAAGTTGAATACGAAGTAGTTGAAACAACTGAAGCTGTTAAAGGAAATACTACTAATAATGCTCAAAAAGATGCCACTTTGGAAAATGGTTACGTTGTAAAAGTACCATTATTTATTTCTCAAGGTGAAAAAATTATCGTATCTACCTTAGATGGAAAATATTCAAGTAGAGCTTAATAAAGCTTTCAAAGTGTTAATGCAAGTTAACACTTTTTTAATGTCTTTAAGCTTTCAAAAATTACATAAAAAATGTCAAAGGTCTCATAAAAAAAGCGCAAAGACTAAGATATATGGTAAAATAAGTTATAGAAAGCTTAAAGAAAGCGTATTATTTAATGGGTGATTATATGTATAAATATAATGAAATCAATATTAATTATAAAGATTATGGAAAAAAAGAAGCTCCTGCTTTAGTATTTTTACATGGTTGGGGCCAAAATATTGCCATGATGGAACCAATCGCTAATCCTTTTGCCGACACCCATCGTTTAATAATTCTTGATCTTCCTGGGTTCGGTGCTTCTGATGAACCAGACTATGCTTGGACCATCTTTGACTATGCTAAAATGCTTGCTACTTTACTTAAAAGTTTACAAATTGAAAATCCGACCTTGATAGGTCATTCTTTTGGCGGTAAAATAAGTATTGCTTTTGCTTCATGTTATCCCGTCGCGAAGTTAGTTCTTTTAGCTAGTCCCTATAAAGTTAAGATAAAAGAACCATCTACTAAAGTAAAAATCTTAAAAAAATTAAAAACTATCCCGGGTTTAAACAAATTAGCCGAAACAATGAAAAAACATTTAGGTTCAACTGATTATAAAAATGCCTCACCGTTAATGCGTGAGATTCTTGTTAAACATGTCAATACTGATTTAACAAGTGATGCCGCCCAGATAAAATGTCCAACCCTGCTTATTTGGGGAACCAATGATGAAGCTGTTCCTTATGCTGATGCCCTAGAACTTGAAAAGATAATCGCTAATTGTGGTCTTGTCACCTATGATGGCTGTACCCATTATGCTTATCTTGAACGTTTAAATCAAACTATCAGTGTCCTAAAATCCTTTTTTGAATGAAAGAAGTGTGAAGTATGAAAACAATCTTTATAATAAGTTTAATTATCTATCTAATATACATCAATATAATTAGTATTAAGTCTCTTCATATGCTCCAACAAAATCGTTACAATCGTGGTTATCGTTACATAAAATGGATTATTAAAAATAGAAAAGAAAATTTCTTAAATTTAACTTTAATTTTCTTCTTATATCTGTTATTCCTTTTAAGTAATAACTTACTGCCATATTTACCATATGTCTTTATTATTCTAACAATTTTCTTAGCATATGTTTTTATTGCCAATCGGGCAAAAGAAAATATCAAAATACCTTTAAAGTATACTTCACGTATTAAACGATTAATTGCAACTAATAATCTTCTACATTTAATACCTTGTTTAATTATGCTTTTAACTTTTGATGAAACATCATTGCCAATTTACTATTTTATTCTTGGCCTTATTGCTTATCTCAATTTATTTACTTTAATTTTGATAAACTTCTTAAATCGTCCATTAGAAAAGTTAGTTGGTTTACACTTCAAAAACGAAGCCGAACGTAAGTTAAAGAGTATGACTAATATGAAGGTTATTGGTATAACTGGTAGTTATGGTAAAACAAGTTCTAAGAATATTCTTTGTGATATTTTAAATGTCAAATATAATGCCTTTAAAACCCCAGCTAACTATAATACACCTTTTGGTTTAATGATAACGATAAATAATTATCTTGATAAATACAACGATTACTTCATTGCTGAAATGGGTGCTTGTAAAAAGGGTGAAATAAAAGAACTATGTGATTTAGTACATCCCACTTATGGTATCTTAACTAAAATTGGTTTAGCTCACCTTGAAACTTTTGGTTCTGAAGAAAATATTCAAAAAACTAAGTTTGAACTTATTGAATCACTACCAGAGGATGGTATCGGTGTTTTAAATGGCGATGATGAAAAACAAAGAGATTATATTCTAAAAAATAAATGTAAGATAGTTTGGATTGGTATAGATAACCATCGAGTTGATTGTTATGCCAAAGATATCGAATTAACTTACAAAGGAACCAAGTTTAATGTTAAATTTAAAAATCTTGATAAAGAATATAAATTTGAGACTAAACTTCTTGGTCGAGCTAATATTTACAATATTTTAGCTGGTATTGCTTTAGGTCATGAATTAGGTATCTCTATTAAAGATTTACAATCTGCCGTTAAAAAAGTTTCACCAGTCGAGCATCGTCTATGTATGAAAAAATATTACGACATTAATTTAATTGATGATGCTTACAATGCTAATCCTAATGGTTGTGAAATGGCCGTTGAAGTTTTATCACAAATGCCAGGTAAAAAAATCATTACTACTTCCGGTATGATTGAACTGGGAGCTAAATCGTATGAAAAAAATAAAGAATTAGGTATCCAAATAGCTAGTCATAAAATTGATGATGTTATCTTAATTGGTAAAGAACAAACAAAGCCAATCCAAGATGGTCTAAGAGAGTGCCAATATCCGGACGAACATATACATATCTTAAATGATATAATGGATGCCTTCCCGTTAATGCAAAAATTAAAAGATGGAGATACTTATGTTTTACTACAAAGTGATCTTCCAGATACATTCAATGAAAAATAGATTATGATATAAAAAATATAAGGAGTGATAATAATATGATTAAAGTAGGAGTAATTTTTGGTGGTGAATCAGTTGAACATGAAGTTAGTATTATTACAGCTGTTCAAGCCATGAATTTTATTAATTCCCAAAAATATGAAGTAGTTCCTATCTATATTGATAAAAAACGTAATTGGTATACTGGTGAACTATTAAGAGAAATGGATACATATAAAGATTTAGATAATATTGGTAACTATGCAAAAGAAGTAACCTTAACTAGAAGAGATGACGAATTCATCTTACAGAAAAAACGTGGTCTTTTTAAAGGTATCGTTAATACCATCGATGTTGCTTTCCCAATCGTTCATGGTAAAGGTGTTGAAGATGGTTCTTTATCTGGATACTTAGAAACTATTGGTATCCCTTATGTTGGTCCTTCAATGTTAGGAGCTTCCATTGGTCAAGATAAAGTCGTTCAAAAACAAGTCTTAGCTGCTGCTGGTGTTCCGGTTGTTAACTATACTTGGTTCTATGATCAAGAATATTTAGAAGATGAAGAAACTATCTTAAAAAATATTAAAGCTCTTGGCTATCCGGTTATCGTTAAACCAGCTCGTTTAGGAAGTAGTGTTGGAATTAGCGTTGCTAAAAATGAAAAAGAAGTTAAAGATGCTATTGAAGATGCTATTAAATATGATGAAAAAATCGTTGTAGAAGAAATGGTTCCTAACTTACTAGAGTTAGATTGTGCTGTCTTAGGTTCTAATAATAAAATGGAATGTTCACTAATTGGGGAAATGATGACTAAAAATGACTTCCTAACTTTCGAAGATAAATACATTGGTAATGGTGGTAAAAAAGGACCTAAAACTGGTAACAAAGTAAGTACTAGTGGTTTCAAAATACCAGCTGCTGTCGATAAAGAAATTGAAGAAAAAATTTACGCCGAAGCTCAAAATGCTTTCCGTGCTCTAAATTTAAGTGGAGTAACCAGATTTGATTTCCTTGTTAATAAAAAAACTAAAGAAGTTTTTGTTAATGAACCAAATACTATCCCTGGTTGCTTAGCCTTCTTCTTCTTTACTCCAAAAGGCAAGAAATATCCTAAATTACTAGATGAACTAATTAATGGTGCTATTAAAGAATATAAAAATAGTCAAAAGAAAGTTACTAGTTTTGAATCGAATGTTCTAAGTACCTACAATGGTTCTAAAGGTGCCAAAGGCAAATTACAATAATAAAATTAAGTCAAGAAATAAAAACGTAATTTACAAAAATTTACGTTTTTTTCATGTTCAAAAAGTAAAAATGATTTACAAAAATTAGCAATTCAAGTATTATTATTGTAGACAGTGGTACATAGTGGAAGAAAGTGGGGGAACATAACAATATGTTCATGGGCGAATACCATCATAATATTGATGATAAAGGACGACTTATAATTCCTGCCAAGTTTCGTACTGAGCTTGGCGATAAATTCATTGTTACTCGTGGTTTAGAAAAATGTCTCTACGTCTATTCTAACCAGGAGTGGGAAAATATAGTTGCCAAAATAAAAACTCTACCTTTTACCAAAAAAGACGTCCGCATATTCGTTAGAACATTTTTTTCCGGTGCCACTGAATGCGAATTTGATCGTCTTGGTCGAATTAGCATTACCTCCCCATTGGTTAGTTACGCCGATATTTATAAAGAATGTATAATTATCGGCGCGAATGACCGACTTGAAATATGGAGTAAAGAATTATGGGAAGACTTTTTAAATAAAAATTATGATAAAATAGAAGATATAGCTGAAAATTTATTTAACGGGGATGATTTTGGTGAAACATTATAGTGTATTATTAGATGAAGCCATAGCTGGTTTAGCTATTAAACCAGATGGCATATATGTTGATGGCACCTTAGGTTATGGTGGTCATAGCAGTGAAATTTTAAAAAGATTGAATGAACAGGGTCATTTATATGCCTTTGATCAAGATAAAGAAGCTTTAGCTTACTCTAAAGAACGACTATCTAAGATAGGTAATAACTTTACTTTAGTTCATTCTAACTTTGTTAATATGAAAGAAGAATTAGCAAATCTTGGTATCAACAAAGTAGATGGGATAATTTTTGATTTAGGCCTTTCTAGTCCGCAAATAGACAACAAAGAACGCGGTTTTACGTTCATGAATGATGCTAAATTAGATATGCGCATGGACCAAGACAGTCCCAAAACAGCTGCTGACGTTGTCAATGATTATTCTGAAAAAGACCTAACTAACATTTTCTTCCTATATGGTGAAGAAAAAATGTCACGTCAAATTGCCCATCGAATTGTGGTCTCTCGTCAAACTAAACGTATTGAAACCACTAAAGAATTAGTTGATATCATCGCTGCTGCCACGAAAGCTAAGTATTTTAATACGAAGCACCCTGAACGTCAGATCTTTCAAGCGATTCGTATTGAAGTTAATAGCGAACTAAGTGTCTTAAAACATGTTTTACCAGATGCTATTGATTTACTAAAGCCCAATGGTCGCATCTCAGTAATAACCTTCCATTCACTAGAAGACCGCATTACTAAACAAATATTTAAACAAGCTAGTGAAGTAGATGAACTAGTAAAAGGCTTACCAGTTATTCCAGCTGAGTATCAACCTAAAATTAAATTAATAAATAAAAAACCAATTTTACCATCTGAAAAAGAATTAAGTGAAAATTCACGTAGCCGTAGTGCTAAATTACGTATTATCGAAAGGATCTGATCCATTTGACTAAAAAGAATAAAAAGAATAAACGTAGCTTTCTAAAAGGTGAGGGCTTCATTTGGGCAACCATCTTTATCCTTTTACTAGCTATTCCTGTTAGTGAAGTTTATGTTAAAGCAATCTTATCGGAATCCAATATTGCCTTAGAAAAAGTAAAAAATAAAATTGAAAACCAAGAGGGGATTAATGAAAGTTTACAAATGGAAATAAATGAATTAGCTTCTTTAGATAAAATTCAGGAAGTTGCAAATGAAAACGGATTGACTTATAATAATAATAACGTAAAAGTAGTAACTAATAAATAATTTATAAGGAGTAATCATTATGAAAAAAAAGAACAATACAATAACAATTAGTAAATTAATTTTTGTTGTACTTGTTCTTTCTTTTGGTGCTATTGTGGTTAAACTATCTTATGTTGCTTTAGCTAAAAATATTGATGGTATTAACTTAAGTGAATTTGTTTCTAATCGTAATACCGAAACGCAAATTTTAAAAGCTAAAAGGGGGAGCATTTACTCCAGTGACAATGAATTACTTGCTAAAAATGTTAATTCTTACACCGTTATTGCTTATTTGTCACCTTCTCGTACTAAAGATAAAAAAAATCCTATGCATGTCGTTGATAAAGAAAAAACGGCGAATGAACTTTCGAAAATTTTGGGGATGACTCCCGAATATATTTTAAAATTATTAAACAAAGATCGTTATCAAGTTGAGTTAGGTCCTAATGGTCGTGGCATATCTGAATTAGTTAAAAAACAAATTGAAGAATTAAATTTGCCAGGAATTGATTTTGTCTCAACAAGTAAAAGAAGTTATCAAATGGGTAGCTTAGCTCCTTATATTATAGGATTTGCTACTGCTGATGAAGATGGTACAATAACTGGTAAAATGGGCGTCGAAGCCTATTATGATGAAGAATTAGAAGGTAAAGACGGATATACGATTTATCAAAAAGATGCTTATGGCTATACTATCCCTAATACTGAACCGATTACTGTTGCCGCTGAATCCGGAAAAGATATTTATTTAACAATTGATAGTAAAATTCAAATGTTTGTGGAAAATGCCGTCCAAGAAATTAATGAAAAAGGTCATTCTGAGTGGTTAACCTTTTCCGTCTTAGATGCTAAAACCGGAGCTGTTGTAGCTTCTGGTTCTAATCCTACTTTTAACTTAAATAAACTTGAAATAACTAACTACTTAAATCCGTTAACACAGTATGCTTACGAACCAGGTAGTACCATGAAAATTTTTTCCTTTATGGCTGCCATGGAAAATGGTATCTATAAAGGGGACGATTTATACAAGTCTGGAACTATCAATGTAGATGATGCCGTTATCAAAGACTTTAATGGCGTTGGTTGGGGTGAAATAACGTATGATTCTGGTTTTGCTTACTCATCTAACGTTGCGGCTACTAATTTAGCCTTAGCTCTTGGTCGCGATAAATTGTATGATTTTTATCAAAGTTTAGGTTTTGGACAAAAAACTGGAATCACTTTGCCAGGTGAAGTTAAAGGCTCAGCTAACTTTATTTACCGAACCGAGCTGGCTACAGCATCTTTTGGACAAGGAATAACAACAACCCCCATACAAAATTTACAAGCTCTAACAGTTTTAACTAATGGTGGTGTTGAACTTCAACCTTATATCGTTGAAAAAATTGTTGATAGCCAAACTAATAAAGTTACTTATCAGCATGAACGTACCGAACTTGGGCAAAAGGCTTCTAAAGAAACGACCCAAAAGCTCCTTGATTTGATGTATGATGTTGTTTATAGTGGTAAAACTGATGCTAAATTTTATAAAACTGACTCTGTTAAACTAATTGGTAAAACCGGAACTGCCCAAATTACCGGTAGCAACGGCCAATACTTAACTGGTAAAAACGACTATGTTCGTAGCTTTGCAGGTATCTTCCCTTATGAAGATCCACAATACATAATTTACATTTCTGTTAAACAATTTGATGGTGTCTACAAAGAATTTGCCCAAACAGTTTCCAAAGTAGTTGAAGAAATTGCTAAATATAAGAACATTACTGAAAGTACGGAAGTTATTGATACTAGTAAAATTATTACTTTAGAAAACTATATAAATACAGATGTTGTTACAACTGAAGAAAAATTAAAAAATCAACGATTAAATGTAATAAAAATAGGTAATGGCAATGTTATTATTAATCAATACCCTTTAAAAAATCGTCAAGTCTTAGCTGGTAACAAAGTTTTTCTTTTAACTAATGGTTCAGAAGTGACAATGCCAGATATTACAGGATGGAGTAGTAGTGAAGTAACGACTTTCACTAAGTTACTTAATTTAAATGTAAAAAGTAATGGTAGTGGTCATGTAACCGCCTTTAATATTCCTGTTGGAACTGCTCTTAATAGTGAAAGTAATTTAGAAGTAACTTATTCATAAAATAATCTAGCTTTGGCTAGACTATTTTAATACACAAAAAAACTACATCATTTGATGTAGTCCTTTTTTTAGTTTTCTGTTTCTTGAATTTTTAAGAAGTTTGTATGAGCATCTTGAGGGAAGCCACCAACAACACAAACTAAATCTTCTTTACCTAAGTTTAAAACTTCTTTTGCAGCTAAGACACCATTCTTAACAATGTCATCTGTATCACTATACATAGGAACAATCTTTGTATAAACTCCCCATTTAAGTGCTAAACGATGAGCAACTTGTTCATCAGTAGTAGTTGCTATAATAAATGAATTTGGTCTTAATGAAGAAATATCTAAAGCTGTTCTACCAGTTAAAGTAGAAGCAACAATTGCTTTAATAGGTAAATCTTGTGAAGCAGCAACAGCACATTTAGCAATTGTGTTATGAATTTCTGTACCAGTTAATTTATAATCATCTAAGTTATATTTTGTAATTTTTTCAACACTTTCACAAATAGTTGTCATAGTTTGAATTGTTTCAACAGGGTAGTTACCAATTGTTGTTTCATCACTAGTCATAATAGCATCACAACCAGCTATAACAGCATGAGAAACATCTGTAACTTCAGCATTAGTAGGTCTAATACTATTTTTCATTGAATACATCATTTGTGTAGCCATGATAACACCTTTACCATAACGATGGCACATATCAATCATTTGTTGTTGATATAATGGTAAGTTTTCAACGCCTGTTTCAATTCCTAAATCACCACGAGCAACCATAATATAATCAGATTCTTGAACAATTTCTTCTAGATTATCCATTGCATATTGTGTTTCAACTTTAGAAATAATAGGCATATCTGGTTTACCATATTTACGACATAATTCTCTTACTTGACGAATATCATTAGCTGTATTTACGAATGAAATAGCTAAGAAATCACCATTCATATCACAAGCATATTTAATATCTTCTTCATCTTTTTCAGATACATAAGGTACATTTAATTTAATACCAGGCATACAAACACCACGACGTGATTTAATTATACCTGAGTTTTGAATTTCGCATGTAACACCATCTTCTTCGATAGATTTAACAATTAATTTATAAAATCCATCATCTAATAGTACTACAGATCCTACTTTTAAATCTTTAACAACGTTTGGATAATTTAATTTAATAGCACTAGCAGTACCATCGTGTAAATCTTCACCATCAGATTCTAAGATTCTAATAGTAGCTCCTTTAACAAGTTCGATTCGATCATCAACGAATGAACAAGTTCTTAAATCAGGTCCTTTAGTATCGTAAAGGGTAGCAATATTTGCTCCTAATTCTTCGTTAGCACGTTTGATTAATGCTTCATCAATTTTTCTTTCTTCAATTGTTGCATGTGAGAAATTAATTCTTGCAACATTCATACCTGCTTCTACGATTCCTTTAAATTTTTCCCATTCTTGTGTAGCAGGACCGATACTACAAATTATTTTTGTCTTTTTCATAAAATCCTCCTAAAAAATAACTTCCTAATTCTAACATTATTTTTATTATTTGTAAATAATTTCTCTTTTTATTTTTTTACTTAACGATATCTTCCGGATCAAGTTCAACATCACGTCTTGTTAAGATTTCATATCCATTATCCAAAACTAAGACGGTGTGTTCAAAGTGAGCACTCTTTTTACCATCGTCAGTTTTGATTGTCCAATCATCATCTAACATATAAATGTCAGCTGTTCCTAAGTTTAACATTGGTTCAACGGCAATAACATTTCCTGTATGTAACACAGGACCCTTTCTTTCTTTCCCATAGTTTGGTACATCTGGTTCCATATGAACTTTATCGCCAACTCCATGACCAACGAGTTGCTTAACAACTCCTAAATTATATTTATGAGCAACTTTTGATACTGCATGACCAATATCTCCTGTTGTACATCCGTCATGAATGGCACCAAGGCCAGCCATTAAGGCTTCTTCTGTTTCTTTTAAGAGCTTTTTATCTTTCTCACTGCCTTCGCCAACAATATAAGTCCAAGCAGAATCGCCATGATATCCTTGGTAGCAAGCCCCAATGTCAAGCTTTAAGACGTCACCTTCTTTTAATTTACGATGAGAAGGGATACCATGGACAACTTCGTCATTAACACTTACACAAATTTCTCCAGGAAATCCGTATAATCCTTCAAAAGAGCAGGTGCACCCTTTGCTTAAAATAAATTTTTTGGCAAGTCGTGCTAATTCTTTTGTTGTGATTCCTGGCTTGATAAATTGTTGTAAATATTTATGAGTAAGTCCAACGATTCGTCCAGCTTCTCTTAATTTGTTAATTTCGTCTTCATTTCTGACTATTATCATTTAAATCCCTCAATTCAGTAGTATTATACATCAATTATTTAAATAATTCTATATTCTCTAACTTAACTTTTAAAATATTTGTTTCCAAAAACAAATTATTATGCTAAACTTAATAAAGTAGGGAAGTGTGATATGAAAAAAATCGCTATTGGCCATGCCGTTATTTTATGTTTAACTATGTTATTAATTTTGCTAACTTTGTTGGGAGGTATTAATTCAATTTCTAAATTACTCAATAATTATGAAACATTTTCATTCCTTTTCAACTTAGTTGCCTTATTCTTAGTATGTGGTTTTTATTTATACTTTGTCTTTGCTTTACTTGCTAATAAAGAACATCTTGGTATTGCTTTTCTAAGTTTTGGGATTGTCATTATTTATTTTGTTTTAAGTCTTTTTACAGAGGCTCCTCAATTTATAATCTCTATTCGTGATTTTCTTAGTAAGATTCTGGTAATACTTACTCTTGATATGGCTGTTCTTTCTGTTAAGACGCAAAGTCCATTTCATGATACATATAAGAAGATATTAGTTTTAATAACTTCTGCTATTTATTTTACTTGTCTTTTTGCCAAAATTAATATCGCTGAAAATATTATGAATTGTATTCTATATGCTGGTTTCTTAGGAAGCAATGAAGGGGCATCTCTTCTTTATAATATATTAATGACTTTAAGTTGTCTTTGTTTACTTGGTATTTTATTAAATCCGGTTGTTGCCTATTTAACCTCTGATTTAAACACTACTTCGTCTCCTATAAGTCAAAAAGCTTTTGAGGCTTTTCAGCAACAAAATAGTGCTCAAGCAGTCATGAATCATTCGGCATCTCAAGCGGCTTCCACTCTTACAACTTCTCAAGTACCAAGTGAAGCTAATGCGCCTACCGAACCAACCCCTGAACCCCAAAATAATCAACAAGTATGTAACTTAAATGCTCAAAATGTTTCACCACAACTAGCTTTTTTACTTCAACAAGATGATCATGATAATAATAAATAAAAATTAACTTATTGTGCCGATTTTTTGATAAAAAGTTTTCCTTTTCTTAAAACGTTGGTTTATACTTAATATGCGAGATGACCTATTGTATCCAAATTTTAAGTTACATAATCTCGCTTTTTTTATGGAAATATTAACCCAAACAATTAAATTTTCTTTTAAAAAAGGAATATCTTAATGTATGTATAATATATAGAGTGTAGGGAACAATTTCAATTGACAAGCTATTTTACCAAGTGTATCATTAAAATGATAAAACTTACTAGGAGGTCTATATGCTAGAATTAAAAGAAATAACTAAGGAATATGATGTTGCGGGAAGTAAGCAACTAGCTCTAAATAAAATAAACATTAAATTTCGCCAAAATGAATTTGTATCAATTTTAGGACAAAGTGGTAGTGGCAAAACAACTATGTTAAATATCATTGGTGGTTTAGATAAATATACTACAGGTGACTTAATAATAAATGGTATTTCTACGAAGGAATATACCGACCATGATTGGGATATTTACCGTAATCATCGTGTGGGCTTTGTTTTTCAAAGTTATAACTTAATTCCTCATCAAACAGCTCTTCAAAATGTTGAATTAGCCTTAACTCTTTCGGGCATCGGCAAAGAAGAGCGTCGTAAAAGGGCTATTGCTGTCTTAAAAAAAGTTGGTCTTGAAAAACAGATCAATAAAAGACCGAACCAAATGTCCGGTGGGCAAATGCAACGTATTGCTATTGCTCGTGCATTAGTAAATGATCCTGATATCCTTTTAGCCGACGAACCAACGGGAGCTCTTGACTCTGAAACTAGTCTTCAGGTCATGGATTTATTAGAAGAAATTGCTAAAGAAAAATTAGTTATCATGGTTACCCATAATCCTGACCTAGCCGTTAATTACTCAACTCGTATTGTTAAACTTTTAGATGGGCAAATTATCGATGATACTAATCCGTTTGATGGCAAAGAAAAGAACGAAAAAAGTACTACTTCTCAAGGCAAAGCTAAGACTTCTATGAGCTTTAAAACAGCTTTATCTTTAAGCTTAAACAACTTGATGACTAAGAAAGGGCGTACGCTTTTAACTTCTTTTGCCGGTTCTATTGGAATTATCGGCATTGCTTTAATTCTATCTTTATCAAATGGAATTCAAAAATACATTGAAAAAACCGAACAGGAGACTCTTGCTTCATATCCCTTAACAATTCAAAAAGAATCAATCGATATGTCGACCTTATTTCAAACCCTGACTGGTCATCAAGAAGCTAAAGAATATAATGACAATAAAATTCATTCAATCAATATTATGGGGGATATGTTTACTACCGTAACTAAAGAGGTAAAGCATAATAATCTAAAAGATTTTAAAAAATACCTTGAAACAGACAGTAATATCAAAGATTACACCTCATCAATTGAATACACTTACAATGTTCAAATGAACGTTTATAAAAATGATACTAGTAAAATCGTTCAAGTAAATCCCACAACTGTGTTAGATGCTATTGGCATGTCAGCATCAGGAATTTCCAGTGCTTATAGCTCTTTTATGTCTAGCTATGATGTCTTTTATGAAATCTTAAACAACGATGAACTAAATAAAAAGACCTATGATGTCATTGAAGGAAGATGGCCCCAAAAATATAACGAAGTAGTTCTTCTTGTTGATAAAAACAATCAAATATCTGATTATAGTTTATATAGTTTAGGTATCCTTGATCAAGACCACTTAAAAGAACAATTTAATAATATGGTAAGTGGAAAAGATGTTGAATTTACCGAAAACTCTTATGATCCTAAAGATTTACTAAATTTAACTTTTAAATTAGTCTTAAATACTGATTACTATAAAAAACAAAATGGTTTATGGCTTGATATGTCTAATGATGATACCTATATGAAAAAGGTTCTTGAAAAAGCAGAAGAAATCAAAGTTGTTGGTATCATTAAACCAAATGAAGAAGCAGTTACTGGCAATAATACAGCCGGTATGATCGGCTATACTCATGAATTAATGGAACATTTAATAACTAAAACTAACGAACAAGAAATTGTTAAAGAACAATTAGCGACTCCTGACATTAATGTTTTCACTAAAACAGAATTTACGAGTAATAAAGAATTTGATATGAATAATCTTAGCGCCGAACAATTAAAATACCTAAAAAGTATGAGCCAAGCTGAATTAGCTGAATTTATGAAATCTTACTCCGAAAATCTTTCGGCAACCTACGAACAAAATTTAACTAAGTTAGGTATTGCTAGTATTGATGATCCTTATGGTATTAATATTTATCCTAAGGATTTTGACTCTAAGGAAGAAATAACTTCTTTAATTGATAAATATAATGAAGATAAAGAAGAGCAAGATAAAATTAAATATACTGACGTCGTGGGCATTATGATGAGTTCTGTTTCTACCATCGTCAATGTTATAAGTAGTGTTTTAATTGCCTTCGTTGCCATTAGTTTAATTGTTTCATCTATTATGATTGCTATCATCACTTATATTTCAGTTATTGAACGAACCAAAGAAATTGGTATTTTACGTGCCATGGGGGCTTCTAAAAAAGATATTTCCCGTGTTTTCAATGCTGAAACTTTAATTGAAGGTTTATGTGCTGGTGTTCTTGGTATCCTTGTAACTATCCTTATTAATATTCCAGCCAACATTATTATTAAAAAAGCTGTTAACATAAGCAATTTATCTAAATTACCAATTGATGGTGCAATCATTCTTATTATCATAAGTATTTTACTTACTGTAATAGCTGGCTTTATTCCAGCTAAAATAGCCTCTAAAAAAGATCCTGTAGAAGCTTTAAGAACAGAGTAACATCTGTTTTTTTAATACATAATTTTCTAAAAAAAAAGCCAAACTATTATAGAACGATATTGACTTAACTAACTTAAAATCTTATAATAAATAAAAGAATAGAGAGTAGTGATTTCATGAAAAAGCAATATATCTATGTACTAATAGCTATCTTAGTACTTTTACTTACCGCCTCAAGTTTTTTAGGTAAGCAAATGTTAATGGCGAAATCACCATCTATTGTTGTTGAAACTGACTTAACCAGTAATAATGAGCCATCGGGGCGTAATTCTTATGAAATTGATAATGATGATCTAAGTTTAATCGAAGACGATTTAAAAGAAATGGCTACACCAGTTTCTTTAACTATCACTAATTACCAAAATACCGCTGCCAACCTTACATATACTTATGAAATAAATATTGAAAATGTTTCTGGAGCTTACCAAATTACAATTGGTAATACCAGCCAATACCTTGTTTTTGACGCGAAAGGCCGTGCAACCATTACTCTAAAAAGTAACGACCATGCTACTATTGAAGAACTTCCAAGTGGCTCAAAGTATACTATAACTCAATCTGGTATGGATTCTTATCAAACTTCCATCAATGACTTAAGTACCAACACTTATACTGCAACTTTATCAGATTCTAACAAAGTAACTTTCCGCAATGCCACAACCGATCAATCGCAAGTTAAAAAGAACTTTGATAGTAATCCTAATACCCTTGACCCAATTGGTCTTTTAGCTCTAACACTTGCTATTGCGTTCATTACATCACTCGCTTTAATCCATCACAACAAAAAAACACCACGTTACGAACAAGATTTATAATCTTGTTTTTTTTAACTTTCAAAATATTTTAACATCCACTTACCATAAAAAACCACTTGCTAAATAAAATAGATAAAGTATAATAGCTATTCAAAGAACTAAATCTATAGAAAGGAATTAATTAATCATAGAGACTAACTAATATTCTCTAACTTTAATTAGACAAGTTAATATGAAAAAAGCTTTATGCCTTATTGAAAATATAATCATTTTTTTATTACTTTTAATTAGTTGTTTATCATTTGTTAAATTTATTTATCAGATAAATCATGAAAATATTGATACTTCTTACTTATGGGACATTACTTATCAAAATTTTCAAACAACCGCGGGAAGCCAAACTATGACTTTTGATACCCAAAATGACTCCCTTAATTTCTCCGTTACTTTAAAAAATGAAGAAGAATTTTGTGAATTTACTGTTGATATTGTAAACAATGGAGCCTTAAATGCGCAAATTACCAATATTGACCGTGAAATTATTAGTACTAATAATATTTTAATCGCCAATATTACTTATAACGATGGAACAGCAATAAAAGAAAATGACGTTTTAAAAGCCCAAGAAACTAAACAAATTAAAATAAAAATTTCTTATCCTAAACAAACAGAAAAAATTTATGATGCCTTACAATTGACCCTTAAATTAAAAATAAAATTTATTCCCGCTCTTTAAAATTATTGTCTTCTATTTTATTTTATATTATAATTTTATGTAGAATAGAGGAGTAGTATATATGAATTATTTTAGTAAAATATTTAAAAATCAGTTATATCCTTTTTACATATGTGTGTTCTCCCTTCTTTTTCTTTTTTTAATTTTTAAAGATTCTTTATCTTCCTTAGTATATCCCGTCTTTTTTGCCTATTGGTTATTAAGTTTATTTTTCTTTATTCTTCTTTTTGGATATCGTAAAAACAAAAGTAATTATCTTAAACAACAAATAAATAATACTTTTTTATCCTGCTTACTTATCTATGTAATTATTATTTATTTAGTAGGTTTTTCTTCATCATTCATTAGTGTAACTTATAATTTTAATCATCTTATAACTTTAATTTATTTATTTTGTTTAATTATTTTAAAAGAAATTTTCCGATATACTGCTTTAAGTAAATCTTTAAATAGCTTTAAACTATTTATTATCAATTTTCTTTTATTTGTCCTTTTTGACTTTACCTTTTATACACTAACGACCCCTTTAACTAAATATAATTTAATAGCTCTTTTTATAACTAGTATAACTAGTGAACTATTATTAACTTATACTTCCCGTAAATATGGTTATATTCCTTGCTTATTTTATGCTTTTGTCCTTAATCTCTTACCTGAACTTCTTTTTTCGCCTGACCTTGGTTTATACTTAAAAGTTATCTTTAACGTTATCTTAAATGCTTCTTTATTTTTCCTAATCAGTAAACCATATCGTAAATCAGAAATGGAACGTGCTAACACTTATAAAAATAGTGGGTGGATGATAGCTGAAGGCATACTATTATTCTTTGTCGCGGCGACGATTATTCTAATATCAGGGAAATTTAAGTATACTTTATCATCTATTGCTTCTGATTCTATGTTTCCCCAATTACAAAGAGGGGATGGTATTATTGTTAAAAAGTTGACCTCTCAAGAAAAAGATAAACTCCAAGTCGGAGACATTATTGCTTTTAAAGATGGTAACTTTGTCATTACCCATCGCATCGAAGAAATAACCGAAGAAGACGGAACCAAATTATATCAAACAAAAGGTGATAACAATACCTCAAAAGACGTTACAAAAAAAACAAAAGATGATATAATAGGAATAGTAAAACTAAGAATACCATATATCGGATATCCATCAGTTGAAATAGCTGAAATCAAGAATAAATAAGGAGTATGCAAAATGAATAATAAAAAAGCCTTAGTCACAATCGTAATTGCGGCTCTCGTAATTCTTTCAATTGCGATTATTGTAACATTAATGACCGAATTAACGGGCTTTGCTATAACTTTAATTGCACTATTTATTGTTTTAGCAGGGTGCCTATCAGTTTATATTAAGGAAGACCCAGATGAATATTCTATCTTTATCAAAGAAAAAAAACGTATTTTAAAAACCTATAATTCGGTTATTGTTGAAGTAGAAACTCTTCCTAATATAGCCGGCAAAAACATTATAAAAGTCAAAACCTTTGATGATTTAATCGATGCTCAACTAGAATTACGTGAACCAATTTACTATAAAAATGATAATGATTCATGTTTTTTCCTTCTTTTACATTATAATGAAGCGTGTATCTATATTTTAAAATTAAATAACGAAGTAATTTCGCCAACGGAATTATCAATAAGATACATGAAACCAGATGGAACAGATAATAAAACCGACTATGAAAATCTTCTTGAAGCCATTGAAGATACTGTTGTTTTCAAATTAGATGAACTTCGTAGCTATAAAATATCTCCTATTAGAAATGACGATGTCATTGAAGTCGTTGATGATACCGCTATTAAACAATCCTTAGAAAAAACGATTAGTTTAAAGCAAGATGAAGTAGCTGAAGAACTTTCTAAGACCAAATATATCAAAGATTTAAAAGCCCGTCTTGAAGAATATGAAAGTAAAGATAAAACTAAAGTTCCCAAAAAGGAAATAACACCATCAGTTTCTCCTAAAAAGAGCGAAAAAGTTGTTGAAGAACCAACAATTAAAGTTATAAAAAAATCAGTCCAAGAACCAAACCGAGAAACAGCGTCCAAAGAAACTTTCGAACCAGTTAAAGAACTAAAAGTAATTAGACCTTTAGCTGACGATGATAAAATAAGTAAAATAACGGAATTAACCGAAAATGTTTTAGAAACACAAGCGAAAGACGAACCAACTGAAACTAAAAAGAAAAAAAATTCTAAAAAAGTTTCCCATGCTTCTCGTCGTACTGCCAGATATGTTAAAAACATTAAAGAAAAAGAAGAAAATTAAGCTTTAAAGCTCTGCCTCTAAAGCTTTTTTTAATAAAGCTCCATATTGTAAAGTCCTAGCTCTTATTATATAATGACTATAGAAGAAACTAAAAGCTATTAGCTATTCCAATAATCAAGAAGATTCTTTCTTTTCTTTTGCTATTTTTGTTCTAGTTTAACTTTTTCTTCTAAAAAATAATTATAATAAGGAGTATCAAATTATGAACGATATCTTAAAATATGATCCAACTTTTTCCAATGAAAAATTTATAACTTATATAAACAATGTCTTTATTCAAATCCATATAGCTTTAATTACTAAAGATTTACAAAAAATCAAGCATTTTGTTACCGACTCAGTTTATAAGGAATTAGAAGCGCGAGTTAATCATTTAAATGCCTCTGGCTTAATGCAAATGTACGATGAACTAAATGTTACCCAAACAGACATTTTAAAATACCAAGTATCAGATAATCTAATGACTATCGAAGTAAAGATAATATCCCGTTACTTAGACTATCTTGTTACCGAAGATGGCAATTACGTTAGTGGTAACAACACTTCCCGTACACAAAAAGATAACTATTTAACTTTTATTAAAAAAACTAACTTTAGCAAAAGTGGATCCCTAAATAAATGTCCTAATTGTGGCGCTTCTATTGATATCAATACCAATGGTCAATGTGCCTATTGTAAAACATTCTACAATTTAGCTGATAAGGACTGGGTTCTATCATCTTTTAAAACAATCTAAACTTTAAAGAAAATAAAGACTTTGTCTCTTCTTTAAAGTTTTTTATTTTCCTAAGAGAAATCCATAACTTTAATTTAATTCTTACTATAATAACGCTCAACTTAGTTCTTATTTAATCTTTTCCCTTACTTCCTAAATTATCAAAAAAACATCTTTATGAATAAGCCTTTTATAAAAAGAAATAATCCCATATCTTATGTCACCAATTTTAGTGTCATTTTATTAAATTCATTTCCATTTCTTTAATAAAATGGTATTTCAGTGGAACTTGCTTAGCTGATAAATATTTATTTAAAAGATTGTTATTTATATTAAATTATTATACAATAATATAAGAATAGAATAATGTTTTAAAATAGTTTCTAGTTTCACAGGGTGGTTATAAAAAAGATAAAATTAAAAATATCATCATCAATTGAACGATAGATTAAGAGAGAGTTGTGTTATTATGAAGAAAAAAATGAAATGGCCTTTTATTATCGTTGCTTGTCTTTTGCTCCTAACAATTCCTATTATGCCTTCCTTTGCTGATTCTGGTTTTGATGGCAGCTATGATAGTAGTTCTAGTTCTTCCGGCTGGAGCAGTTCTTCAGGTTGGAGTGATTCCTCAAGCTCCGGCTCCTCAAGTTCTCATAGTGGCGGTAACGAACCATTTTTGGAAGTACTCATAACTCTTCTTTTTAGAATTCCCCTTGGTCTTATAGTAATAGTTATAAGCATAATAGTTATAGAAACTAGTTTAGCGATTGTTATGGGTACTTTGGAAATTTTGATAAGAGGTAAAAAAAATCGCGCTGATTTAAATAACCAAGATAACATAAGAAATATTAGTGGTCCAAGAAAAAAAATGCCTTTATACGATGTTAATCAAGTAAAAAAATATTTGTCTGATTATGATGAAGAAGAATTCAAAAAACAAGCTTACGAATTATATAAAGAAATTCAAATTGCTTGGATGAACTTTGATGATCTATCTTTAAAAAGATGTACTACAGATGCGTTATATGCTGCTTATTCCGGACAATTGTCTCTTCTAAAAGCTAAAAAACAACAAAATATTATGCGTGACTTTGAACTACGCAATATAGAAATTATCAGAATGGAAATCACAGAAAGCTCCATTTCCTTAGGTGTTAGAATGACAGTAGTTTGTTTTGATTATATTATTGATGATAATTATAAAACCATCCGTGGTAATGATAAAGTTCCAGTTACGTATACATACTTTATGGTCTTTAATAAAGGTTTTTCAGAGAAAACAAACACTTGCCCGAATTGCGGAGCCCCTTTAGAAGATCTTACTTCAGTCATTTGTCCATACTGTCGTAGCCGAGTTATTAATAATAACTATGGCTGGGTTTTAGCTAAAAAACAAGTCATATCTCAGACTGTAAATTTCAAACGTGATTAATATATTAGTGATAAAATGTTTCAAAAATAGAACAAAAAAATAAATATCCCATATCTTATGTCGTAAATTTTAGTGTCATTTTATTAAATTCATTTCCATTTCTTTAATAAAATGGTATTTCAGTGGAACTTGCTTAGCTGATAAATATTTATTTAAAAGATTGTTATTTATATTAAATTATTATACAATAATATAAGAATAGAATAATGTTTTAAAATAGTTTCTAGTTTCACAGGGTGGTTATAAAAAAGATAAAATTAAAAATATCATCATCAATTGAACGATAGATTAAGAGAGAGTTGTGTTATTATGAAGAAAAAAATGAAATGGCCTTTTATTATCGTTGCTTGTCTTTTGCTCCTAACAATTCCTATCACGCCTTCCTTTGCTGATTCTGGCTTTGATGGCAGCTATGATAGTAGTTCTAGTTCTTCTGATTGGAGTAGTTCTTCGAGTTCATCGAGTTCTTCAAGTTGGAGTGATTCCTCAAGTTCTTACGATAGTTGGTCCTCAAGTTCCAGTTCCTCAAGTTCTCATAGTAGCAGTGGCGACTCATCATTGGATTCAGCCTTTAGTATTTTGGCTTTTATTGCATTTATTGCTGTATATTTTGCTCCAGCAGTTGCTATATACATTTTTGGTAATATGAGAACCAGTAAAAAAAATCGCGATAATTTATATAATCCAGATAACATGAGAACTATTAGTAGTCTAGGAAAGGAAATGACTCCATACGATGCTAATCAAGTAAAAAAATATTTGTTTGATTATGATGAAGAAGAATTCAAAAAACAAGCTTACGAATTATATAGAGAAATTCAAATTGCTTGGATGAACTTTGATAATCTATCTTTGAGAAGATGTACTACAGATGCTTTATATGCTGCTTATTCTGGACAATTAGCTATTCTTAAAACTAAGAAACAACAAAATATTATGCGTGACTTTGAGCTACGCAATATACAAATTACCGGAATGGAAATAAAAGAAGGCTTCATTTCTTTAGGGGTTAAAATGACAGTAGTTTGTTTTGATTATATTATTGATGATAAATATAAGACCATCCGTGGCAATGATAAACTTCCAGTCATGTATGAATACTTTATGGTCTTTAATAAAGGCTTCTCAGAGCGTCCAAACACTTGTCCGAATTGCGGAGCTCCTTTAGAAAATCTTACTTCAGTCGTTTGTCCATACTGTCGTAGTCAAATTATTAATAATAACTATGAATGGGTTTTAGCTAAAAAACAAGTTCTAGCTCAGACTGAAAATTTTAAACGTGATTAATAATTAAAGGATGGTTTTAAATAATCATCTTTTTTGGTTTTATTTTAAATTTTTAAAGTACTAACCATATTTCATCATTAGCATTTTTAAACATATATTTTATTGGTGATAATATGTTTCAAAAAATAAAACAAAAAAGAATAATTATAACTCTTTTTATTGTAATCATCTTTGCTTTAGCTATTACAATTCGAATTTTATATGTTCAAATCTTTAGCTACAATAATTTAAATAAGCTTGCTAATAACCTGTGGCAACGTAATTTACCGATCACAGCTGATCGTGGACGGATTCTTGATCGTAATGGTAAAGTTTTAGCTACTAATATTACAACAACGACAATCTATGTTGTTCCCAATCAAATTCAAGACAAAGAAAAAGTTGCTAAATCATTAGCAGAAGTTTTAAACGCTAACTATGATGACATCTTAAAACACTTAACTAAAAAGACCTCTTTAGAAAAATTAAATCCTGAAGGTCGTCAACTTGATACCAAAACTGCTGATGCTGTAAGTGCGCTTAATTATGATGGAGTTTACCTGATGAAAGAATCAAAAAGATATTATCCATACGAAACCGTCTTGTCCCATGTTTTAGGCTATGTCGGCATTGATAACCAAGGCTTGTCAGGGTTAGAACTACAATATGATAGCTATCTTACTGGTAAAAATGGTTCCATTAAATACTTTTCTGATGGAAAAGGTAAAAAATTATCTAACAAAGAAGTTTATGAAAAACCGCAAAATGGTATTGATGTAACTTTGACTATTGATATCGATATTCAATTGGCCTTAGAAAAAGAATTATCAAATGTTGCTACAAAATACAATCCAGAAGAATCTCTTGCCGTAGTAATGGATCCTAATACTGGCGAAATTCTAGCTATGGCTTCTAATCCAAACTTTGATTCTAATAACTATCAAAAATATAACTTAGAAACTATTAATCATAACTTACCAATTTGGAAAAATTACGAACCTGGCTCCACGTTCAATATTGTACCACCCGAATACGATACCTAAATAATGATATTTATATTTGGCATAAATATACATAAAGAATAATGATTTGACAAACTTTTGCAAGAAATTCAAAAGTCTTGCAATCTTGATTTAAATATAGAATACTTTTAAATTTGCAGAGACCTTTTACAAATAGTATAAAATATAGTGCTAAGATTGATATCTTATTTTTTTATATAACTATTTAAGAGAAATATCAAATAGTATGTTATAATAGCTATGAGAATAGTTAACTTTAAAAGGTGATAAAAATATGACGATGTTTAAAAAAATTCAAAAAAATAATAGTAATAATCTATTTTATTTTAGTACTATGGTAGTAGTCTTTGCTATCTTATTTTTAAGCATAGGTTTTTCGGCTTTTCAAAATGATTTAGCAATTGAAGATATAAGTGCTACAGTACGAATAGATAAAGACGTAAGGGTAATGAAAGTAAGTGTTGATAGCGTAAATGAAGCAACTAGTTATCATGAAGATTATAATGTTTCAAATATTTATGGCAGTATTAGTTTAACTAATAGTAATTCTTACGTTATTTATGATGTTGAAGTTTATAATTTGGGAAATGTTATTATGGGAATAAGTGATGCTTCAATCGATAACGAGAATTTAAAATTTGAATTTTTAGATTATAATTTAAAAGATAAAATTTGTGAAAATAACCAGTGTTCTTTAGGCGTTAAAAAAGCATTAAAAATAAAAGTATCATATAAAGAAAACGCTATTATTAATAATGAAAATGAAAACTTTGTTTTAAACTTTAAATTTGGAAGAATATATAATATTGATTATGTAAATATTCCAAACGGAAATAGTTTGCCAAAAGAAGTTATAGAGGGTGATACATTAAATTTAAATGTTATTAATAATATTAATGGGAATTTATTTGTATTTATGAACAATAAAAGACTTCTAATAAATAGTGAATATCAATATGTTAATGAAATTTTAACGATTCCAAATATTAGTGGTGACATTCGTATTTCTTTAAATAAATACATATGTAAAAGAGCAACTGTTCTTCATACCGAAGAATGTAAAGGTCAATATTGTGCCAATGCTGGTTATAAAGTTGGTGGAAGTTATGGTACTACAACGATTACTTATGGTTCTTTGGGTGTGTCTGGAAGTTTGGTATCGGGTGATGCTTTCGATTGTGATGTAAATGGAGATGGCGTTTATGATTCGGAAACAGAAAGATTTTATTATGTTACAGATATGGAAGAAAATAGTAATGTAGCAGCTTTAATTTATTATAATAACGTTAGTGAAGGAAAACCAAATAATGAGAAGTATTATCCATATGATAGTTCAGGAGAAAATTGGAATGGACCTAGAACTGCTATAGAACAACTTCCCACTACTAGTCAATGGAGTAATGTTAGTTTATCTAATACAGAAAGGAAACTAGTTAATGAATATGGTACAACTAGTACAAATGATGGTCACGCTTATCCTGAAGTGTTTAGTTATTCTAAATATGCAGCACGATTTTTAACATTTGCAGAAGTGAAAAAACTTGTTAATTTTTATATTCCAAGTTGGAAAAATGGAGAATTAAATAGTCATCTTTATCTTGTTGAAAATACTAATTTTTCAAAACAGGATAATTCTAAATTTGATGGATATTGGTTAGAAAATCCTAGAAACACTATGCCAAGTTATAGTTGGATGATTTATGCTACGGCAACCCGTATTCATAGTGTACAAGTACAAAGAATTGATGTTTTAGTTGGAGTTCGTCCAGTAATAGAAGTATCTAAGAATGATATTTCATATTAATAATTTATAGTTTAAATTAATAAAAAAGGTTGAGAAAAATTATTAGTTTCTTCGGTCCTACGAATTTGAGGGAACCTAGCTTTAAAGTAGTTCTTACAAAATTCTAAAACATTAATTTTAAGTTTTTATGATAATTTCAGTTTTACTACTTTGAGATAATTATAAAATCTGAAAATAACATCTAAAAATTTAGATGTTATTTTCAGATCCCTCCAAATTTGAAGAACCTAAAAAATATACTGTTTTGTATGGACATTTATTTCCTAACAGTTCAAAAATTAGTGTTGACAGCAAGTAACTAAAGGACAACAAATTGCAGGAGTTGGTACAACTGGTTATTCTACTGGTAACCATTTACACGAACAAATCTACTATTGAAATTCATTTGAAAAATCCATTAAAAACAGATTTGATTCTAACGAAAGAAAAATAAAAATGTCTAATTTTGTTTCTAATTCATTAAATGAAATTGCTTTTCATACACTTCTACTAGTTGGAGGTGTTTTTTTGAAGAGAATAAAAAAATTTTTCAAATATGCCCATAATGATTTGACAATCATTCTCAATAAAGCTACCATGCAATCAACAAAAAAATTAAACGATAATTTTTCCCTTGTTTTTGGAGGCTTTTTCTATTGAAAACTCCAAGAATAACAATCCTCGAATATGAATTGATAATAAATAAAAAATTATACGATCAAGGTGTAATTACTGAACAACAATATGATGAAGTTTGTAAAATTATTTATGAGAAAATTAATCGTTGTAGTAAAGAGGTAAAAAGTTGCTAAGGAGGTAGATTATGAGATTCTATAAAGTCAGAGAAGAAATCTTAAAAGGCAAAAACATTGCCGAACTACCTTTAAGGGTTACTTTTTATGCCCGTGTTTCTACTGAAACTGATGAACAATTAAACTCTTTAGATAATCAAATATCTTTTTTTGAAAATTTTATAAAGTCAAATAAAAATTGGACTTATGTTAATGGTTACATAGATGAAGGTATTAGTGGTAGCACTGTTAAAAAGAGAAAAAAATTTTTACAAATGATTGATGATGCAAAATCTGGTTATTTTGATTTAATAGTTACAAAAGAAGTTTCTAGATTTTCTAGAAATCTATCTGATAGTATTAAATATACTCAAGAATTACTTGCTAATGATGTTGGAGTGTATTTTCAGTCTAATGGGATAAATACTTATGATCCTAACTCTGAATTTATACTTAATATGATGGGAAGCGTTGCTCAAGAAGAAGTCAAAAGGCTTTCATCTCGTGTTAAATGGGGACATAAAGAAGCAATAAAAAAAGGTAGAGTTTTAGGCTCTAATACAATCACTGGCTATAAAAAAGATGATGCTAAATTAGTGATTGTAGAAGAAGAAGCCAAAAAAATAAGGAAAATTTTTGAGTTATATGCTACTGGGAAGTATGGTTTTTATAAATTAGCAATGGAATTACATAGACAAGGCATAAATAATTATAAAGGAAATATTTATGATAAAGATACATTAAAAAGAATTATACAGAACCCTAAATATAAAGGCTTTTATCGTGGACATACTACTGAAACGATTGATTATAGAACTAAACAAAGAGTTTATATACCAGTAGAAGAACAAGTAATATATAAAGATGAAAGTATACCAGCCATAGTTAGTGAAGAATTATGGAATCGTGCAAATGAGATATTAGATAGCAGAAGTACACTAATGAAAGCAAGTAATGGCAATGCCAAAAAAACTGAAAGAAAATATTGTTATACAACAAAAATATTTTGTAGTGATCATAATGTTTCTTATCAAAGAATGACAAATAAAAGAAAACAGACAAAGCCAAGATGGGCTTGTGGTAATTATGTAAAATATAGATTGGATGCTTGTGAAAGTCCGATAATTGCAGAGATGGATTTGAATAATATATTTACAATTATAATGGAGCAAGTATTTGATAATAAAAATGAAATTATAAAAGAAATGTTAAGTTACTATTCTAATTTGAAAATAGACAATAATTATCAATTTGAAATTTCAAAATTAAAAAACGAGATTAAAACTATTGAAGCAAAAAAAGAAAAGTTATTAGAATTAAATATTGATGGTAGTATTAATAACCTTGAATTTAAAGAAAGAAATGATAAGTACAACGAAGATATATCATCTTTAAATATAAGAATTGGCAAAATAGAACAAGAAAGAAAAATTATGTCAGATAGTTTTGGCAATATCAAAGTTATTGAAGATGCTATAAAAAAACAGGTTGATTCTAAAAAAAATGTTAGTGAATTTGTAGATAAGTTTTTAGAAGAAATTATAGTTTATAAAGAAGATAATGATAGACATAAATTAATGTTAAAAATTTATCTGAATTTATTGAAAAAACCAATTCCTACTGGAAAAGGTGCTAGACATATAGATGATGATAAATACTCGCCAATATTTACTAAAGAAGTTGAAACTTTAGATTTAGGTAGAGCCGATTTTCAAAGAAATAATTTTAGAATAAATGTGTATTTAAGTTATGATATAGACTAGGTTATCGTATATAAATTATATATGGTAATCTAGTCTTTTTTTTTGAATTTGTTTAGGTATCGTTTTCGGGTGTTACTTTCAAAATAATAACATTGGCCGCTTCCCTTGAAGAAAAGACCATTAATTTGTTTGATGACCATTTTCATGACTCTGGGGCGATAAACGTTGAAGGCGCTCGAATAAAATGTTGGAAGAGTGGTGGCCATGGCTCAGAAACTTTTTTACAAGTTGTTGAAAACTCTTGCAATCTTGGTGGTTACACAGGAACATTTTTGAGTTTGAAGATGCTTATATAAACAAGAAAAGTCATTCCAATATAGAAGTCTATTCTACATTCAATTTGATCTATAACAATGTTATTTATTCAAAAAATGAAGAGTATCCAAAATCAGAAAGGAAAGTTAAAGTGGAAGATTGTAATCATCAAAGTCAAAAAAATAAAATTACAAATGTAATTTATAATAATGATACTAGTAGTTACAAGGATATAACTTATAATAAGAAAGAGCAAACTATTAAATTATTTGATAAATTTGATGAGTATATTATTTCTATAGGAAAAGATGTGATAAGAAATTATTTATTAAAAACTGTTGTATATAAATTAAAAAATAGATTTATAGAAGTTCAAATTAATCAAAGTAATTTATATATATTTTTTTTAAAAGCTGTTAAACAATTTGATTTACAAAATAAATTGAAAATAAGAAAAGGTTATGAAAATACATCTTTAAGTTATTATTTACGAGTAGAAGATATAAACAATTTAGAATACGCATTTGAGCTAGCTAAAGAATTATATGGTTATCTTAAAACAGCACATGAACCTATTTGTGAATTGTTGCTCAAAAATATTTCGAATAGAATTATGGAATTAGGAGATAATATTGTTTGTAATAAATTATATAGAGATTATAGATTTAAATCGAAAAGAAATTTTATTTCTATTACTAAAAGGAATTATGGATTATATGTAAGATTATTAAAAGTAGAAGATACTCAAAATATTTTAGATTATACTTACCAAACAGGAACAGAACCTTTATGTATGACATATAAAATATCTAACGGAAATGATATAGAAACTATTATTCCTTATATTATAAAGAGTTATAATATTAGTAAGTGTGTTGCTATCGATGTTAAATATGAATTAAATAAACTATATTTAATGGAAAGCTAAATGCTTTTCATTTTTTAATTAATTCTTTTTCAATTTAAAAACTAAGCGTACAATGACTACATTATTAAAATTATGGGTTTATCAATTTATTTGTTGAGATAATTAAAATTGATAGTTATAATTCTTTTTTTTATAATATAATGTACATTGACATTATTGATTAAGAATGTTAGAATAAACAAAAATTTATTGTATTATGTAATTTGAATTTAATTTGGAGGAGGAGGTTCTAAAAAAGAACCTCCTTTTTTAATATTAAAACAGAGAAGGAGAAAAAAATGGAAAATGTAAAATTAATGAATATGTGCAAAATTATTGATCCAACTACAAAAAAAGTATTAGTACAAGAAAGAATAAAAAGCTGGAAAGGAGTTGCTTTTCCAGGAGGAAAAATAGAACTGGGAGAAAGTATTGTTCCTTCAGTTAAAAGAGAAGTATATGAAGAAACAGGATTAAAATTAAATTCTGTTAGAATATGTGGAGTCAAAGATTGGTATGATAAAAAAGAAAAAGAAAGACAATTAATTATTTTATTTACATCAAATGATTATAGTGGTGATATTATTTCGGAAACGTCGGAAGGTAAAATATATTGGATAGATGAAGATGAATTAAAAAATACAAAACTTGCAGATGATTTTGATAAGTTATTAGAAGTCTTTAAAAATGAAGAAATTAACGAAATGGTATATGAAGAAAATGAAAATCAAGATGAAAAATTAAGATGGGATTTAAAATTATACTAAAAAACAATTAGGGGGAGAAAAAAGTTCATGAGAATTGCAGTTGAAGGAATGGATGGTAGTGGAAAAACAACACTTTCAAAAATATTAGCCGATAGATTAGGATATGAATATGTTGATAAGCCGTTTAAGTTTTTATTTGAGACTTTAAATATAAATGAGTCACAACTTAAAGATTTAGAATGGAAACTTTATGAAACTGAAGATGAAGCACTTTTAACACTATTCTATGGTTTGGGATTATTATATGGAACAAGATGTGATTCAAATCAAAATATCATTTATGATAGACATTTTGTATCAAATTATTATTGGCATGGTAATGCGGAAACGATGCCACTCCATCAAGAATTAATAAAATTGTGTGGGGAACCGGATTTAACAGTTCTATTAAAAGCAAGTGTGTCTACAAGAATGAGTAGAATTCATAATCGTAATTGTCAAGATAAAGATTTATCTAATTGTGCAATGTATGATGATGGTTATGATAAGATGGAACAATTTTTACAAAATAGTGGTTTTAATTATATAGTAATTGATACTGAACATTTATCTCCAGAAGAAATAGCAGATATTGTAATAAAGAACATAGATCTAAATAAACAAAAAAAGTTGATAAAAGAAAGGAAGTAGGAAAATGAGAGGACAATTATCATTTATTGAAGAAGAACCAAAGCATGTTTTGATAAGTTTGAGAGAGGAATATTATGATGCAATGTTAGAGGGGAGAAAACATTACGAGTATAGAACAAGATATTTAAAAGAAGAAAGTGAAGCATATATTTATATTTCAAAAACAAAAAAAAGCATAGTTGCTAAAATCAAGTTTGGAGAACCAATAATTGCTGATGCAAATACTATTGCCTTGATTGCTGAACAAGAAGAACCAGGAAGTTATAATGGTATGATGGAATATTTATATAATAATATTGGTTATGCAATCCCAGTAGAAGAAATCATTCCTATAGAAGAAGTTTCATTAAGTGAATTACAACAACAATTTCCAAATTTTGTAGTTCCACAATCTTACTATCTTTTAGATAAAAAACCAGAGTTGTTATCTTTTTTGGATTCAAGAGAAAGAGCTAAATCATGCGTGAAAAAGAGATAATATTAAAACATTTTAATGATATATCAACAAAATATGATGAAAATAATAAAAAATTATATTGGAAATTGGCTGACGACTTATTGTGGGAGATTATAAAAAAATATATTCCTAGAAATAAATCAATTACATTTTTAGAATTGGGTGCTGGTACAGGTGAATGGGCTTATAAAATTTTGAAAGAGTTTGATAATACGAGATGCGTATTAGTGGATTTTTCTGATAATATGTTATCTCAAGCTGAATTAAAATTAGAAAAATTTAAAGATCGTGTGAAAATTATTAACTCTGATATTAAAAATTTAAAGCTTGATGAACAGTTTGATATTATTTTAAATATATATGTATTACCTTTTTTTGATAGTGCTGATAAATTGATTGAAATTGTATCTTCACATTTGAAAAGTAAAGGAATATCTATTTCTGTTGGTGAAAATTTTTATAATGGACTGGCTTTAAATATATTGAAAGGAAATACTAGTGAAGTAAAAAATGTAGTAGAAAAAGAAATAGGTACATTATCTCAATATGTTCCCCAATTGCATTTTAATAAAATAGATGAATTAGAAAAAATTCATAAAAATCATGATATTATGCCGATTTTTAAATGTGGTTATCCTGCTGTTTCATTAATTGGAGTTGAGGAAGCATTAACTCCAAATAAAAATACAATAAG
>CAKOHV010000002.1 GCA_934086145.1 uncultured Bacilli bacterium
AACGTATTAGAAGCATTTATAATATCATCAGTATCTTCAACAACCTCAGCTGGAACTTGATCTTTATAGGTTGCAATATCTTCTGATAAACCAACAATAGCATTTAATGGAGTCCTTATTTCATGTGACATACTTGCTAAAAAATCTGATTTAGCTCGGTTACTTCGTTCAGCTTGCGTTTTAGCCAAAGTAATCTCATTAAGCATTTTTATGTCGGGGTTTGCGATAGTAAAATACATTATTGCAACAACTAAAGCAAATGAACAAGTTATCAATATTACCCCAGGATTAATCATTCTTACTATTAATGCAACAATAAATAACGTTAATAAAGAAAATACAGGAATTAACTTTTTTCCTTTTATTTTTTTTATATTTAAAAAGATTAAAATAAAATCAAAAAGCATAAAAATTACACTTGCAACAACCAAACTTATAGTTGCTGGTCCATAAGAATAAACAGAATTAAAATCATAATAATAATGTAATGGTAAAAATAACACACACATTACCAAAATAAGAGATATACCATACAAAACACTTTTTTCCAATCGACTCAATTGCACTATCCCACTTGAATCAATTATTTGCGATTTCGTACAAATTATATACATATATAAGGTAAAAGTTATTATAAAAAAACTAAAATACACTAAATAACTTCTGTTTAAAATTTCATTTAACAACGGATAATCATTCATATGAATAACACTAAAACAACAACAGAATTCCAAAAATAACCCAATCAAATTTGATATTAATAACCTTGAGTATAAAATTGTTTCCGAAGATTTAATCCCACTCTTTGAATAATAAACAACACACAATAGAATTGTATACACAAATGAGCACACAATAAATGACATTCCTATAACCATCTTACAACACCCTATCTTGCATAAATTATAACATAAAAAAAATGAGATAACTCACTTTTTGAGATAACTCATTTTTTAAATACTTTCTATTCACTACTTTTTCTATACTTTTTTTAATACCATTTGCGAAGACTTATTTTTAATATTTTCATCTTCTTTTTCTAAAGCAATATAATCAATTTTTCCAACCGCTGTTAATGGTAGTGATTCTCTGAATTTATAAGCAACTGGTTGAACATATTCAGGCAATTGTTCTAAACATAATAATTTTATCTGTTCTAAAACAACGTCCTCTTTGTCTTTATATTGTGGCTTTAAGACAATATGAGCTTTTGGTAATTTTCCTTGGCTATGATCCCGGTCAGCTATTGCAACTACCTTACATCCCTCAACAGCTTCATGTTTTCCAATAACATTTTCTATTAAAGAAGGAAATATTTTAAAACCATCATATCTTATCATCATTCTTTTAATTCTATCTACAATAAATAAACTTCCATCTTCATTTATATGACCAATATCGCCAGTATGAACCCATGTTTTTCCATCATTATGTCTTTTTAAAATTTGTTCGGTTGCTTCTGAATTATTAAAATATCCAAGCATTGTATTTGGTCCAGTTATACAAACTTCTCCATCAACACCATACATTAACTCTTCTTCTGTTCCCGGTTCAAATACGGAAATTGTCGTCTTTACAAATGGAATTCCAACACTTCCAATATGATTATTTTCATCAACTGTTCCAGCTACTCCTCCAGTAACTTCCGTCATTCCATACCCTTTTGTAATTTTAGAAGAGCAATTATGTTCTTTTAAATAAGCATTAGCTTGTTCTTCCAAAGTACGATCCATAGCATCTCCTCCTACGGTTGGAGCTATTATATAAGATAAATCCTTATTAGCTAGTTTTTTACTCTTAATAATAGTTCCCCAATAAGATGGAACACCAACCATATGAATTGGTTTATATTTTAGTAATAACTCATCAAACTTTGCCGGATTAAACTGAGGTATAAGAATTGTTTCCATCCCAATCGTTAATGGCAAATGTAACCCCATACCTACTCCATATGCTATAAAAGTTGGCATGATATCTAACCAATTATGTTCTCTTTGCATATCTATGCCTGTTAAAACACTTTGTAAAGCAACTGCATTTATATTTTCATTTGATAAAACAACACCTTTAGGAACACCAGTAGTACCTCCAGTATGTTCAATTGCCAACGGTCTATTATTTTTAAACTCAGCCTCCGTATTAATTCTATACTCAGCACCATTTGTAATAAATTGTGACCAATTCATAGTTCCATCTTCTAAAACTATTTTTTCCTTCGGATTTTTTAAGTTATTTATAATTTCTTTTGTTTTATACCCTATTTTCAAACCAAATGGCAATGATTCTGCCGGAGAAACTGCAACAATTTGTTTTACAACGCTTTCTTTTCGCAATTTTTTTACTTTGTTGTAACAAGAATCAACAATAATAACAAGATCCGATTCAACTTCTTCAATATAATTTTTTAAACCTTCAACGCTTGTTCTTGGATCAACCATATTGGCAATAGCACCAATTTTACTCATTGCATAAAACAAATAAACAGCTTCTGGAGTATTAGGCAATGATATAGTAACTATGTCATTTTCTTTAACTCCCATCATTTTCAAAGCCTTGGCTGTTTCTTCAATTCTCATAAAAAGTTCATCAAAAGTTATCTTTTTACCATAATAACTTAAAGCTATTCGCCCTAAAAACTTTTTATTTCGTTCAAATAAATACTTATAGGCAGACATTTTTGGCATATCTGTTTCAATTTGTTCATTTGTATAATATTTAAGCCATGGCTTATCAATACTAGGAATACCCGTTAGTGGTCCCTGAATTTCATTTTCTAGTAATTGTTTTAAATATAAATTTCTTTGTTTTTCTTCAAAGTAAGATAACTTTGATAATTGTTCTTTCAATTTTATTAATGCACTTTTTTCCATTATTTATATTTCTCCTTAAATTTAAAATATATAATATTTCAAAAAATTAAATCTTATATTCTTTTCATCAACGACAACTTTACGCCATCATTATTTAATGTTCCATTTGCTAAAGCTTTTTTATCTTCTTCAACATAATATGCAAGATTAATTTTAGAATTAGACATTCGTTCTAGAGGTTTATCATAATAAACAATTGAACCTGGTAACCAATTATCTCCTAATTTAGTTGAAACTAAATAATATATTTTTTCTTCCAAATCTTTAAGATCAATATTTTCACTATAAAGTGAGATATGATACCTTGGAATAAATTGAACCATTTCACCAGGAATCGCTGTAACTAATGATTCTAAAGGAGAATATAATATTGTCGAAAAATTCAAAGCTTTTTCCGATTTTTTTATATTTTGATAAAAAGTATCAACTGATATTACCATTTTAGGTTTTACCTTTTCTATATCTGCTCTTACTTTTTCAGCATTATCCAAAGGATTTAAACCAACTGTGATAGCTCCAATTACATTATCTAGAGCATACAATAAATAAACAGATTCTGGCGTATTTAGAGCCATTACACCTATTACATCACCTTCTCTAATACCTTTCGCATATAATATTTTTGTATACTTTTCTGTTCTATCATGCAATTCTTCAAAAGTTACTTTTCTTTCTCCAAAAGATAATGCCGTTAAATTCATATATTTAGCATTATTCTCAAGTAAATAGTTATACTTACTATTATTTGGATTTGCCACTTTCTCACACCTCACATTAATTCGTATTTTACCATTTTAATCTGAAAAGTCAAAAATTACAAAAGCTAAGATATAATTAGACCATATAGGCGATCAAGCCAACCTTTTCCCAAATAAAAAGCCAACAACCGTTGACTTAATTTTTAGCAGCTTCCATCAATTTATTATAAATTCCTGGTTCAATAACATTAATAGCTCTTATAGCACATTCCAAAGCTTTCTTATAATCCCCTTGATAGAATAACTTTTCAGCATTACTTAGACTCATTTCTAAATTTTTATTAACAGGACGATATCTATTACCATAAACAATTGCCATTTCCGTCATAGCTGCCGTTTTAACAATTTCATTAGAAGTATTATATAACTTAAGAGCTAAATCACGAGCTGTATCTACTCTAATATTTAAAGTTTTAATTGATATTGGCGTCATTTCAAGTTCTTTAACCATTTCTTTAATAGCAACATTTGCTTCAGATAACTGAACATAGTACATATTAGGTATTATTGGTAAGTTATAACTTAATATTTTTTCTTTACTCTTCTTCAAAATATCCTTTATTTCATCTAATTGTTCACGTGCTCTTGATTCATCTTCTTCTAAACTACCTAGATTTCTTAATGCTGTTTCTAGTTTTTCTTCCGTATTTAAAAGACGATTATTTAATTGTTCCATTTCTTTACCAAGTCTCGTAAAAGCAAAGGACTTTGTACGATGAGCATCAATTATTTGATTATAATCTTTTTTTATCGCAATTAATTCTTGTTTAATTACTTCAATAACTTTAACATCTTCATCTGTTAAATCATAACTATATTTAATTTGATCTAACTTTTTATATAAACCATTATTAATTTTTTCTAGTTTGTTAGCTTTTACCAAGACTTTTCTTACATATTCTTCAAAAATAGCACGAGCTTGTTTTTCTTGATCAAAATCATTATATATTCCATCAAAATAATCTAACATTGTCTTCAATTCAAAGATTGAATCTTCAACATTTAAAACATTCAAACGCGCAAAGATATCTTGAATTTTCTTTTCTGCTTCTTCAATATTATAAGTTATATTTAAATAATCTAGATTATATCCTTCTGATCGCATTCTTTCATGAATTTTTTCAATATCACGCATTTTATTAGGAATTAAATTTTTTCCCATCAATATAATGGTCGGAGCTTCATCAATAATTACCCCAAGATTACCAATTAAATCATCTATTCCTTTAACTATTTTACCAACTTCTTCATAGCTATTAGCTTCCATAGCTACTTCAAAAGCCGCAAATAACTTATCAACATTTTCAAATTGTAATTCAAGAGGAGCACAAACTTCTTTATAATCATTTTTATTATTGTTATACTTAGTTACAATTTCACGATAACGAGTTTTAAGTTTAATAATTGTATCTCTATTTCTTTCTTCGGACAAAGTTATTTCTTTAATCTCATCTAGTAAAAAATTAGCTTTTGTTTTAACGTAAAAAATTTCTAATTCAGCTTTTGCTATCTTGTCATTTAAGGCTTTGTAATCACTTTCATTAAAGCATTCTTCTATATCAATTAAAGCATCTGTTATTTTTGGTACTTCAACATCTTTAATTTGTTTAAACCTCTTTTGCCAATCATCATACACTTCTTGCATCTTATCATTATTTACTAAAGCTTCTACTTTATTTAGTTCACTTAAAATAGAAGAAGATATAATCAAGTTTTTATCACGCTCTAAGGTTGTAATTTCATCTCTATACTTTTTATTTTCACGACGATTAATAATATTTAGAACAACAACAACTATTATGATACTGACAATATAATAAGTTATTCCAGCAAGTATATAGGCAGTCTGACTCATACTCATGATTATACCTCCTATTCTAATTTTATATATCAATATCATATCACATCTCTTCTACAAAATATAGCTATAATAGACAAAATATGCTATTTAATCTGTTAATCATTTTGTAAACTCGCTATCTTTTTTGCTTTTTCTTCCCTAAAAACCTTAGCTGAAATAATGCCATATTTATTGACTTTTCCCTAAATTTATGTATAATTATTAATTGCAGATGTATTTGGCAGCGTTGTCATTAAATATAAAGTGTTTATTCCGTAAGTTTATTAGTAGCTAAGGCTGCCTTAGTGAACATATCAAAATAAACTCCCTATAGTTTAATTGCAACAATCCTATATATCAAATTATGGAAGGAGAGAAAAATTATGGCAAGATACACAGGTCCTGTTTACAAAAAATCTCGTCGTTTAGGTTTCTCAATTCTTGAAAATGGTAGAGAATTAGCAACTCGTCCATATGCTCCAGGAGCTCATGGAAACGATAAGAGACGTAAATCAAGCGAATATGGTATTCAATTAGCTGAAAAACAAAAAATCAGATTAATGTATGGATTAAATGAAAAACAATTCCATAAATTATTCGAAAAAGCATCAAAAATGAAAGGTACTGCAGGTCACAACCTTCTAAATTTACTAGAATCTAGATTAGACAATGTTGTTTATCGTTTAGGTTTAGCTAAGACTAGAAGAGCTGCTAGACAAGTAGTTAACCATGGTCACATTACTGTTAATGGTGTTAAGGTAGATATTCCTTCATATCAAGTTAAAGTTGGTGACGTTGTTGCTGTTAAAGAAAATTCTTTAGATCATCCAGCAATCAAAGAAGCTGTTGAAGCATGCTTAAATCGTCCTGCTTATGTTGAATTTGATAAAAATTCAATGTCTGGTAAATTAGTAAGATTACCTGATAGAAGTGAACTTAACCAAGAAGTTAACGAAACACTTATCGTTGAATTCTACAACAGATAGTAAAAAAAAAGATTTTTTCCAAAATCTTTTTTTTATACCCCAACAAAAAAGAATGATTTAACTACCTAATCATTCTTTTTTTACTTAAATTTATTTACTTAAATTATTAACTTTTTCATATTCAACATGTCTTAAATAACTGTCTTCATTTTTCCAAATAGTATCAGTTTCTTCACTATAATAATAATGTCCTCCAATATCATTAGCCATCCTAACTAATTCTTGATTACTAACATTTAAGTTTGCACTCATTCCTAAAGTACTATACATAGAAGTAATATCCTCTTTAATAGCAGTACTATCAACCATACCATAATAATAATCTTGTTTAACAAAAGCATCTACTATTTGCATTAATTCTCCAATAACAAATGACAAATCTTGTTTTGGATAAGCTTTGCACACTATATATGCCTTTGCTTGATTTACATAGGCTTCGCCTTTAGCACACATTAAATTAAAAGCAAATTTATTTTCTTCTGATAACGAATCATAATCAATGCCAATATTAATTTCAGTCAATTCATCGTCTTTCTTTTTATCATCAAAACATCCCCCAGTATCATTACTAGTTGTTGCAATATTTAAATCATATAAAGCTAAAGAAGGTAACACAGTTGCTGATTCTGAATAATAAATAACATCGCTCTTACTAGCTATTGGCTTACCAATTCCACTAATTTGTCGGGCCAAAACATCTTTAACACGCATTGAACCTAAAACTTTATAATCAACATTATAAGCAACTTTTAAAATATCTTCTCGACTTTGACGACCTAAAAGAACAATATCTTCTGAGACATCTTCTAATGAAGAATTACCCATTTTTTGCGCGACACTCATAATTGAAGATGGAAATTCATCAAAGAAACCATTTGACATTAAAGTAAAGAAATCAATTAAATAATGATAACGGACAACTTCACTTTCTAACATTGTTGTTGGATGAACATAAGTTTCCCCAGTTTTAAAAGAAAATGGACTAATCAACTTTTTAAAAGTATCAAGTTTATCTTCACAAACACACATGCGAAGCAAATCATGACTATTCTTTCTTATTTTATCTTCTGAGATAACATCCTTATCGACATTTACTAAAGTTTGAAATAACTCATTAGTTACTTCTTCACTAAAGCCATATCTTCTTTTATAAAATTCATAACTACGATTCATAAAAAAACCCCTTTTCTACGAGTCCTTATTTTAAAGGTTTTGAAAAGAAGTGTCAAATTTTTATCCTTTTTTATTAAAAGGAACTAATGATACAATACTATAATTGTCAAAATTTAAATTATCTATAATTTTTTGAGCTTCTGCTAAGCATATCTCATTATAAATTTCATAGACATTATCATAAATTTTATCATATAAAATTAATTGATCACAAATATCACTATTAACATATTCAATATCATCATAATCATTAATTAAAGAAGCAACATTGGCACGACGACGTCGTTTTAAATCTTCTTCACTAATTTCCATATTTTTTATTTTATCTTGAATAATTGGAATAACTTCGGCTGGATATTTCGTTTCAAAAGTAATTTCAATTAAAACGATATTCTCATCAATTACTTTACTAAAGCCAATGGCTGTAATTAATTCTTTTTCCATTAAATCTTCTTTTAATAAGGAAGTATTACCAAAATTATTACGTAAAATGGCCCCCAAATAAACAGCTAATACTAACGAATCATAATCTTTAAAATTTTGACGAGCCATTTTATAACAGATTTTAACTTTAGGAATTTCCACATTAGCTTCGATTTCTACTTTTTTCTTATTAACTTCTACAGGTTCAATAATTTTTTTCTTGACGGGATTTGTATATTTTAAGAATTTCTTTTGACGTTGATTTTCTTTTATCATCCCAATAGCTTCATAAGGATTGAAATTGCCTGTAATTACCATAAACATATTACGTGGATGATAAAAAGTATCATAAACAAGTTGTAATTCTTTAGCACTGATTGCTCTAACGTCATCTTCTTCCCCAGTTACTAAAAATCTCCTTTTATCCTTTTTAAACAAAGCTCTATTCATTCCATAATATAATTTATGACCTGGTCTATTTTTACCCATTTTTACTTCTTCAACGATAATCCCTTTTTCTTTTTCAACTAACTTATCTGTAAAATATGGCTTTTGAACATAATCTAATAAATTATTTAAATTTTTTTCAAATTCACTAGAGGCAAAAACTTCATAGGAAGTAAAATCAAAAGTCGTAAAGGCATTTATGGAAGCGCCTAATTTTTCAAATAATTCATGAGCCGTTAAGTTTTCATCAATATTGAAATTAACATGTTCTAAGAAGTGCGCAATTCCATCATGAACTTTTTTATAAGTTTTATCTTCTTCTCTTTTAAATTCTGTATCAACAGAACCATATTTTACATTAAGAGTCATATAAAAATTATTTACCTTATCATTAACCCACATATAAACAGGCATTCCATTACTACATTTGTCATAATAGATAACTTCGTCTAAGCCTTTTATTTTAATCTCTTCCATCTTGTCCCTCCTCTTCTGCTAATAAATATGTTAAATTTAATTTAATCTTTTTAGCTAAGGCCACAATTTCTTCTTTAGCAACTTTTTTAAATTCTTTTATTCTTTCTTCGTAAAGTGGTAGTTCATCTAAATCATTAAATAAATAATTATTAACAATACCTCCTAAAGTATCTTGACTCATTTTTATAGAAGAAATTAAATTTTTCTTAGCATTTTCGATTTCTTCATCACCAAAATTACCTTCTTGCATTTCTTTTAAGGCTTTATTAACTAATTCAACACATAAGTCTTTACTTTCGGTATCAATCCCCGCATAAATCATTAGTAACTGATCATACTTTTGATACATAGCCGACGTATTATAACATAATGAATTTTCTTCTCGTAAATAACGATATAACTTACTTGTTAACCCCCCACTACCAAAAATAAAGTTAAATAAATGAATGACAATATCTCTTTCTCTTTTACTTAAATCAACTAAATTATATAACATAATAAAAGTTGCTTGTTCATATTTACCAGTTTCAATAATATCTAGTTTATCTTTTCTTAGAGTATTTAAAACAAACAATGTTTGCTTTTCTTTTTTCTTCGTCTTTACATTAAAGTACTTTTTAATATAAGAAACAATTTCATCCATATCTAAATTACCTATAACATAAATATCACAGATACATTCTTTAAAGAACTTATTATAGTAATCGACTAAGTTACTTGGCGTAATATCTTCTAAGTCTTCTAAGTAACCTGTCATATAATAACTAGAAGGACTATCTTCATCCATATTACTTAAAGCTCTTTTAAATGCATACTTTGTCGCATTTTCTTTAATGGATTCAATATCAGCTTTTAATCTATTTGTTACAATTGTAAAACTTCGTTTATCAAATTCATTATTTTCAATATTGGGTTCAGTTAAAAAACCAAAACTAAATTTAAATAGTTCATCTAAGTAATCTTCATCACAATATTTAGGATCTAAAAAATCAGTTACAAAAGAAGTTATTAAGTAATTTCCCAATCTAGTTACTAATCCTCTTGTATATGAATTATATAAGTTTTCAAATTCAATTGAAATATCTCTTCTACTCTTATAGTTTTTAGTTGAAGCTACTAAAATGTCGGTTAACACATTATTAATCGTTATTTCTTCTTTTTGAAGTTTTTTTGTAAACATTACTTCCATTGAACAATTTTTAAACTTATCTGTTTTTATAGTATGAATTCGATAATTATTAAAATTATATACTTTATATTCCATGGTTCACCTCTTTATTTATTATGCCTCTTTTAAATAGTTTTATATCTTTTATTTAAAAATATGCAAAGTTATTATATCATAATCTATCTATATTTTATTAATTAATATCAAAATAAAAGGTTTTATCAAAAACCTTCTATTTTTCTTTATAGTAATTAGTATTTGAGGCCATGCTTGTTACATCTTCAGCCATCTTTTTACTACTACTTCCATTATATAAATACATATCACCATATCGTTTAGAAGAACTAAAGTCTTTTAAGTAATAGATATTTTTATCATTAACATAAACGTAACGATAGACATCTGAATCAATCTTTTTTCCTTTACCACCAGTTGTTGTATACAAATCGCCTGAATTAGATGTGTAATCTTTTAGATAGTAAATTCTATTTCCTTTAATTGAAACTCTTAAATATGAAGCATAAACATCTGAATCAATCTTTTTACCCTTGTTTCCAGTGACGAAATATAAATCACCATTTGATCTCTTATCAGTATCAGCAACTAATACTAAGCCTTTTTTGTAAGTTGTAAATCCACTTGGTGCATCTTCTAAAACCGTTTTCACATCACCTATTTTACTACCATTAATCTTAGCATATTTTAATTCAGAATCGTCATTAATATAATAAATGCCTTTGCCATTATAAATATATGCAGTAGGTGATTTTTCTAAATCCTCATCAATCTTAACTTCATCACCTTTAACCGCCTTTTTATAGTATAAAATAAATTTTTTATCATCTATTTTAGTATAAACAACTTGTTTATTAGCTACATCAACATCAGCTATTTCATAAATCTCACTAGCGACTTTCTCGCCTTCTTTACCATTATAATAATAAAGTTTACTTTCACTATCATTTGTTACATAATACATATGCTTACAATTAGTATCACAATAGTATTCTACAACATCTGAATCAACCTTGTCAGACTTCCCATTACTTATTGTATAATATTTTAAGTCTTTATCTTTATCGGTAATATAAACAACTTTTTTACCATCTTCAGTTATTGAAGCATAATATACATTACTATCTTCTACTTTTACTTTATCATCTTTTTTAGCATTTAAACTTCTAATATATAGAGATCCATCTTTTACATATAAAACTTTAGTATCAGTACAAGCTTTAATTGATGTTACATCAGAATCTAATTTTTCTTTATCTTTTTTATAATTATAAGAATACAAATTACCATCTGAATCAACTGCCACAATATATTTGTCATTTGGTGTAAAATAAGCTACTGATAAATCACTAAGAATCTTTGTTGTATCATCTTTTTTCTTACTATTATATAAGTATAAGGCATTATTCTTTTCAAACAAGATATATCTATTAGTTTTATTAGCATACACAACATCTCTTGTTTCACTATCTGAAGAAATTTTAATGCCTTCTTTTTGACTCTTATTAGTAACCAATAACTCCCCATCAGCGTTTTGATAAACCATTGAATATTCTGGATATTCTCCATTGCCTGCGTTATTTTTGTTAACTACAAGTAAGAATGCCAAAACAATTATGACAATTCCTATTATAAAGAAATGTCCTCCTTTAAATGGTCCAAATTGCTTTTGGGAAAATTCTTTAACTACTAAAAAATTAACTTTCATATCTTTCTTTGCTTTTTTTTCTTGTTCGTTACCTTCCATAAAAAAACTCCTCACTACGCATCTCTGCTATTTAAATTATAATATTTAAAAAGAATAAAATCAATGCCCTTATTAAACTAGGTTTTCGTATTCTTTTAAAATATAATCATCCGTCATCCCCGCTATATAATCAATAACTTTCCGTTCCATCGATGTTTCTTCTAGGTATTGTGCACTCATGTCATTTAAAAAAACGGTAAAAATATTTTTAGTCGTATCATTACTTTTTAAAGCTTTTAAACATTTATCAAAGACTGTATTAAAAACTGTTTTATAAAATTCTAACATTTCCTCAGTATTAGCATGGGCATATATATGCTCATAATTAAATTTTTTTAACTTCTTTATGGCTTCAAAAACTTCATCACTCATCGCTAAATAATTTTTATTTAAACTATGGGCGAGAATATCATTAATTATCGTATCAATTATTTGGGCATTAGTAATACCTAAAACATCTGTTATATCTTTTGGTATACTATCAACTTCAATAATTCCTAATCTTATAGCATCTTCTATATCTCGGCCTATATAAGCAATAATATCACTAACTCGCACAACACAACCTTCTAAGGTCATTGGTACTAATTTTTTTATTAAACCTTTTTCTTTATATGAATCATAGTATTGTTTTAAAAATTTGGCTTTAGTCTTTTTAACGGGACGATACTCTTTTAATTCTAATTCTCCATTATGACACATAATAGCATCTAAGACTTGTAAAGTAATATTACTTCCAACCCCATTGTTTTCTAAAAACATTAAAGTTCGGACACTTTGAATATTATGATTAAAGTAGCCGGCGCCAACTCTTACACTTATCTCATTTAAAATATGTTCACCAGCATGACCAAAAGGTACATGTCCTAAGTCATGACCCAAAGCGGCCGCTTCGATCAAATCTTCATTTAAACAAAGAGCCCGCCCAATCGTTCGTGCCACTTTACTAACCATTTGAACATGCGTCATTCTTTTACTAATATTGTCATTATCATTAAAACTAAAAACCTGTGTTTTATCCATATACCTAGTATAAGAAAGAGAATAAATAATCCGATCTATATCGCGATAAAAAGGTGTTCTAATACTTTCCTTTACTGCAAAAAAACGAATTGCTTCATCATCTTTACACGCAAAAGGCGATAAATAATTATTTTTAACTAACATATTTTTTTTGATAGTTTTCCAATCCATCTTACCTCACCTTGTCCATTTATCTATTTTATTCTAATTTCAATATCACTTACAGGATATGTACAACATGGATGAATATAATTCTCATCTTGTTCATTCTTATCGCGTTTATCATTAACTACTTTAACCTTGCCGTTAATAAGCTTCGTTCGACATAGCCCACAACGCCCCGTATGGCACGCACTAGGAACATATATTTTAGCCTTCTCTAACGCTTCTAAAATTGTCTTATTATTAAAACACTCACATTTCAAAAAAGCCTCTTCAATTCTAACTATCATATTATACTTTTTAATTTTCTTAATATTACATTTAGGTAAATATTCTTCATACCTAATAAACTTTCGCGGTAATTTAAACTCTTCTAATTCTTTATTTAAGTACTTTAAGAAGCCTTCATAGCCACATGCAAAAATAGAAAATTCACTTAATCCTAACTCTTTAATCAATTCCGAAGTTATAAAACCATTTAAGTATCCTTCAACTTCTTCATCACTTAAGATAATTTCTAAATTAAAATTATCTAACTCATCAGCTAATCTAAATAATTCTCTTTTAAAAATAATATCTTCTTCTCGACGACAATTATATAATAAATATAAATTATAGTCTTCATCATGCGCTTCTAAAGCTTTCGCCATAGCTAAGAATGGTGTTATTCCCCTTCCGGATGCTAAACCGACAACATTTTTATTATCACGTAACTTCGTATAATAGAAATTACCAAAAGGCCCCGAAATAGTAAGTTTTTCCCCTATTTGCGCTTCATCTACCAAATAAGTAGACATTGTTCCATTCTCAACCTTTTCAACCGTAATTCTATATTCTCCCTTTGAAGCATCATCTAAAGAAGAAGTAATAGCATAAGGCCTTGTAATAAATTTACCATCAATCATTTTGGTAACAGTTATATATTGCCCTGCTCTAAAATAAGGCAATTTCTTTTCATCATTAGCTTTTAAAACCAAACTCTTACATATTGCTGTTTCTCTAATGATATTTTTAATATAAACTTCCTCTTCCTTAACCGCCAAGCCCTTTTTTAATTTTTCTAATGGTTTATTCTTTTCTATTAAGTCATTAGCTCCATCTAAAAGCCAATCTTCACGATCCAAAGCTAAGTTTTTATATTTTAACAAATCTAATTTACTTAAAGAACTAATTTTTACTTTTACCATCCTATTCACCTTCTATATCTTTTATTGTATACCAAGCACTCTTCATTCCTGCTAAATATAAAGCTTCACTAGTGGCTCCATAATAAGAATAAGCTCCACCAAACCTTAAACCTTTAAAAATAAGTTCTTTAGATGCTGTTAAAAGACGGGGTAAAACATTATCTAAGCCCTCCAATTTATAACCATTAATTTGATTATTAGTTCGCAAAGCAAAGGAAACCGGTGTTAAGATTTCAATCTCTTCAATATAATCACTAATATTAACGCCAATTTTTTTGGAAAATAAATCAATCATTCGACTAGCTATTCTTTCACTTTCACTATAATAATTATCAAGACTTACACTACTCTCAAAGACATTGGTAGAAAAATAAGAGGTTAACGTAACAATACTGGTTCCTTCTAAGCTAGCATTCGGACATACCTTATTAATACATTGTACTAAAACATCATTATTTTCTCCTATTAAACCCATTTTAGAATATTCCACATCACTATCTAAACTATTATATAAATAATAACTATAGTTTTTAATTCCTAGTTCTTCTATTGAACGATTTAAACCTAAATATACCTTAACCTCACGCATTCCTAGTTTTCTTTGATTACAAAAACGCAAAGCTTTATCATTTAATTCTTCTGGATTTACCATCTGACTAACTAAAGTATTAGGACTAATATTCGCAATTAAATGATTCGTATAATAAATAGTTCCATCATTAACCATAACGGCATTAACTTCACCATAAGTTGTCATAATTTTTTTTACTTCACAATTATACTTAATCTCTCCATGATTTTCTAAATAACGATCTAGTAATTTATAAAGAATTTCACTTGTTTTATGAACTGGTATATAAAGACCTAAATCAATATAATCATAAAAACTTGCCGCATAAGTAACAAATGATAACTCTGTTTCTGTTGATCCAAACAAAAGCCAAAAAACATTTAAGACTTCTTGAATTTCCAATGGAATACCTAGAGCATCCATAACTTTACTTACTGAATAAGAAGCTATTCTAACAAAATTATCATAGTTTTCTTTCATATAATCTTGATCAACTAAACCATCTTTTTCATCAATATATTTTAAGGCCTCACGACATTCCGAAGCCAAATCAAAAAAAGGTGTTAAATACTTAGTTGAACCAGGAAAATATTCTTCCATTCGTTTAATAAAACGTTCAATGCCAAAAGGTAATGTAAAATCTTTTCCACTTCCATCATCCGTTATAACACGAAAAGCTTCTGGTAACCTAACTAACTTTAAATCATCGGCTATCTTTAATTCATCAAACACTTTATTTAAATAACCACTTTTATTAGTCATATCGTATAAACCTAGAGGGGTATATGATGTATCAAAACTAAATCTTCCTTTAACAAAGGTTTTATTATAACCTAAACAATCATTGTTCTTTTCTAAAATTAAAACTTTATATCCTTCTAAAGCAACTTTTAAGCCAGCTACTAAACCACTTATGCCCGCACCAATTACTATAACATCATAATCATTCATCTAAATTCCTCTATTCTAAGTAAAATTATAACATTAAAAAAAGAGTATTTCTACTCCTCTATTTAAATAATTGTTCTTTCATTTTTTGATAATTTAAAAGAATATATCCTAAAATAATAAGACTTCCTAAAATCAAGATAAAAATATGCGTACAAACTGCTATCACATATCTACGATAAACTGGTAATAAAAATGGTACTATTCCAATAACTAAAGACACCATTAAAGGAATAAAAATAATTAAACGTTGTTTAACAATTAAGTCTTCATCTTTCTCTTTCCAAGCACAGAACTTAAAGTCTAATAATATTCCTAAAAGACTTGTAAAAATACAGGCCACAAAAGGGAAAACAAAGGAAGCTATTTTCATAAATACCGTTGTGTTAAAAGTCATATTTAAAATTAACCAATTTATTATTATAAAAGGTCCATTAATTATGGTACTAACCAAAAACTTAACCAATAAAACATTCGCAAAACGTAACGGAATTACTTTATATAATAAAATATTTTCTCTTTCAATTGATAAAGAAGAAACACTATAACAATTAATACTAGCTAATAAAGCTAATATTCCCGGAACATACAAATTAAAATAATATTTAAAGTATTCCATCTTTTCAATTTTATTAATTGGTAATAACACACAAACAAGAAAAAAGATTAAGGAAAGTCCCAAGCCTAATGAAAGGACTTGACGTAAATATACTTTGTTATTCCATAAACTAATTAACTCTTTTTTAAATAAACTAACAAATTTTCCATGTTGTTTAACCTTCAAAGCAAGAACTTTTTTCTTAATTTTAACTCCTCTTAATAAAGAACCCATTTTTAAATAATTATAAGATAAGAACTTAATAAATAAAATAAATAAAATAATTGGTAATGAAAGAGCTAACAAAATAATTACTACATTTAAATTATTTAAAGCAAGATTAGCTAAATACAAAAAAGGATCAATAATATTTATTTTTTTAATTAATTGGCTAACTAAACCAGATAAACTTTTATAATGAATATTTCTAAATAATAGATAACCACCACCTAATAACAAGCCATATATTAATGTTTTACTTAAAATATAAACAATTTTTTGATAATTAACTTTAAGATAGTTATTAAGAAAAGAACAAATTGTGGCAATAACAATTGGGACTAAAGGTAAAGTTAAAACAATTAATAAATATACAAACCCCATCGTCTCATCCACTTTGACATAATTATTATAAGCTAAGATAGCCGGCAAACAAATAACTAACAAGTAAAATAAATTTTTCAAATAAACTTTAAAAAGCTTACTTAAAATAATTTGTTCTTTTGTCAGTGGTAACGAGTATAAAACCTCAAACTCTGATGTATTAAATAAGGTTCCCGATATTGATAATAAATCATTAAACAAGAGCATTATTGTACAAACAATACAAGAAATATTTAAAAGATCTACTTTATTTAAAATGATACTTCCTAATAAATTGTAGATATAATACAAGGCAATTCCTAAACCAATCCCAATTATGGCTAAAAAAATTAATTTTAGTTCTGAAGAATCATTAACATCTGCTTGTTTAGACATCTGGACACGATTTATATCCCCCAAATCTAAAATATTGACATAAATTAACTTGATTAACTTATTCATCTTTCTCCAACTCCATAAACACTTCTTCTAATGACTTATCTTGAATAACTCGCTTCATTGTTCCATCAGCTACTAAGATTCCATCTTTAATAATAGCAATTTTATTACATAGCTTTTGAGCCACTTCCAAAACATGAGTTGAAAAGAAAATAATTTTTCCTTGCTCAGCTTTTTCTTTTAAGATTTCTTTTAAGGTCATACTAGCTTTAGGATCAAGACCAACAAATGGTTCATCTAAGATATATAATTTAGGATCATGAACAAGCGCCGCAATTAAAATAAGTTTCTGCTTCATTCCATGAGAATAACTATCAATTAAGTTTCCTAAATCATTATATAATTCAAATCTTTTAGCATATTCTTCAATTCTTTCTTGGCGTTTTTTTTCAGGTACTTCATACATATCAGCAATAAAATTAATATATTGAATGCCCGTTAAATGTTCATACAAAGTCGGTGTATCCGGAATATAAGCAATCATTTTTTTATATGTTAAAGGGTCTTTTAAAATACTAACTTGATCTAATAGTATGTCCCCTTCTGTAATATGATTAATTCCAACTATTGATTTGATTGTTGTACTCTTACCAGCCCCATTACGCCCAACAAAAGCATATATATCGCCCTCTTTAACATATAAATTTAAGCTTTTAATTATTTTTTTCCCCTTAAAATACTCCAAAGAATAATTCTTTACTTCAAGCATTAAAAATCACCTTTTTCTATTATTTTTTGTTCATTTCTCAAAACTTCATAAATTACTTTGGCATTTTCTTTTTGATTTCTAAAGCCTTTCCCGACCAACCATCTTCCATAAACAATTTTTAACTGACGAAAGCGACCGACCTCATCAACAAAAGATATTTTAACTTTACTTATTAACCAACCTTTTTTAATCTCTACATTTTTCAGAGCATCTTTTCGTACTTCATATGCTTCCTTTACTTTATGAGTAAAATAATTTACTCTAACGATAATAATCTTGTTTTCTGTAATACCAAGAGCGCCAATATTATCACATAAAAACCAAAAATAATAACCAAACGAAATAATAAAAGCTATTCCAAACAATTTGGGCCAAAAATTTAAGACTAATACCCATAAAAGAAAAATTATCAAAAATGTTTTACCTAAGTTAGTTTGAAAAGTTGCATAAACACCATTATCTATTTTTTCTTCACTATGTTTCTGCAAACAGTTTAAAAAGAAACCTAAATCTTTTATCATAACTTCACCTAAAGAAATTATACCATAAAAACTGGCACACAAAAAGATTAGTTATAAATTACAACTAATCTTTTATTGACGATATTTTTTTAATTCTTTTGATAAACTACATTCATCATCGTCCTCGATAATATCAAACATACATTGACCATTTTCGACAATTGGGGCCTTTAAAGTAACTCCATCTTCCCCTACTAACAATAAATTGTCACCTTCAATACCAAAACAGCAATAGAACAAACCTTCTCTTACTTCATCAAGTAAACTTTTATCTTGCCCACGATATTTTACTTTATAAAAATTATTAAAATAACCATCGCGCAAAGCAATTAAAACCGCACATAAGTGTTCACAATAAAGTTCTTCCTCACAATTACACCAAATCATGGCAAAATCATCATTAATTTGATGAAAAATTACTAAATGTGGTTCCTTATCATCAACAAGCGCCACATACTTATCTTCTAGCTTTTCTAAGAATAGAACTTTGCCCTTCTCATATTCCTTTTGGCCTTTTTTAATTAAACTATCACTAAAGACAGTTGTTAAATCAGACTTGAAAAGATCAAACTTAATTGGTTTTAAAGCATTATATTTATCGGCCATTCCATCTAATAAACCAAATATTTCATTTAACATAACATCCATACCTCTTGGTAAATAAGAGAATAAAATAACAATGAAATCGCCTAAGAATTCTAATTCTTCAGGTAAGAAACGATCAAAAACATACTCTCTTTTTATTCCATCAAAAATATTAGTTACTACAACTCGATCACCATATATTTTATCATCACTAAAATTAGCACTTGAAGTAAAGGTATTAGCTAAAATATTAACTACTTTATTAGCTAAATAACTAGTCATCGTTTGAATATTAACATAATTCTCGATATGTTTTAAATCTATAAAATTCAAATCAACCCAAACAACTTTATAAGCTTTAACAGTATCATCATAATCAAACCTTATATAAATATTATTTCCATTATAGTTACATAGCAAGATTGAAGCATATTCAATGTGTCCTTTTTTAGTTAAATACTTATCAATCTTAGAAAATACCTTATGTTGTTCCTTAGATTTTTCTCTATCAAATAAAACACGTTGTTTATCTAATTCATTTATAAATTTTTTCTTAGCTTTCATTGTTTCATTCTTAACACGAGCCGTAATATCTTTAATTAATTTCTCACTAGCTTCAAAATTAAAAGCGGAAACCAATCTCTTGTATAAACCACCACGACTAAGTAATATTTCTTTAACCTTTTTCGTAATTTCTTCTGTACTATCTTTCTTAATTTGCCCAGCAGCTTTCTTAAATCCATTAATAATATTATAAGAAATTATATTATCAACTGCATATATAACAAATAAACTAATAGCTATCGAATTAAGCACAACTACCGGAATATTAGCTAATATTTTAGTAAAGAAAGGATTAATTAAATACATCATCACCAAGCCTAAAACACCAAATGCTATCAAATTATCCAAACAGATACGTCCATTAAGATTATATTTCTTGTCAGAATAATCCCACCATCTAGCTTTAAACAACTTTTCCATAATATAACTTGTAAAATATTCCAAAATTGAACAAATTAAAGTTGCCATGGCAAACAAAACAAAAGGATCATCTAAATATTTATGTAATAAAATAATAATTAATAAACATCCATTACCATATATTGGACATATTGGTCCTATTAAAAAACCTCTATTAACCAATTTTTTAGTTGTATATAACGTTACAAGAACTTCCATACACCAACCAAAGAAAGAATATAAAATAAACAGAATAAACAATGAAGCTAAGTTATATTGCATAAAACACACCACCATTTCCCATATTTTATCATAAAAATTACATTATTTAATTTTTTTCTTCTAAATATCGTTCAAGTTTTCTTAAAAAATATTTTTGCCCCTGATAAATCTTCTGATAAGCCACTGCTAAGTCAAACCATTCAGCCTGGTCCATCTCTGAAAATTCTTTAATCTGGCCCGAACCAGGTGGCCATTCTTTCTTAAAAGTATTACTCACGATATTTGTCGTATCTAAATCTTTATTCACAATAAAAATATTAAGGATCTTTTTATTCTTTTGCTTATGACCACCCAAATAAATTAATTCGTTTGCTAAAATTTTATGTCCACTCTCTTCATAAAATTCTCTTAAAGCAGCAGCTAAAGCTCCTTCACTTTTATACTCTCCTTTACAAATACTCCATTCATCTTTACCAATAGCATAAGGACCTCCTGGATGTTCTAAATAAACTTTTACTTTACCTTCTTCGATTTTATAAGGTAAAATCCCTGCACTTCTTTTCACAACTTTTCCTCCTCAATCTAAAAAAAGAACCTTCCTAAACAATACACCCAAATAATTAAAAAGACTAAATGACATAAATGAAATTTCCATTTCAAAGTTTTATGATGAAATACATACATTCCAAGAATGCAACCAAAAACACCACCACTCATAGCTATCAATAACAAAGTTCGCTCTCGAATACGATGATGACGACGCATTGCTTGCACTTTATCATAAGCATAGAATATAACTCCTGTAACATTTAAAATTATTAAATACCAATATATATACTTCATTAAATATAACACCATCCCAATTATAGCAAAAAAGAGCTTAAACTTTAAGCTCCTTTTTTACCTTGTAAATTATGACTTTTAATAACTAAATAAATTATAAGTCCCATCAAAGGTAACGCAATCAAGACAATTAAACTAATCTTTAAAATATTCCCTATATTATTATTTTTCTTTTCTGGTTCTAAAACATTTGCTTCTAAAACCTCTTCTTTTTCATTTTGACCAATAACCCCATACTGACTCAAGTGAGTCGTTTTAAAGACAATATAACCATCTTCAATTGTTCCATCAATATATTCTGCTATTTCGCCATCATCATTTACATAAATTATTTTATAGTTATCATAATTAGTATTTTCATCTAATTTAATTTTTATTATAAATGAATTATCTTTCATTTCTACTTCTTTTTTACCATTATAAATAGAAACATCGTAAAGGCTAACTATTTCAAAATCCTCTACTTTCTCCGTATATTCAGATTTTTTATCATCTAAGTCATTAACATTTAGCTTATATTTATTATTTAATTTAGTATCACTTATTAATATAACTTTATCTGTTTTTAGTGTTGTCGTTTTTGAACTAGTTTTCTTTTTCGTTTTACTAGTTGTTTTAGTAATAGTTGTTGGTGTTGTTTGAACTTCTTCTTTCGTTTCTTCTGTTTTCTTTTCATATTTTATTATCCCATAACCATCAGCAACGGTTGCTACAAGTTCTGTTTTAATATGTTTTGCCAGCCATGACTCTGTAACACTTACTGAAGTCATACTAACGTAATCAACGGCTTGCACCATACTATAATCTTCTTCATTAAATTCCTCTGGTAAATTATTTTTTTCTTTTAATGAAACATAATTGGTCTTAAAGTTACTCAAAGTATCCTCATACACTATTTCATCATTAGAAATTAAAGTCTTGTCATTATAAACAAAACGATAAACCATTTCACCATTAACAACTAATTTAACATAAGCATCTTCTTTAAATTTTAAGCTTCCTGTTCCTACTACATTTATCGGTAATTCACCGACATGGAACATTGCAATATTATTTTCCTCATTAAGGTTTAAAGTAACTTCTGTTTTATCCCAGGTTGCGAAATAGTAAGCATTAAAATTGGTCAGCGATATGCTATTTCCTTCTCCTGAATAATAAATGGCTTCTCCAACATTTCCATAACTTTGCCCCTTACAAATATACTTTTCAGTATCCAAACTTGAAGATTGTTTATAAGACGCTAAAACTTGACAATCACCAATCGTTAATGCCTTAATACTACTTATTTGCCATACCAAACTAAGTAATATTATGACAAAAAAACTTCTCTTTTGCATAAAATATTCACTACTTTCTTAAAAAGGGAACTAGTCTATGATAACACTTTAAGTTTCAAAAAAAAAGAAATTAAGGAATGATATAACTTATATATATAACTATCAGCTATTGTTATAAGCTACAGTTAATAATTCATCATCTTCCAAAATTTCCGTATAATAATGTTGTAAAATCGACTTAATTCGGGCTATTTCTCCAACATTTTCATCATTAATTTCCATCTGATAAACAGCTTCACGCATTTCCAAATAAAACTGTTCAAAATCCTTTATTTCTTCCGTCGTTACCATTCCAACAACATAAGAATCAATTATTACAAAATGTTTTTTCTCAAGTTCTATATAGGCCTTTTGTAACTCCGCCATACTATTATACCTTTTCATTTTAAAACAATCCTATCATAACAATTAATGAAACAATAATTAAGAAAAACATACATGTTATATTAAATATCTTATCTTTTAACTCTTGTTCAAAATAAACATCCATATGATCCAAAGGATTAAGTTTTATTTCCTTAATACTGCCAATATCTGGAACATTTTTTGTAAAATATCTTACATAAGGTACCTCATAGTTTTCATCTTTAACTGAATAAGCATAAATTGGTAAATAAGCTTCTTTCTTTAAGTTAGGATTCTTTTCTAAATCAACAACTTGAGCTTCAACTACTAAAGTATGAGTTTCTAAAATTTTTTTTCTACGATAACATTCTAAAATAAAAGCTGTTAACATCGTAATTACAATACTTAAACAGAAGGTAAAAGTTATAGAATCAGCTAATACTAAAACCTTTGACTTATATAATATAACAGCTATAATCGTACTAAAACCAATTCCAACACATAAATAACCATAAGTTTTCTTTAATAAGATAAAACATATGCCTAAAATCAATAAAACTACTGAGCCAATAGCCGTTATCAAAAATAAATTATTTCTAAAAATCAAAATTAATATTGCTGCAACTACTCCTACTATATACATTATTATATTTATTATTTTTTCCATTTTACCACCATCTCAAACCTTTTTTTCTGGTACCGGGTCAAAGCCACCTTTACAAAAAGGATTACATCTTAGAACTCTTTTTATTGTTAAATAGCTCCCTTTAACTACCCCAAATCTTTCTATAGCTATTATAGCATAATTAGAACAAGTTGGTTCAAAGCGACAACTATTATGCCAAGGTCCCGGTATCATCTGATATAATTTTATCATCTTAATAAACAAAGCCTTCATATATTATCACAGAAATAAGATAACATAACATTCCCAATATGTAAAGACAGGAAAAAAGGTCCCTTCCGAGACCAAATACAATTAATATTATTTCAATTCAAACAATCACTTTAAATTCCAATAAGTAAAAATATTTTTTTTATTTATTATTCTTTCTAAATAAATCCTTACTCTTTTTTATCTATTTAATCAAAATGATTAAACCTAATTAATCACTGTTATTTTCATTTTTTATCATATAACTATATAAATCATTTTTTAAATCTTTAGCTAACTCATATAATGTTTTTTCATTATTCTCCATAAACTCATCTTCATAATTAGTTAAAACATCTACCATATTTAGTAAACCATCTTTGTTCGAAATTAAATAATAAAATTCATAATATGCATCTTCTAAAGATTCATAAACGTCATTAAAATTTTTTAAATCAATTTTCTTTTCTAAAATTAAATACTTTTTTATTAATTTATCTTCACACTTTTTTACTACTATAACTTTATTCTCTTTTTTTAAATAATCATCTAATAACACAAACTCTAATTTTACTTTTTTATGCAAATAAAACCAATTTCGTGCTTTTATATCATACAAATAAAATTCATTTACTTTTTTTTCTCTTTTAATAAATTTCCAAAATTCTTGACGATTTTTAAAAATATACTTTTTCTTCTTTAAATTGCCATCACGGTAATAAGCTAAAGTAACATCTTTTTGTCTCTCGCAATATTTAAAATTATGAGCTATTAACTTATCAGGCCTAATCTTCTTTCCCAATAAATATATATTACCCAAATCTATAAGTTTTCTAACTTTATTTATATTTTTATAATAGTAATTCAAAATAAAACCACATTTTTCTAAACCACCATCACAACGACAATATATTCCTTCGATCCTTTCTTTATTATCTATAAAAATGTAACTACTATTATTCATGTAATCACCTCTAACATACAAGCTCTACTTATATATTATACTTGAATAATAATATTTCTTTTTTATTTTTCAATATTTTTATATAAATAACTCACTTCTATTAAATTCTTTATTTCTTCTATCGAACAGATAATCATCTTCCATTTTATTATAGTTACAATATAAATTTTTTAGATTTTTCCATTCTTTTAGTAAGCCACTTTTTTGTTTATTTTGATTATAAGTTACACAAATCTTAAACCATAAACTATTAGAAGCGATATTTACAGTTAAACCTTTTTCTTCAAAAAACATACAAAAGCCTTTTATAGCTTCCTTAATTAATCTTTTATTTTTTTGACTATCATAACCGGGTATTTCTATATCAATATATAAAGGATACATTTTTTTATTAAAAACATATTTATAAAGCTTTTTTGCTTCTTTAAAAGCTAATTCAAAATCAGTAGCAAAGCTATGCCAATAGAAGCCTAGTGGTCTATCAACTCGATTCTTTAAATAACAAACTTCTAAATAGTCAGTAACTTTTTTAAAATAAATATCTTCATTTGCTAATTCATCAATACTTAAATCCGTCATAACTTCATTTTTACTCACTTTTGCACCAACTTTCATTTTTATATCTTTACTGTCGTTAAACCTTCATATAAAATTATTGAACTATATTTTTAAATAATTTTATAATTTTAAATACTTTTCATTGTAGTCAAATTCTTTAACTTATACCTATCACCTCTTTGTTAACCCCGTGACTCTAGAATAAACTTTTTTACCTTATAAAATCAATTACTATATAAACAATTCTAATGCTTATTTATGCAACAAGCCCTTAACTTGCTATGCAACACCCCACGCAACACCACAAAATTCGACAAAATCCGCCATTTTTCAACTTTTTTCAACTTTTTTCAACTTAAAGCATTCATTTCTTTACTTAATCTCACACCTTATCTTAAATAATATTTTTTTACCTAAAAATTTTTTAAAATCTAAAATTTTAACTTACTACCATAAAAGAAACTTCTTACCAACAAAACATCTTCTCTTAAATACCAAGTATACTCCATTACTTAGTATCAAATTGCCTAAAAAAACTTAGTAACTTCTTACGCAACATCTTTATTTACGTCCTATCCTTACTATATAAGAAACGCCTTTTTCACGTACATTACCAAGAATTTTTATAATAAAATTTAAAGGCTATTTTTAATAAGCAAACACGTTAACATACTCAATTTTCTACTATAAAAAACATTTTATTGCTATAGTATTTAGTATTATCTACCCTACATCATTTAGATAAGATATTTCACTTTAAATAATGATTATCAAAACTTTCAGGAAAAAAATGAGTCAAAAAAAAATCACCGAAGTGATTTTTTCCACTAAAGTGACTTTCTATTACCAAGTACCTTCCCAGTAAACATGGGCTTCTGGTGTATTGTCATATTTACTACTAACTGATGTAGCTAAAACAATTCCATAAGTACTTGCTACATATTTTTTTGCTTCTGTAAGAGATGATGTCTTCTGAGCATGTGCATAATCACCTGTTGCTGCCTGAGCAGTTATTGTACCTTCTTCAGATTTTTTAACATCAAAATACAAAGTTTGTTTTAATGAAGACAATGTTCCTGTAGGCAAGGCAAATGAAACACCAATTGCATTATCAAAATTCAAAAATGAGCCATTACGTTCTGTTGTACAACTACCACCAGAAATACAATAATATTGAGTAAAAGTTCCGCCAATACGTGGTTTAACGTTACTAGGGTAACCAATTGACATTATGTCATAACTTCTTGTTTTAGGATATTTCTGCCAAACAAGAATATTTTTATAACGATAATAACTACCATTAGCTAAAATACTCGTTTCCATGTACTTATATTCTGTAGTTATACCAGCAGAATTATATGGTTCCGCCACATTATCATCCGCTTCGGCTGCATCATACTCATCTTTACTTATTTCTACTGTCCTATACAAGTCATTTGAATCAGTACTAAAAGTTGAAACCTCAGGAGCATAGTGAATAGTTTTATAGTATTTAGTTACTGACGCAACAACATAAAAGCCCTCATCCTCACTTGCATGAACCACAAATGGTACAACTAACAACAAGGCTAGAAGCAAACCCAATCCTTTCTTTTTCAAAACTATTTCCTCCTTTCATGCCTTCATTTTATAAAACATTTAATAAAATTCAAAGAAATATTTACGCAACTACAGAAGCTATTTAAGCATCATCATACTCTAGACAATACAACATCATATCTTCCAGTTTCTTTACTTTCATAATTTTTATAAGAAATTGAAAGAGTTAAATTTTCATCTATATCAAGTAGTTCACTTTCAAAAGACAAATCAAAATAATCAAAAAACGTATGAATTTTTTCAACTTTATCACTTTTAAAAAAAGTATTATAAATCATTTTATTACCTGAATAAATATTCAGTGTAACTTCGTTAGCAGATGGCTCTAATTCCTTACCATAATTTTTTGAAACATAATTAATGCTTCGAAGGCTAAACATTTTTTTATTACGATTAAAAAAAATTTGACCACTACAACTTATTTCACTAGAATCAGATTTAACATTATAAAAATCCCACTTATTATTATTCTTAATTATCCAAAAACAAGTTAAAAAGATGATAAAAAATAATAATATTGTACCAAAAACCTTAATACATTTATTTTTTATAGAAGTAGTATACATTTCAATTCCATTTAACGTCGCTTCATCTGTTTCTGCGGCCGAATCATCATCTATTATTTCCCCACATAATAAATCATTAACAGTAACATCTAAAACTTTAGCTAATTTCATCAAACGAAAAATATCCGGAGCATAACTGCCACTTTCCCATCTCGAAACAGTCCCCTTATTTACACCAACCAACTCTGCCAACTGTAATTGTGTCATATCTTTCTCATTACGAAGTGATGCAATAAATTGGCCAAGTTTTTCTGTACTCATTTTTCTTGATCTTTCTACATTTTCATTCGTTATACATTGTCTTTTCATATACACTACTTCCCACTCCTTTTAATTATCTCAAAAAAAGGTCTTTAAATCATTATAAACTTAATAAACATTTTTCCAAAACTAAAAAAAACTCCCGAAAAATAACCAAAAAATTATTTTTTCACATTTCCCAGACTTTAAGCATAAGTTAAAATTTATTTGGAATAATAACATTGGGTGATTCTAATGTTAGAAGAGAGATTAAGAGAAACAAGAGAATTATTAGAGTTAAAAGGTAAAGATGTTGCTAAGACACTAGGAGTATCAAGTAAAACAATTTATGGTTACGAAAAAGATTATGATACTATTCCACTAAGAAATCTTATTAAATATGCCAATGAGTACTCTTTTAGCTTAGATTATCTATTTGGTCTTACAAACAAAAACGTTCCATATGAGCCAATTAAAATCGATTTAAAAGCCTTAGGACAAAATTTAACAAAACTACGCATCAAAAACAACTTATCTCAAACATATATAACAAATAAACTAAATATTGCTAGCGGTGCTTATTCCCACTATGAAAACGGAAAATATCTATGTACCGTCAAATGTTTAAAAGGCTTAATAAAAATATATGATAAGATTTCTATAGATCAATTATTTAACCGAGTAAAAGCAAACAAAAACACTAAAGCCAACTAAGGAAATTAGTGTTTTTTTATTTACATTATTTTTTTAATACTTTTTTACATTAAATTTATTAAAATCAATCTAAATTATTTTTAAATTTTTTATCTTTTTACTAAATATTACTAAAAACATTATAAAAAGCATAATATTTTTATTTTTAAAGAACAAATATCTTGCCACTTGTTATATTTTTTCAAAATGAAAATATAATTTTTAAATAAAATCTATCCAAGTTTTAAAATTAAAAAAAGGCATTATAAAAGCCTCTTTAAAAGAGGCTTTATAAACAAAAATGGTCGAGAAGACAGGATTTGAACCTGCGACCCCTAGTTCCCAAAACTAGTGCACTACCAAATTGTGCTACTTCTCGATAAATAATGGTGCGCCCAAAGGGAGTCGAACCCCTAACCTTTTGATCCGTAGTCAAACGCTCTATCCAATTGAGCTATGAGCGCATATAACTGTGCTTTTTCTCATAAACGCAAATACATTATATCTTTATTTATTGAAAAAAGCAAGCTTTTTTTTTAAAAAAGTGCAAAATATCTTCATAATCTTTCAATATTTAAAATAATTATCCCTATTATCCCTCTTGACACTTATAGATAAGAAAAAATTTACTCTACCTTTTTATCAACAACTATCACAATTATTATATGAATATGTTTTATTTATTACACAAAAAAAACAAGGAAACCCTTGTTAATTTTTAAAAATGGTGTCCCGCTGGGGATTTGAACCCCAGACCCTCTGATTAAAAGTCAGATGCTCTACCAACTGAGCTAGCGGAACATAAGAATGGCTGCCTTGGATGGACTCGAACCATCGGAATGTCAGAGTCAAAGTCTGATGCCTTACCACTTGGCTACAAGGCAATACAGAAATGGTGGGAGGACATGGATTTGAACCATGGAACCCGAAGGAACAGATTTACAGTCTGCCGCGTTTGACCACTTCGCTATCCTCCCACATTTATGGTGCCGACAGAGGGAGTCGAACCCCCAACCTACTGATTACAAGTCAGTTGCGCTGCCAGTTACGCTATGTCGGCAAAAAATGGTGGGCGATATAGGACTCGAACCTATGACCCCCTGCTTGTAAGGCAGGTGCTCTAACCAACTGAGCTAATCGCCCATAACTCCTCTGGACAAGACTAAGTATACCAATTATATTGATTATTGTCAACAACTTTTTCTCAATATTTTATATTTTTTCTTAATCTCTATTTTCATCTTATAATCTCTCACAAGACAAATATATTATATTATTAAAATTTCAAAAAGTCCAACATTTTTTTACACTTTTTGCAATTTTTTGCATATTTTTCTAAAAAATGTCCTAATAATCCCATTTAAGTTCTATAAATTAGATAAAATAAGTCAAATTAAGCAACAAAAACTTTATTAATTTATTAAAAAAAACATAAAAAACATTTATTAAAAAATTTAATTGAATCAATATTATTCAAGTTCCAGTATAATTATTTAAAAATATTATTTCTAAATTAATTAATTTACTTTGTTCATTACAAACTAATACATATATTTATTTTCATAGTAAAAGATAATCAAATATTTTTTACATCATAATTAATAATATTTTTAATAAATCATCCTTTTTATATTTCATTATATTTTTACAAAATAAAAACCGCATCAATGATACGATTTGTATTATACTCGATAACGAGTTTTCTTCAAACTGGTGGCTCCAACGGGAATTGAACCAGTGACACAAGGATTTTCAGTCCTCTGCTCTACCGACTGAGCTATGGAGCCAGATGGCGGTCCGTACGGGATTCGAACCCGTGATCTTCTGCGTGACAGGCAGACGTCATAGGCCTCTAGACTAACGGACCATGGTTGCGGGAGCTGGATTTGGACCAACGACCTCCGGGTTATGAGCCCGGCGAGCTACCAGACTGCTCCATCCCGCGATAATTTAATGGCGGAGGAAAAGGGATTCGAACCCCTGCGCCGCTCACACGACCTTCCGGTTTTCAAGACCGGTCCCTTCAACCAACTTGGGTATTCCTCCATGCGCTTCTTTCATCAGCGACAAGTAGATTATAGCACAATATATTTTTATATGTCAACAAAAATTAGTAAATTATTTAAATTCCGTATATTTATTTGAAAATTTACTAGATGATCGAACAAAATAAAACTAATAAATCCCCTTTTTAGAACAATATTTTTATCTTTTTCCATCCCTATAGTAATATAATATATACTAATAACAATAATTAAACACTCCTTAAAAATAGTACTATACAAAAAATCTTACTCATATATAACATACGTATAATAAATACATAATATACACAATAAATACATAACATACATATAATAAATATATCATATTAGACACTATCTATAAAATTAATATAATTTTTACCCACAAAAGATCATTTTAATTATTAATCTTTCTCCATAATAATTTGTATTTATTTATAATTGTAAGCAATTTTATCACTAAAAAATCGAAAAATCACATTATCTTTAAATTTTTTCACAAAAACTATTGCAAAACCAAAAAAAATGCGCTATACTCAAATAGTCTTATGAAAAGACGCAAGTGCTTGCCCAAGTGGCGGAATAGGTAGACGCACAGGACTTAAAATCCTGCGAGATTTAACCCTCGTGCCGGTTCAAGTCCGGCCTTGGGCACCATAATGAAATTAACCAATAAGTTTTACTTATTGGTTTTTTTATTTCTAAAAAAAAATACTAAGTTTATACCTAGTATTATTTATTAATCTTCTTTAAAGCTTCAGCAATCCATTCTGGCAATTTTCTATTTAAAATCTCAAAGCCATTTTCCAATGGTAATACACTACTACCATCCGTTTTATAGTTAATATTCTTAATCGACAATTTTAAATTTTTCTTTTCATCGTCAACTCCAATAATTCTAGCCACAATATTTTCCCCGATTTTCACATAATCATTAACATCTTTAACAAACTTTTCAGACATTTCTGAAATATGGACTAACCCAGAATATTTTTCATCAGTCACAACAAAAAAACCATATTTTTCAATTCCCGTTACACAACATTTTACTAAATCTCCAACTTTATAACTCGTCTCAGGCATAAAAACCACCTCTTTCAAATTATAACATATCCCATTATTTACACAAAGTGAAATATAGTTTATAATGAAAAAGGTGATTTTTTTATGAAAACTGAAGAAAAAATTAAAGAAATGCTTGCTTCTATCCGACCTTATTTAAATATGGAAGGTGGCGACATCGAATTCGTTAAATACGAAGATAAAATCGTATATGTAAAATTAACCGGTGCTTGCGCCGCCTGTATGTTCTCTGATGATACTATTCAATATAGTGTTCTTGAAACTTTAAAAAGTGAAATTCCTGAAGTAGAAAAAGTAATTAATGTCGAAATTTAATTACTTTTTTTTATCCATGAAAATAAAGAAAAACCAAACATTTCATCAATACATTTTATATATTCTTCATATTCAAGATATTTATTTATATAATTACTAAGTTCTTTTTCTTGTTGATTATCTAATAATATATCTTCTAAAATTTTAAAATAGTCACTTGGTAAAATTAATCTAGCATATAGATAATAATAAGCATAATCATGGGAAGCATTTTGCATAAATTGATATAAATAATCATAATCTTGATTATTCTTCACATATAAGCCTAAATCCCTTGTATAAATATCTATTATAATGTTTAAAGGATTATAAAAATCAATAACATTAAAAGATGATAAACTTCTATGCGCCAATGATAAATATTGCTTCATAGAAACATCACTAAAATTATTTAAATATTGTAAGACTTCCTCAGTAATTCCTAAATAAAAATCAAAAGAATTATTAATAATTAATCGATTAGATAATTCAGAAACTTGATATTCTAAATAATCTAATTTTTTATACCATAACTCTATTAAAGAAACATATTGCTTATAAAATTCCTCATTGAAATTTCGGATTGCATAAAATCGTTGCATTTCTTTTTCCGTTATTTCATCCCCAAAAATGATTATTTTCATTAAACAATAACCATCTGCATTAACTCGTCCTAATTTATCTAAAATAAATTCATGTAAATATACTTGCTTTGTTTTTAATTCTTGAATCATTTCAATTAAAATATTAAAAAATTCATCATCATAATTATGTTTAACAAAATAGTATCTAACTCCATCTAAAAAAAAGATAATGCCATCTTTATATTCATAGTAGTCATCTATTTCGATTTTATATTTTTCTTTTAATAATTCTTTCATACTAATATATATGAAAAAAAACTCAATGTATAACTGAGTTTTTTATTGATTATTATTCACATGCATAGCTGTTTGTTGCATTGGTTGTTGAACCTGTGGTGAGGCTTGTTGCATCATTGGTTGTTGATACATTGGCTGTTGCATCGGTTGTTGCATTGGTTGCTGCATCATTGGTTGTTGGTACATAGCCTGTTGCATTGGTTGTTGAACCTGTGGTGAGGCTTGTTGCATCATTGGTTGTTGATACATTGGCTGTTGCATCATTGGTTGTCTAACCATAGCTTGATTGTAGCCAGTATTTAACATATTCATAGTTTGATCGTTAATAGCTTGTTCTCTTTGAGCTACAATAACTTCACGACGTTTTAAGTCTTCTTCTCTAGACTTTAAGTCACGATAAACTCTTTCAGTCATTACCATTACAAGGTTTTTTACTCCTTCTTGGAATAACTCTTGAGCACCAGCAACTACTTCATCTAGGGTTGCTCTTGCACTCAAATCAGGTTGTGAATCAAAGTTAAGATTTATTCCTAATTTTTGTAAAGGGGTTTGTTCTGCCGGTTGTTGATTGACAACTGGATTTTGTGGCATAGCCATTGGTTGGGGATTATTAGCTACTGCAACATTCGCCCCTTGACCACCAGCCATCATATTTTCCATACCTGGAGCCATTGGCATCATATTTGGCATCATGCCTTCAGCTGGATTAACCATCATTTCTGGATTTTGTTGTGGCATTTGATTCATCATATTTGGAACTTGCATTCCCATATTATTAACTGACATATTTGCTAATTGTTGCATTTCAGAAGGAATTGCCGCAACATTAGGAACTGCCGTATTTAAAATTGGATTAACAACTGCCTCTCCCATAGGTCCCATATCTTGTGCCGGTACAGCCACTGGAGCCTGTGGAATTGCATTCGGATTTAAAGTATTAATTTCACCATCAGGATTTTCCACGATTGGTTGAACTTGTTCATATGAAACTTCTGGATTTTCGATTGTCGCCTCTTGAACTGGTTGTACTTCACTGTTTGGATCATAAACCGGTTGTTCAACATCAACCACATTAGCTTCAACTGGCGTTGGTCCATATTGTTCCATTTCTACATTTTCTGTAGGATATTCTCCCACCACTTGTTGTTCTGGCGCATATTGTTCTAATTCTGGTTGTGAAACTTCAACTGGTTCATAAACTGGTTGTTCAGCATCATCTTGATTAACTTCCATAGGTTCTTGAACATAATCAGAAGCTACTGGTTGTTGTTCATCGACATAATTTTCTGTTTCCTCAGGAACCGTAACTTCAACAGGGGCTTCAGAAACAACTGGCGAAATTGTTGGTTCCTCATAATTAACTTCAGAAGGTTCATTTTCTATAACCGGTACTTCAACTGGAGCCTGTTCGACAATCTCTTCAGCTACCGGTTCCGTAATAACTTGTTGAATCTCCTCTTCTGGTTGAACCTCCTCTTCTGGTTGAGCAACTACTTCAGGTTCGACAGCTTGAGCAGCTTCTGGTTGAATAATTGGTTGAATCGCTGGTGAAGCGTTTTCATCAACAGAAGCTGGTGTTGCTTCAATTGTTACTGGTGCCTCTTCAACAGCTATCCCGGGTACCACCTCATCTTCATTTTGCATAACCGGTGCCGTTGGGAAAATTGAATCAACACTTGGTTCTAAAGTAGGTTCTGGTACAACAGCATCAGGATCGAACTTCTCCCCAGTTGCATAGCTTTCAATCATTGTTTTTGAAGCTGGTTCACTTACTGATATATCACGGGAATACTGACCACTGGCACTTGCTTGATTAAAACTTGGAAGATATTGATAAGATCCAACACTACTTGAAATAATAGCCCTCATAACTGTTTTAATTAAAGACCATTCTTCATCTGTTGCTATCTTAACAAGGTTGTTTCCTTGAATCTCACTTACATGCAAAACCGTTAGACCATGAGGATCCACTGCGTTTTCAGTAGTAATTATATATCTTTTTCCAGACTCTGGAATCATAAAAATCGATACAATATTCGAATTTATAGATTCTCCGCCATCTTTTAAAATTGTGATCTTTTCTGGCATTGCAATCCCTCTCTATTCTACTTTTTATTATAGCAAATTAAAAATAGGTTTTCAATTGCTTTTTTTCTTTAACGCAAACCAACGACAATCATAGGCACAACGATTTGTAATATAATCGTCAAGTCCCGTGATGTCGTTATATTTTTTGCAATTTTTATTAGTTGGTTCACAGAATCCTTTTAGACGTAGTTTTCCATAAGCCCAATCCCCTACTATGTAATCATATTCATCAAAGTAATCTGTAATTTTTTCTTCTAATATTTCTTCATCTAAACCATTTCTTACATTATTAATGACTTCGTATTTAACGTCATTAATAGTTATTATTTTCATAAAACCACCCTATCTAACTCTTATTGCTGGTCGTTTCTTCGCTGTCGTTATTGCTTCGATTAATTTACGCTCTCTTTCCGGATCACTCATATCAACATTAAAATAAGCAAATATTTGTTTATTAACGCGATCGATTTGATATTGACTTACGCTATTTAAATCTTCCATTTTTACGTCAAGTAAATCATAAATATCTTTAGACATAATTCTTTTTCTAATTGGTTCAAAACTTAATTTGTTTGTCATCAAATACATATTTTTTTTGAAGTAACGATCTACTTCATGTGGATTTTTAGCCATTAAGTAAGCATATGTCTTACGATAAAAATTATTACTACTAGATGTAAATAGTAAGTTATAAAAATTTTGCGCTTGTTTTCCATCAAGGGGCACTTTTTTATTTTTGGCAAACATCATATCAATTAAATTCTTTTGGACACGATTAAAATATGGATTTTTTCTTTTAATATGTAGTTTACTTTGATTCATATCAAATTCATAATACTTTTCAAAATTAATTTTAAATTTTTCTAATTCACTTTGTGGATAGCCATACTTTGTCATATTAGTATCAAAACCACCCATACCTTTTTCATTTTTAGTATGATAACAGTTAGTTATGTCTAATTCTCCATATAAAAGGACAATCATTCTCATAACAGTAACTAAAAACGTATTAAATTCAATTGAATTTGGATTAGCTTTTGATTGATAATATTTAATAATTGAATCATTTATTGCATTATTAACAAAAATATATCCTTGTGCCATACCTATCACCTATTATAAATATTATCATATTTTTCTTAAATAAACTAGTCTAACTATTAAGAAGTGGACTAACACTTTCCAGTACTCCATTATAATAACTGGGAACCGTTCCAGGTATAATACGCGATGCAATTAATATTGAAAAATCATCTTTGATTTCTTCCTTAGAAACTGGTGTTAATAAACTACTATTAATGGTTATATCTAAATATAATTCTAATAAGACATTATTAATTCCATAATTCTTTACCTGCGTCTTATATCCCATAGCACTATCCGTTAAAACCTCAATTTTTACCGGTATTTTCGGTCCAAAATTACTAATTAAAATATTTTTATTCCCAATTCCTATTGGAACCCATAAGACATCTTTATTACTTCCTTTATAATTAACACTAAAATCTATTTGGGCCAAATTATTATATAAACTTTCCAGAGATTCTCCAAGCATTACATAAACTTCATTCATCTTATAATCAACAGATATCACTTCTCCATTTTTATTTAAATTAAGACTTATTAAATCATCAACGCGAAACTTAGCTGCAACTTCTTTCGAAAAAGAATAAAATAAGCAATGATTTACCTCTTTTTTTATGTTTTGCTTGATATAAAAAATAAAATTATCATTAATCATTCGCCCTAACAAACTAATCCATTCTAAGGCTAAGATAAATATAATAATTAGTATTATAAATTTATGATTTGTTTTTTTTCTAAATTTCATACTTAATAATATGTTTAATTTACCTTTTTACAACTAAAAAGAACTATTAAAATAGTCCTAATCCTAATAATTTATTAGCTAATATTAAACATCCCACTAAGAAGACAATAATTATTAATATAATTAATATTCTAATAACAATCTTTGTAAAATGCATATCTTCCTTTAAATCATTGAAATCATCAAAATCACTTTGGGTAAAGTTGAGATTTTGAGATTTCGTTAAGTCACTAGTTGAATCTTTTTCAGGTATTTTAACATCTCTTGTAAAATCCATATCAACATTTATTGGTTTAATTTCAAGTGGTTTTTCTTCATCTTCTTCTTTGACTTGAGGAATCTCTATTTCTTTTGTAGTATCTTTAGTACCTTTTATTGTCTCTTCATCAATTAGTAGTTCATCGCTTAAAGCTCCTAATACTTTAGTATTTTCATCAGTTCCTCTTAAGTCACTTAATAAATCAAGGGGATCTAGTTCATCTAAATCTTCTTCCTTAATTAGTTCTTTAGCTGTTATGGTATTAATTAAATCTTGTAATTTTTTTTCTTCTTTTTCTTTATTAACAGGTACTGGCTTAACTTCTTCGATTTCTTCTTCATCAAGTTCTTCATCATCTTTTTTTAGAATATCTAAGTCTTTTAAAATATCATACTGTGTATTACGTAGTTTTTTTAAACGATCTTCTTCATAATTTATTTCTTTTTCTTTATGAGCTTGCTCTAAAATAGAATTTAAATCATATTCTCGTGTTTCATCAAGGTTTATTTTTCCAATTTCAGGTTCTGTTTTATTAAGTGGCTTATTCTTAGGAAGTTCTCGATATTTACGGTCTAACATTTCTCTTATTTTATCGATATCAACGTTATTACCCTCGCCAATAACTGAAACGTTACTATTTAAATCGAAATCTTCTAATTCTTTACTACTTACTTCTTTATATAAAACTTGATTCTTATCTATTCTTTTTAATGTAGTCGTTTGTTCTAATTCATCCAAATGCTCTTTATTATTTCCTTCATCAATTTGTTTCGCATAATATTTGTCCATCCTCGACTGCATAAAAAACACTTCCTATCTTCATGTAACTATCATAACATAATTCTAAATTATTTAAAATATCTAAAAAATAATTTAGTTGCTTTTACTATTTCAAGTATTATATAATACCTAAAGGAGGAAAGAGTATGAAAAAGTTAAATGTTGATCATGATAAATGTATTGGTTGTGGTCTTTGTGTATCAAGTTACGAAGAAAATTTTGCTTTTGATAACGAATCAGGTTTATCAACAGTTATTTCTCAAGATAATATAACTGATGATATGAAAGATTTATGTCCTGTTGGGGCTATCGAAATTATCGAAGAGGAATGTGAAAATTGTAGCTGTGGTAATAATTGTCAATGTGCTAATAAAGCCACTGAAGAGTAAAAAATCTTCCATTAATGGGAAGATTTTTTTAAACTATATAATTTTTTAACTTCCTTAGTATCTAGCATTCTATACTCACCAGTTTGTAAGCCTTTAACATCTAAGAAAGCATATTTTTCTCTTTTTAATTTCATTACATCATAGCCAAGTTCTTTAAATAGTTTTTTTACAATATGATTACGTCCTTCAACAATACTAATTTCTACTATTTCATTACCTTTTTCCACGTTTTTCTTCTTGACTTTAACTCGTTTAGGAATACACTTAACACCATCTATAACAAGACCATTTTTTAATTTTATTATATCTTCGGTCGTCATAATTCCTTCAATTTTAGCAATATAAACTTTTTCTACATCATTAGATGGATGCATTAAAATATTAGCTAGTTCTCCATCATTAGTTAAGATTATCAATCCCGTTGTATCATAGTCTAAACGGCCAACAGAATAAATACGTTCATCACTGGCAATTAATTCATTAACTGTTTTACGCCCTAATTCATCATTAGTACTACAAATATAACCACGTGGTTTATTCAAAAGATAATAAACTTTTTTTATATCTTTATCTAAAGTTACTCCTTCTACAACAATCTCATCATTATAATTAACTTTAGTTCCTAATTCTTTAACAACTTCCCCATTTACATAAACTTTGCCTTTTTTTATCAATTCTTCGGCTTTACGACGTGACGTATAACCACTACTAGCAATAACTTTTTGTAATCGTTCCATAAAATACACCTCTTTTCAAATATTCATATAATACCACATATTCTTCATCAATGAAAATATTTTACATATATAAAAATAACAATTCCTAAAATTATAAAGCAAAACAAAATTAGAAAGAAACGACTAATAATTTTTAATTTTTGAATATTACTATTAGTAATTGAATGTTCAGCATCCTTAGGCACAATTTCGTTTTTCTTTCCAAAGATAAAACTATTTATAACAACAAAAAGAATTATCAAAATCGATAATATTTGTAGTGTCAAATGAATTAAAGTATTCGCTTTATTCTTATCAATTAGTAAATATCCCAATAGTAAAGCCATCAAAAGAACTGACAAGCTTAAACTAATAATTGTTCTTTTTAAACTATTACCAGCAAATTTATAACCACACTTTTGACATTTAGTAGCTTCAAAGTCATTTTTAGTAGCACATTTAGGACAACTTTTATAACTATTTTTTAAAATAGTCCCACACTTACCGCACTTACAAACGCCTTTTAAATTATCATAACCACATTTTTGACACTTCATTTGAATCACTTACCTTGACCATAAGTATATCAAAAAAATAGCTTAGCAACAACTACCGCTGCAATAAAACCACAAATATCAGCAAACAAACCAGCTCCTAAGGCATATCGACTGTTCTTAACACCAACACTACTAAAATACAAAGCTAAAACATAAATTGTTGTATCCGTGGCTCCTTGAATAATACTACTCAAAAAGCCATAATATGAATCAACACCATACTTATAATAAATATTATTAAGCATTGCTAAACTAGCATTTCCACTAATCGGCCTTAAGAAAAACATCGAAACGATATCGCCATGTAAGCCTCTAAATAAATCATTCAAGAGATTACTTCCTAAAAAAACATTAATTGCCAGAATCATTGCAACAATTGTCGGAATAATTTTATAAACCGTCTTTAACCCATCAATAGCTCCGCTCAAAAATGATTCATACAAATCAACCTTCTTAAAAAAGCCATGCATAATAATAAATAAAATTAAGATAGGAATAATATAATTATTTATTTGCATTTTTCCTCCTTATGATTCCATCTAACGTAAGACCTGCTATTGTACTAACACTCGTAGCAATTATAGCCGGAATGATTACGGCCGTTGGATTAACACTTTTATACGCTAAACGTAAAGCTATTACACTCATCGGAATTAACGTCACACCACTAGTATTTAAAACCAAAAAGGTAATCATCCCATCCGTCGCTTTTTCTTTCTGTGGATTTTCTTTAGCTAACTCTTCCATTGCCTTTAAACCAAAGGGCGTAGCAACGGAACCTAAACCTAACATATTCGCCGCAATATTTGATGAAATATATTCTAAAGCCTTATCATTCTTAACCGATGGAAACAACTTTATTAGCAGCGGTTTTAAAAGATGACTAAATTTTTTAAGAAGACCACTATCATTAGCGATATTCATAATCCCTGACCATAAGACAATTAATGGCAATAAATTTTTTATCAAATCAAAAGCCGCATTAGAACTATTTAATACCACATCACTCATATTAATACCGGAGATAAAACTATAAAATAAACCTATTGTAAGTAAAAAAAACCAAATAAAATTAATCATACCCTTGACCACCATGCCATAAATTCTTTTAGACGAAAAACTAAACTAGTCTCCCTTTTAAAAAACAAACTTACTTTATTTATCAATTTCCCATTAACATAAACCTCAATAAAATTATCATTAACCTTTGTTTCTACCTTATCATTATCTTTAACTAATAAATAATAATCATCCTTAACATAATAATTTTTATTATACTTTTTATTCTTATCTAAAATTTTCTTTCTTTGATAAAGACTAAAATTTTTTTCATATAAATTTTTATGATCAACAAAATCATTACCATCATTAAAAGTTACAACAATTAAATTTTTAGAATCTTTACTAGCTGTCGTAACTAAAGTTCGATGCGCTTTCTTAGTAAAACCTGTCTTGCCTCCAGTACAATATTCATACATATTTAGCAATTTATTTTTATTATGCCAAGTATATGTTTTATAACTAGACTTTACAATGATATCCTTTGTAGCTACAATCTTTCTAAAATAAGTATTTTGCATTGCATAACGCATTAATAAAGCCATATCATAAGTCGTCGATTTATTAGCTGTTCCGTCATTTTCTTCTAAACCAGATGGATTAACAAAAGTTGTATTTTTCATGCCAAGTTTCTGCGCTTCTTCATTCATCAAAAAAACAAAAGACTTAACATCTCCTGCCACTGCTTTGGCAATTGCTAAAGCCGCATCATTCCCACTTCGTAACATCAACCCATATAATAAATCATCCAAAGTTAACTCTTCCCCTATTTCTACATAAATTCCACTTCCATAAGCTTTTAAAATACTATCATCAATCTTCACAACATTTTCTATATTACCATTTTCAAGTGCTACTAAACATGTCATAATCTTACTAATGCTCGCAATTAAACTTTCTTTATTAATATTACTTCCTTCTAAGACTCTCTTACTATCTTGATCCATTACAATGTAAGAACTAGCTCCAATAGCCTTTACAGAAAAAGGCCAAAGCACTATTAACATCCCTAAAAGTATTTTTTTCATCTTATCACCTAAATAATTCTATGTATAAAAAAAAAGAATAACACATTATATGCTATTCCTAATCTTCCTTAACTTCTTCTATTTCATAAGCAAAATAAGCTTCATTTAAATCGACATTAGCTAAAATTCCCTCAACTCTTCCAATATCTGTATATTGCCACATATCATAGATTCCTTTATAACTAACCCCATCCATATAATGCGCTAACCATGTTTTATAATTGCCAAACCTACTTAAGTCCCAACGCATTTCCATGGCAGTTTTATTACCATAAAGCATTCCATTATAACCATGAGCTTTCATATAATCTAAGAAAACTAAGGCATTATAATTTATTATTTCATCACTTATTTTAGAAACTCTTCCACTTTCAAATGATTCAAAATCATAAGCTACTGGGTAAGTTATTTGATAATCTTTAATTAAATTCAAGGTAAAAGTTGCTTCTTCAAGGACTTCATATTCATTAGTCGCTGACGAAAAAAAATACACTCCGACTGGGACATTATAATAATTAGCTTGTTGAATATTATATCTAAAATAACTATCCTCAACAATTTCACCATCGCTTATCTTTCTTACGCCAACTCTAATCATGGCAAAATCTATTCCCGTATTTTTTAAAGCTTGCCAATCAATTTTTCCTTGCCACCCTGATACATCAACCCCTTTAACATCGCGAGCAATTTCCACAACTTTAGTCTGATTTATAATTTCTTTATCATTTTCTTTTATTTCATTGATTAACTGTTGAATTTCATCAAATTCTTCATTACTTTCTTTATATTTATAGGCAAAGCTATGTCCTAATATTGAAAAAAAAATAACTAAAATTATACTTGATAAGATTAAAATCGTTAAACGACGATGTTGCAAAGTTATATTTTTAAATTTATCAAATAAATTATACTGCATATCTTATATCTCCTATATTAATTATAGCATGTCTTATATAGAACTTAAAGCTTGCAAAAAAAGAAAGAAGAAATTTCAACAACTTGGTTAGTTTCTATTGAAATTTAATTCTTTCATTTACATAGTCAACTACTTCATTAAGTTTTAAAGTAATTTGTTCCATAGTATCTCTATCTCTTAAAGTAACTATACCATTATTAATAGACTCATCATCAACAGTTAAACACCATGGTGTTCCACAAGCATCGGCTCTTCTATACCTCTTACCAATACTACCAGATTCATCATAGCTCGTCATAAAGTTTTTACTTAACATATTATAAATTTCTCCAGCCTTTTCACTATGATATTTTTTTACAAGTGGCAAGACACATACTTTATAAGGAGCAAAATATGGAATAAATTTCATAACCTCACGAGTTTCACCATTTTCAAGCGTCTCCTCAGTATAACTATTATCTAAAATTGCCAGCGTTAATTTATCACATCCAATAGTAGATTCAATTATATATGGAATAAACTTTTCATTAGTTTCTGAATCTAAGTATTCTTGATAATTACCAGAATATTCTTGATGTCTTCCTAAATCATAATTAGTTCTATTATGAGTACCATTAACTTCTCCCCATCCAAATACATACTTATACTCAATATACAGGCTTCTTTAGCATAATGAGCTAATTTTTCATGATCATGAAACCTTAATTTGCCTTCACTAATTCCCAAATTCATAAAATATTTCTTCGCATAATCTTTAAAATATGCATAAAGTTCACTATCAGCGCCTTCTTTACAGAACGTTTGATATTCCATTTGTTCAAATTCAATTGTTCTAAAAGTAAAGTTTCCAGGGGTTATTTCATTTCGAAATGCTTTACCAATTTGTCCTATACTAAATGGTAGCTTAGCACGCATAGTTCTTTGGACATTTAAAAAGTTAACATATTCCCCTTGGGCATTTTCTGGTCTTAAATAAACTTTATTTTTACCTTCTTCAGTAACTCCCATATAAGTCTCAAACATTAAATTAAATTGTCTAATATCCGTATAATCGCTCTTTCCACACTTTGGACATGGTATTTTATGTTCTCTAATATAAACCATCATTTCTTCTTGACTCATTCCATCAGCATGCGCATTTGCATCAAAATCGCTGCATCTACTTCATAAGCATTAGGTCTTTCTTGAATAAAGCGTTTACGCCAAGAATCCTTAATATTATTTTTAAGTCTTGAACCTAATGGACCATAAACCAGGTATTAGCAAAACCACCATATATTTCACTTCCTTGGAATATAAATCCATATTTTTTACAATAATTTACTAATTTTTCCATTGTTAATTCTGCCATATTAAACCTCCAAATATTTTATTAAATCTTCTTTCTTATTAAATATTTTTATATAATTCAAAATAGAATAATCATTAAATTTATCTTCGATAAGTCTTGTAATAAACTTAATCAAATCACTATAATATCCATCTTGATTATAAACAATTATCTCTTTTGTACTTTCAATCGTTCGATTATCCTCTAACATACTGAATAGCTCAGCCAAACTTCCAGTCCCACCCGGAAGAATAAGAACTTTAGAAGCATCATTATAAATTTTAGCTTCTCTTTCAAAAGTATTTTTTACATAAGTGCAATCAACATTAAATAAGCTTGTATCTTCATGATATAATTTTAATGTATAAATCTTGATATTTCTATGCGCATCATTAAAATTACTTAGTATTTTTCCAAACATACCTTCACTTGCAATACCGCCCATAACTAAATCATAGCCACAACGAGCTAAGGCCTTACTTATAAAATCAGCATCTTCAATATACTTTTTATCTATCTCTGAATGAGAAGAACAACCTATAAATATTTTCATCCTATCACCTTCTAAAAATAAAAAAACTCCTAGAATATGTAAGGACGAATTAATATCCGCGGTTCCACCTTACTTATTCTAGAAGAATCAGCTCTTATCTATACTGCTCAGGGTTTTCCACACCCGTCATCACACTTATTGAAATCAATATAACCCATTTTATACAACTTGTCAACAAAGAACAAAAGACAAATAAAGTTGTCCTTGAAATCTCACGATTTCAAATTTCTACTTCACAGACACTCTACTGAGTCTTCTCCATAGACTTAAAATCCGATAGTCGCTACCGTACATATTTTTTTATTTTATCTTTTTGTTTTTCTTTTTTTATTTAATTATTTATTATTATTTTTGCTAGTTTTTCTATATACATTTTCCCCCAACTAGTTTTTTAATAATATGGTTTTTATCATACAATATTGTTGTTCATATAGCAATATATTTTTACACAATTTTTAATTATTTTTTAATGTAATAGATGAACTTTCCTATAAGAAAAAAATTTCCCCAAAAAACTTTAAAAATGACTTGTTCTAAATGTGGGAGAGAGACAATGGAATATAAAAATGATAATGAATAATCACCATCACTTTTTTGCATGAGTAGATTTATTTACCTACCCTTTTTTGTTTATCTACTAAAAACGCCTAATATATAAAAAAACATTTATTCTTTAAAACCATAAATACCATGTATCTTTTCTAAATCATCGTTACTTAACTGAACAACTTCCCACTTCTTTTGCTCATTTTTCATAACTTTAAAATTAATATTATATTCAACCATTGCTGTACTTTCATTCATCTTTTCAAGCTTATAATTTAAAAATAAATTTTTATCATACTTGTTATCACTATTATAAAATTTTTCACTAGCTTCATTTAAATACTTAACAGCTTCTACTTGCGGGGTATATAAATCAATTACTCTAATTCTTGTCACGACTGTCGCTTTATCCCCATCATAGGTTTCATTAACAATATTATAAGTTAATGTTTTATATTGTTTTAATAAAATCTTTTTATAGAGTTCTTTTTGTTCATCCGTAAAATCTTCACTATCTACATAATCATTTAATTCGTTAACAATACTCTCGTCATTATTAATATAGCCATTTAAATATTCGACAACTGCATCTTTAGCCGTTAAATTCTTATTACATCCTAATAAAATTAACATTATTATTAAAAATAAACAACTTTTTATAGCCTTTTTCATATTACCTCGCCTCTACAACTAGTATTGTTTATAATTAACTTTTTATACATATTATGCTAAAATACTAAGAGGAAGTGATAAAAGTGAAAAAAACTATTTTAACAGGCTTACGTCCAACTGGCAATCTTCATTTAGGCCACCTTTTTGGAGCTGGCCAAAATTATGTCAAATTACAAAATGATTATGATTTTTACCTAGAAATTGCGGATGTTCAAGCTTTAACAGATAATTTCAACAATCCAGAAAAGGTTAGAAAAAATGTTAGAGAAATTACAGCAGATCTTTTAGCTATCGGTCTTGATCCAACAAAAGTTAATTTTTTTATCCAATCAAAAATTCCCGAAATTGCAGAGTTGACTGTTTATTATTCTAACTTAGTAACAGTTGCTAGACTTCAAAGAAATCCGACTGTCAAAGCAGAAATAGCTCAAAAGAAGGAACTTTTTGGTGATAATGGCGAAAGCATTACTTATGGCTTCTTAGGCTACCCTGTATCCCAAGCAGCTGATATTACGTGCTTTGGCGGTGAATTAATTCCTGTCGGCGATGACCAACTACCATTAATTGAACAATGTCGTGAAATAGTTCGTAAATTTAATAGCATTTATGGTAATGTTTTAACTGAGCCAGAACCATACTTATCTAAAACAACTCGTATCAAAGGTCTTGATGGCAATGAAAAAATGGGCAAAAGCCTTGGTAACGCCGTTTATTTAATTGACGATGAAGAAACAATTAAGAAAAAAATAATGGGGGCTATCACTGACCCTAATAAAATTAAAAAGGATGATAAAGCTAACCCTGACGTTTGTATGGTTTATTACTATCATAAATTAGTCAATGATGAAGAAAATGTAAAACATATTTGCCAAGAATGCCAAGAAGGAAAACGTGGCTGTGTTAAATGTAAAACCGAACTAATTGCCAAAATGAACAAATTTTTAAAACCAATCAAAGAACGTCGTCAAAAATACGAAGAAAATCCTGAGTTAATTGACCAAGTCTTAGAAAAAGGTACTAAAAAAGCTCAACTTAAGGCTAAAGAAGAAATGAAAAAAATTAAAAAAGCAATGAAAATCGATTATTAAAAATTCTTGAAATTCAAGAATTTTTTTTATTTGCTAACCACAACAAAAGGCTTCCAATAAAAACTAAATAGCACTCAAAATGCGTAAAGCATTCCTTTAAATACCCCATAATTCCCACTCCAAAAATAAATAAATTCATATACAATATCCAAAAAGCTAAACCAAAGCTAATAAGCAAAACGCCTACTAAAAACATTAAAATTTTATTCATATTAAATTCTATTTTTTATTACCAAAAATATTATAATAAAAAGGAATGATTACATGACTATTATAAAATATCTTATTTTAGGCATCATAAGCGCCATCACAAGCCTCCTCCCTCTTTCTCAAGAACTCCATTTCTTTCTTTATGATAAAATATTTAATACTCAAATATTTACACTTGAATATTACCCTTTTTTTAGTAATTTCGGCTTAATGCTAGCATTAATAATAATTATTTTTCAAGAAAGGCCCCATAAACTTAACAAATTATCTTTAAAGCACTTTAAAAAAGCTCCCAAATTAATTTTTCTTTTCTCTAAAGTCTTCTTAATAATAATGTCCCCCATTCTCATTGAACTATTTTTAAAAAAACTCCCAATAACTTTCAAACTAACAACCATCTCACTTATCATAAATGCTCTCTTTCTTTTTATTACCAATCAAAAAAAAGGCTCAAAAAGCCTTCGTGACTTAAAATTTTTCCATCTTTTGCTCATCATTCCCTTAATAGCCTTCGGCTCCTATCTAAGAATTCCCTACTTTACCATCATTTTCTTTGCCTTAAGCATCTTTAACTTTACTAAAAAAGACTCTTTATTACTTAGCCTTATCCTTATGATTGCCTCCTTACTTCCTCATCTTCTTACTAACTATTCCATCTTTTCCCTTCTTTTTAATTCATCATCCTATTTGGTAAACACCATATCAACAACAATTGTGGCCCTTTTAGTATACCCACACCTCAAAAAGAAAGTTCTCAATCAAAAATTATATACCTTTTCTATCCTTTGTCTTCTAATGGTTATCTTTGAAAGTATTTGGTTTCGTTAAAAAAAGGAATAAGTACCTATTCCTCTACATGTTCTATTAAATCTAAATCAACACTATTAATTGAATCAAATCTTTTGGTTATTTTTTCCGTTGTAATATTAATATCTTTAATATCTTTAGTAACCGTATCAATACTTCTTGTTAACTTATCCCATCTTTCACGATATTTCATAAATTCTCTACTTAATTTACTTAACTCTAAATGTATAACTTGGGCATATTTATCTCTTTCAATATTTTTCAAAATCATTTGAATAATTGTTAATGTACTCATCAAAGTCGTCGGACTAGTTAACCAAACTTTTTTTTCATAAGAATACTTCAACAATTCAGGATGATAAGCATTGATTTCCGCAAAAATAGCTTCTGCTGGTAAAAACATTATAGCCTCATTAGCTGTTTCGCCAGGAATAATATATTTACTACTAATAGCATCAATATGCTTTTTAACATCTGCTTTAAACATTTTAGTTGCTAACTCCCTTTCAGCACTTGAAAGGCTACGATCCGTCATTCGTTCATAATTTTCAAGCGGAAACTTACTATCAATACAAATAGTTCCTAAAGGTTGCGGAGCAAATATTATTGAATCAGCAATATAACCATTACTCATCAAATGTTGAATATCATAAACTTTACCTTTCTTTTCGCCAAAAACACTAGTTAGTATATAATTCAAATTAACTTCCCCAAAAATACCACGAGTTTTTTTATCAGTTAAAACACTTTGTAAACTAACAATCTCCGTCGATAAACTGTCAATTTTCTTTTGTGCTTCATCAATTCTTGTTAATCTTTCTAAAATATTATTAAATGTTTTATTTGTCTTCTCAAAATTTTGATCAATTCTTTCATTAACTTTTTCATTAATTAATAATAATTTATCTTCAACATTTTGATTTAATTTATTAAAATCCTCAACTAAAAACTTGCTTATATCAAACTTAAAATTATTTAAGTCATTATTAACATTTTTTTCTAACTTTCCTAATCTTTCAATTAAATCATTTTGACTATCTTTCTTCGTATAAACTAAAATCAACAATATTATTATTACAATTAATAATATTAAAATAACAAAATCCATAATTAAACCCTTTCATCAAAATTAAACTTTTTATTAACAACTAAACTTATTAAATAAGCTATAACTACTAAGATTAAAACTTTTAAGAAAGCTAATGGATTGGTCAAACTTTGAATTAAGCTTGTTCCAACAAACCCCCAAAAGATAATTGTAAATAATTTGCTGATTAACAAAGCATACAAGAATTTTCTAGTTTTTATCTTCGATAATCCAGCCCCTAAATTTATAAAAAAAGAAGGTGTAAAAGGAATCGCCATTAGAAGAACTAAATTGGAAAACTTGATGTTATCAACAATTTTCATAAATTTCTTTATTTGTTCTTTATCATCAATAAAACGATAAAAAAAGGCTCTAACTCCTTTACGAAAAAGGAAAAAAGTTAGCATACATCCAATTACTGTACAAATCCACGAAATGATTGTTCCAAAAACGGGCCCTAAAGTCATAAAATTAATTGTTACAAAAACAAATAATGGTAAAAAAGCTAAAACGCCCTCTAAAATTACTAAAAGTGAACTAAGTACTGGAGCCCATATTCCTGCATGTAACAAAAAGTTATTCAACCATAAATTTATACCTTCTAAAAATTCCATAATCATCACACTCTAATTATAAGTTAAACAATAATAAAAGACAATAAACCAATCAAAATTTGACGTAAAAAAATACTATAAAATAGTATTAATTATTTTTATAAACTAAAGTTACATCGTAACCATAAAATTCCAAGACATTTACAGCTTTTCTTGACTTAACTCCACCATTACAATAAATAAAATATTTTTTATTTTTATCTAATAATTCTTTATGATTTATTAACAATCTTTCATAAGGAATATTAATAGCATCAGCTACAACATTACTATTATTATAATTAATATCAATAAAAGTTCCCATTTCTTTTTTATAATCTTTTAATAAAATTTTTTTCACTTTACTTCACCTACTATAATTTATGTTGAAAGTCAAAAAAAGAGATGATTAATCATCTCCAAAAAAGTCATCAAAGAATTCATCATCAGATATTATGTTATTATCATTTTTAACATCATCAACACTCATGTTTACATTAGGTTTTTCTTCTAACACTTCAACTTTTGGTTGAATTTTTTCATCTAACACTTCTGGTTGTGATGGCATAATATTCTGATTATAAATATTTAAATTATTATTTAAACGTTCATTAGATGTTCTTAACCTATCTTGACTCGTTTCAACACGAGGGATGCTATCAACAAACTTATCGGTTTCATCACGAATATCATCAGCATTTTTAACATCATCTTTTAAATTTTCCATTATATTAGGAATTGTATTATAAATATTATATTTCTCTGAATTATCAACTGTTTTAACATTATTGGTACTATAATTAGGTTTTAAAACATCAACATTTTCAACCTTTGGTAATCCTGAACTAAAATCATAATCATCATCTTCAACAGGACTACTTGTAGCAACAGCGATATTAGATAAATCATTACTAACATTAATTTCTGGTTTTGGATACTCGGTTGTATTACTAAAGATATTAAAAGAATTAGTATTTTCTGGTTTTCTATTATCCATATAATTAGGTTCATTATTCCCAGTAGTATTAGAATAACTTGGTTTAACTTCTTCAACTTTAGCTTCCTTTACAATTGGTTTTGGTTGTACTCCAACTTCTTTTGGCAATATAACCTCTTCGGGCTTAGCAAACTCTTCTTTAGAAGAAGATGGTTTACTATCAAACCCAAAATTATCTATTGATTTTAGAAAATCATCAATTGAATCATTCTTTGGCAAAATCGGTTCTTCCTTCTTCACTGGTAATGAATCGACAAAATTATCTGTTGCTAAAGAAGGACTAGGTTTAGCCCCAACAATTGGTAAATCTTTCGGTGTCTCTGAGGCTTTAGGAATAGATGCATTATCTTTAAGAGCATCTTGTTTCTTTTTCGCTTCTTCTTTTTGACGTGCCTCTTCAGCATCTAATTCAGCAATCTTTTTATCGATATCACGCATCATAGCGTCTAAATCAAAACCACCAGTTCCTCCACCAAATGGAGAAGTATCTTTCGGAGTTCCAAATGGTGAAAAAGGATCTTTAGCACTACCTCCCCCAAAAGGATTAGCCCCAAATGGTGATGGAGCCTTAGAAGCATTATTATCTAAATCATTAATCATTTTTTGACGTTTCTTTTCTTTTACAAAAGTTTTAACATCAAATTTTTGTACTTCTTTTACTTGTCTAACAGGATATGTACCTTCTATATGTTCATGTCCCCAATTCATCTTAAAATTAGGTGTATATTTCGTCTTAAATGGCGATAAACGCCATCTAATAATAATTGCTTCAAATAATTTTAACTTTTGCAAATCTGTAACAGTTACCAATGGTGTAGAAGCTGTTTTATCCTTTTCGTCAGATTTTACTTCACCACACATCTTACTAATTTCTTCCAAAGCCGCTAACTCTGTACTGATAAGATAAACTAAGTTACCACAGTTACCTTTTATAGTTTCAGCATTTTCAGGACCATAAACACTCTTCAACTGCGCAAAGTTTTGAATAATAAAAGTAAATCGAATCGCACGTGAACGAGCTGCTGTAACCATGGTCGTAACATCCTTTAATGGTGGCATATTTGCAAACTCATCCAAAATAAAGTTTGTACGATAAGGTAATTTACCACCATTAGCTTGAGCAACATCAATTAAAGTTTCATAACATTGTTTGATAAAAATTGTTGCTAAACCATGATAAGTAGTCTTTTCATCTTGAATTACAATAAAAACAGCCGTTTTTTGTTTTCCAATATCACGCATATCAAAATCACTATAAGCTAACATTTCTGATAAATTATCACGTGATGCAAATAATCTTATTTTTTGTCTAAATACAGATAAAATTCCACCTTTTGTTTCATTTGGTGAATTAATTGTATTTGATGCAAAAACATAAGCATTAGAATCTTCACCCTTTAAAGTAAAATATTCTTTAATATAAGTACTAGCTGCAAATTTATCTTCACCTACTGTGCTCATATAGTTAATTGAGTTAAGGTTTATCTCTGGTTCTTTAGCATCTTCAAATAAACCTAAAGCTAACCCTGAGAAGTAGTCTGCTGCTGATTTTTCCCAGAATGGTTCACCTTTGTTATTAGGATCATATAAAATATTTAAAGCAACGTCATCTAGTAACTCTGTTGCTTTATCTTTATTACCATCAGTATAGTATTGATAAGGTAAAGTTAAAGGATTCCATGCATTACCATTTTGTGGTTCACGGAAATTTAAAATTATAACTTTATAACCACGTTCTTTCATATAAACACTGGCAGCTTTATAAAGTTCGCCTTTAGGGTCAGTAATTATCATACTTTCGCCTTTTTTTATCAAAAGTTCTACCATTGGTTCAACAACCGTTTGTGATTTACCTGAACCAGTAGCACCAATTACTAAGTTATGGTACTCACCATTATCAACCCATAGTCTTTTTCCATCATTAACAAGCGGTATTCCAGCATACTTAGATTCCTGTTCTAATGGGTCAACAATCTCAACTCCCTTATCATTCTTTATTTCTTTATCTTTTGACCAACGTGAATAACCTTTTTCTTGTTTATCAGCAATTTCAAAACCAATTCCTTTTTTCTTTTCAAAAACAGACTTTGAAACACTTGTAAAAATCAAGACTAAAAAGATAACAAATAAAAGCATTGTTGTTCCTAAATAATCTTTAAAGGCCGGAAAAGGATTCAAGCCATAAAAAGATCCTTCCGCATTAAAATAAGTTATATTCGTAACTGCTAGTCCACACAAATATAATAACAAGAGAATAAAGATACCAAACATAATAAGATCTTTACTCGATATACGAAATTTCATGTCATTAATCACCCCAAATATATGAATATATTATACTACACAAAATAATTATAATCTATTAATAATTATTTATATTTTCGACTACTAACTTTAGTAATCAGCACAACTACTATTAAGAGCAACAATATGGCTCCGATAGCACATAAAATAGCATATTCTTTCTTTATTTTTTCATCTTCACTTTTATCTTTTTTAGTATCATCAATTGTTGTAGCTTCATCTTTTTTAGTACTTAATTTTAAATAAATATTTTTTTTATTGTCACTTTGTGTAAACGTCCAATAATATATATCACCTTTTTTAGAATCAGCATTATTTTCTAAGACTTTTAATTTAGTCTTAACTTTAATCGTTACACTATCTAAATTACTATAATTTTTTAAATAAATTATGCCATTATTGTCAGTAAACAAAGTTAAAGTCTTGGCTTGATTGTCTTTTTCAAGATAAGCAGATACAAATGATGTTTTTACACTTCGAGCTTTATTATAATTACTTACCGAAAATTTATTTTTGTAACTAAATAAATAACCATTATCAATTTCTTTCATTGTTTGTTCATAGTAACTTACTCCCGATAAAGCAACATCAGGTTCTGTATCAGCAACATTAACATCATTATAGATTGGTACATATTTTCTAAAAATACCTTTTAAACTTTCCTTTGTATTATATTGATCAACCAAGGCCGTAATATTTATTTCTTCTACTACCTTATTTTCATCAATTTCCAAAGTTACATCAGCACTACAACCACAAAGAAATAACATCATAACAAACAGTAATATAGCTTTTCTTTTTTTCATCTTCTTATCCCCTCACATTGGCCGAATTATTATAATATCCATCCATTTTAACCCCCCAATATCCAGGTGATGAGAAACCTCTTTTAGTAAATAAAACTCCACTAGTATTTCCCATTGCTTCTGCACATATATAATGTTTAGTTTCTTCATCAATCCCAACAATCAAAACAATATGCCCATTAGACTCAAGTAAATCTCCTGGTTCTAAAACTGCACTATCAGTCAAAACAACTTTTTGAACACCCGACATATTTTGGAATTGGTTCGCCAAAATAGCCCAAGACATATTAAATCCCCCGTTATGAATAGTCCAGGAAACAAAACCAGAGCAATCAAAACCACAATAGTTATATGACTGACTATTAGCATACGTATGACAAGCTGTACTACCCCAATTGGCTTTTGCATAGTCATTAATGGGTCCTTCATGACCGCCACCCCAATAATAAGGTATTTTAACTTGATAATTATTACCGAGCTCAGCAATCAACGTAACCGCCGCTGCCACAACACCAGCCCTTGTTCCATATCCAGCCTTTTTAACATTCTTTTCAATCAAACTATTAAATTCTTCTAAACTTGTTCCCTTACTACTTAAAAATGACGATAAGTCTTGATGTAAAATTTCATTCCCATCACTAGAAATAGTATAATCACCATAATCAATATTTCCAGCACTATTTGAATGACACTTAGCTGAACTAAAATCACTTACATTATAAACACTTTGTAAGATTTGTTCATAAGACTTTCCTTCATTAGCCATATTTATAAATTGACTAGACTTCGTACTATTATAACTAGTAGCATAAACATTTCCCGTTGAATCAAGTAAGACTTTTCCTTTAACATCTTCTGCTAAAGCTAATACTTCTGTCTTACGTTGCTCACTTAAAGCACTTTTCCATAATGTTCCACTTTTAATTTCTGGTGAATAAATTGAAATTTTTCCTCTATCCAAACGATAAATATCTTTCTCGTAATCCCAATAAACTTGATCCTGCTCACAAGCACGCATTCTTATTTTTTTAGTCGTTGTATTATATCCATAGAAACAAGAATCAGGGTTGCCTGGACACATTCCACTATTTCTTGTAAGTGCAAAGTTACGCGCTGCCACAATTTGTGCTTTGATAGCTTCATCAGGTGAATTTGGTCCAATCTCAGCCAAAGCAACTCCTAAAGTATACTTTTCAAAATCAATCGTTTCTAAAACGGTATAATTTCCTTGTGTTGCATCACAATTAACAAGTTCAACTTTAACATCATCTAAAGAAACATTACCCGTATTAGTAACACCTCTTAAATCATAAGTACATTGTGTTCCAGAATTTCTTTTTTTACTATTACCGGATGAACCAGCCCCAAGGCAAACAAATAAAATAAGAAGAAAAAGAATTAAAAAACCTATTATAAACCAAGCAAAAGGATTAGTAAGTAAAAAGTGTTTTAAGGCTCCAAGAGCAGCCTTAGCAGCCATCCTAAAAGGATTACTGGCACCTTCCTTAATATTGTTTGTTTTACTTAAAAGACTACCAACTTTTCCTTTAATACCACCACTTTTTTTACTACTTGAGCCATCACTACCACTAGAAGTTCCAGCAGCATCTCCACTCTTTTTATTGCCAAACTTATTTAAGAAGCCCTTACTTGAAGTGCCTTCTTCTTCAGCACGGCCCTCTTTCATTTTTTTCCCGAAAGAAAAATTTTTTCGATTCAATTCATCACGTTTAGAATTAGCACGCGAATCTTTGGAATATCCGTTACCAAAAGGCTCACTACCATTCATATTAGAACGAATACGTGAAGCAGGAGAATTATCGCGAACTGGAACAGAATCTTTTCCAGTCCCCCCAGGATTAGCCTCATTATTACCTTTGGCTTGATTATCTGAAGCTCCATTTGCTAAAGCTGCCGGCCCAGTTAAAGCTTTCGCTTCTTCATCATTTTCATTCTTTTTTTTATTTTCATCATCATCTTTTTTTGAAGGATCAGCCTCTTTATTAGCAGAATCAGGACTGGATACTTTATCACCATTCAAATTATTATTTTCGCCGACATTTTTATTATATCCATTTCTTACAGGTCTTCCAAAAGGATAAGGTTGATAACTAGAACCTCCATCATCAAAGTCATCTAGTGAAGCAGAATCATCCTGCGGAATATAATCATCAGCCTCCCCATATTGGTTATCAGCATCCATATTATGTAAAATATTATTTAAAATAATATCACTTTGTTCATCATCATTATAATCATCAAAGCCAACTTGCGAAGCCAATGAAGAAAGAATTTCTTGTTCACTTAAGCCATTAGGTACACTTAGCCCTAATTTTTTTGCTATTTCTTTTGTATCATCATTTAGAGCCACACAACCACCACCTAATTAACAACTACTTAGAGTATATCACAAAAAAAGCATAAAAAAAAGCTAGTAACAGATTACTATAATCCGCCACCGGCTCCAAATGAATCAAGTTCTTCTTGTGTACATATAATTCTAATACGCATTCGTCGACTACCACATATAAATAAGGCATCTCCTTGATTATAATATTTAATACTATCCATTTCACTTTCGTTTAAGTCAACAAGTAACGATAAATCCTCAACAGCTTGCTTTTTCAAGTTCATAACTAAATAGTAAGCTGCATTATCAAAAATAGCTTTACCATGCATAATTAAGTTTGGTGCAGCAAAGTCTGTTGGTTGTTGTGTAATAATAACCGTTCCTGTATTATACTTTCTTGCACGTCTTTGAATTTGCGCTAAGAACTCCGCCCCTAACTCATTTCTTGTTGATAATAAAACATGAGCTTCATCAACACACAAAACAGTGGTTGTTTCTTTATCTAAACATAAGCCCCAAGCAAATTTCAAGATGTTAAAGAATAAGGCATTTCTAATATTCTCATCACTATTCATCAATTCTTTAATATTAAAAACAATAATATTACTATCAATTTTTAAAGTTGTATGTCCCGTAAAATAATATCTTAACTCACCTACTAAAGGACGAACCTTCAACTCAAGTCTTTCCATAATATCACGTTCACGTGTCTTTTCTGGCATTGATAATAAGCGACCTCTTATTGTTGCATAAACATCATCAAAAGTTGGAAAGTCTTGAGGTGTTAATTTAGAAAAGTCTGTATTAAAGTCTATTCGATATCTCTTATAAGTATCTTGAACTACTTCACTAAACATCGCCAAAACATCTTCTTCAATAGATGGTGAATAATATTTCATAAAAGCTTTTAAAGATTGTAACCCTCTTGTTAATACAGTATACCCTAAGCCTTGTTCTAATTCTTCTTGGTCAGCATCAGCAACGATTTCCAATGGATTAATCATTCCATAGTCGCCACCTTTACCTAAGTCAAGGAAACTACCATTAACATTTTTGCACATTTCCTCAAGTTCACCTTCAGGATCGACACAAATAACTTTATAACCATTTCTAATATGACTTCTAATTAATAATTTAGCAGCAGTTGATTTACCACTACCAGATGTACCTAAAATAATCATATTAGCATTATTACGGTTATGTTCTTTCTTTAACTTAAATAAGAACTGATTAAATAAGATAACACCACCTGAGAAATCAACACCTAATAAAGTTGAATCACCAGGGTCCTTAATACTATCGAAAACAAAAGGATACATTGCTGAAATAGTTACAGAAGGAATTGGCGTACCAATTCTTTCTTCAACGTCTTGTTTTGGGAAAATTGGAATCATTGATTTTAAAACTTTTTCTTGTTCAAACATCAGTGGAATGGCACGCATTCCTAAGGCATCAATATAACTCTTAACTTGCATTAAACGCATTTCTAATTCTTCTGGATTATCAGCAGTAATCATAACATGTAATTGAAAGTCGAAAATACGAGCTTGTGTAGCTGCTAACATTGAAATAAAACTTTCCAACGATTCATAATCTTGACGAATTCTTTCCTGAATTGTTTGGTCTTTTTCAGATTGATATCTCATCTTCAAGTCAGCTATTTCTTTATTTAACATTGATCTTAAAGTTGAAAATTCAATCGGAATATGTTTTGCAACAATTTTTACCCCAGCTAAATTAGTAAGATTAGCTAAAAAGCCTGGACTAATATATTTAGGATAACTAATAACCGACAAAATTGTTGCATTCTTACCACTTATTACGAAATCTTTATAATTAAATAAAATTCCTTTTGGCGCAATTTCACTTTTTAGATTCATGAAGGCATCACCGTCCCAAAACTTGTCGTCATTCCACCATTCAAGAAGTTATCTAAAATCATACGTAAGTCTGAATTTGAAACTTGAACAGAATTAATTGAACAATTTGCCAAACCAGCAATTAAATTATGAATTCTCTTTTGAACTAATTCCAATCTTTTCTCTTTAAACAAAATGAAATATTCTGTATCAACAACATTATATTCTGCTCCCATAAAAGCATTAGCTTTATTAAGATCTTGCATAATAAGTTTTCTTATAGCTCCATCAGTACATCTCTGATAAAGTAATTGTAGTTGTGATAAGTATAAATTTATATCAACCGGTCTATCTGCTACCATTAACCAGAATTCATAATCAATCATATTATAGAAATTCTGCAAATTAAACAAGATATTATCAATTTCTCCTGAATCAAGAATAAAAATATTTTTAGGTGATATTTTTATTCCCGTAACGTAAGCTCCATTATCTAGTTGAATCATACCATTCATTATATTTCTTATAGGTACCCAATCTTCTGTATATCTACTAGAAGTTTGTACGGCTACCGCGCTTTGGTCTGTCGCTGCCATAACTAGCACACCATCCTCTCCAATAATACTTTTTAATTCCTGTTAAAAAGCTCCACATATTTTTTAATAAGGTTAAAACATTATGATAATAAACTGGTAAAGGGGCTACTAGCAAGGCCGCAATTAAAGCGGGCGATGCTAGTAATAACAAGGTTGCAATATCATTTGTTTTAAATAGCAACAAAAGTAAACCAGCTATGGCAACTCCTGTTACAAAAATTGTTAAGTCAACGCCAGTAAACAAACCTAGGATAAGCCTTGATTTTTTAGCATTAGCCGGAATAATATATTTATTCATTCATCTTTTCCCCTTTTCTATTTTTTACTTTCTTGTTTACGTTTTCTACTTTGAGCATCTACGTATTCATCAGACTTAATAATTTCATAAGTTGCAGATTCGGAAGCCTTTTTCATATCTTTAAACGGATCGCCACTAGGCGCAATTGTCTCCTTGATTTTTGTAGAATTAGTAGAAAGATATCTATTAAATTCATCAACAGAAACTTTATTTTTTACTACACTACCATGAGAATCCTTAATAGTATAAGTTGGCCCAGATGAAGTAAATTCAACGTCAACATGATTACTGTTATCTAGATTCATTTCGTACTTTTTACCAATCTGCATTTTTGATAAATCAACCTGACCATTTAAAATATTAGCACCAAAACTTTGTTCAAGATAATTTTCAAGTCGCATACCAGCAATCGTTGCTCCATTAGCTAAACGAAATGCCTCTTGGTTATCTCTAAAATAAGCTCTTATAGCACCTGACATTGCATTTTCACCAGTAGTAATTGCTTCAACCAACTGAGCTTGTACAGCTTTGGCTTTTTCGGCTTTTAATACATCAGTAGCAGCTTTTATTTGAGCATTTAAATTAGCAGATGCTTTTGCAAATTCAGGGCTTGTTGGATCCAAGACAAAATCACTAAGTTTTTCGTGTTTAGCTTCAAAATCAGCTTTAAAAGCTTTTTCAAACTTTGTATTATATTCACTATCTCCCATTGTCAAAGAATTACCAAAATTTTTTCTAAAATCCTCATAAGCGGCTTTATCAGCTGCAGACATAGCTGCTGGATTGGCATTATACTGTGCTTCCAATGCAGCTATTCTTGTTGCAAAAGCAGAATCATATTGAGCGTCAGTCATAGAAGGAGCACGAGCTGCAATTCTTTTACGAGCATTTTCATATTGTGCCTTAAACAAAGGTTCAAACGTCGATTTTTCAGTATTCTGAAGTTCAGTATAAACAAAATCCTTAACACTCATGGCCTTTAATCTATTCAAGTTATCTTGTGCAGAATCTATAGTATCAGCTCTAACACTATTTTCAAGATAGGCTTTTAAACCAGCGACTTTATTTAAAGCATTAATTTGATTATCATAGTATGACGTATCAACTGATCCGCCAGTTAAGAAAGAGCTAACTGTACTACGTGCATCATTAATATGGCCAGCCATTGAACCCTTTATCAATCCATTGAAAGCTTCATCATTAGCGTGTTGTTCATTATATGCCTTCCTGTGAACTCTAGCGTCATTAGCCGCTCTAACACCATTAGCTGTAGCATCTTTTACATCACGGAGTTTCATAGGATTTTTACGGAAATCACGAGCACCTCGATATCCAACTCTAGCACCAGCTGATAAACCACCTGCAACTCCACTAGCTGTCGAACGAATGAACCCTCTACCAAAAGCCTGAGCTTTACCAGTTAGTGTATCAGCTCTTTTCATTTCACCTCGAGCTCTCTGAACTCCAACACCAAAGTTTTGAGCAAAACTTCCTGCTGCTGCTAATCCTGTAGCCGCTGCTGTATAAAGACCACCTTCTGCCAATTTTTGACCTAATCCTAACTTCATATCCCCTGCTGGAATACCAAAAGTATCAGAAATAAGTTTAGGTGCTTGCTTAGCAAAAATAACTAAACCTAAAATCAAAATAACTCTAACAAAAAAGCCAATATCCATACTAAGCTCTTGATTATTAAATAAAATATTATTAGTTGACGATATTGTATTTAAATGGGTAATTATGTATACAACAACATACACAACTGATAATCGGACAAAAACTTCTAAAAAAGTACTAATAATATTTTTTACCCATTTATCAAAATTAGGTCTGAACTTAGGTACAATTTGTAAGATCAAAGGAATTGGGGCAATAATTTGATAATAAGCTAATTTAGCAGCTCTTACTGCCATATCAATACTAAATGATAAAAAGGCATAAACAACAAAAGCTCCTACAAGTGTTGAAAAGAACCAATAATATTGAATTTCACCTTTAATATAGTTATCAGCAAAAACTATAAAAATTCCAAAGTCACCAGTACTAGTCGCATATGAGAAGGCTTGAGCCAAAGTAATTTCATCAGCCAGCGCAATATCAACAGCATTAGTAACACCACCAATAACACCTGCACTACAAGCAGCGACAGTTCCGGCAACAGCAAGTGCACCAAATCCAAATGTAAAAACACTCGCCAATATTGCAGCTCCAACACCTATTGCGCACCCAGCAAGACTAATCGTCGTAATAGCCGGATGAACAAAGTAATCAGCATTTTTTCCAACTATATCATCCTCTGAAATATCATAAAGTTCTGATGGATGAAAAAAAGCCTGCCAAATATAAGTCGCTACAACATTACCTGCCGAATCAAACAAAGCTGAATCATCCTGAACTTCACCAGCTGGCAAAGCCACTTCTCCATTGACAACAATATCATCATGAGAAGTTGTTCTAGAATCAGAAGCAAAGAACATTTTTGCTATAATATTACTTTGTAAAATGATATCTTGGCCCTGATAAATAAGATTAAAAATAACTGGTGTTAAAGCAAGGCCTAAAATACAAGTCACAACGCCTGTAATGACTTTCTTACCAGACATATCTCCTTTTCCTAATTGATCAGGGTCAATAATAGCACGCAAAATAGAATAAGCTAAAACAAATAACATAGCAACGCCAATAATTATATATAATTTATTAGCAATTGTTTGAAAAGCATCACTTGAAAGCAATTTTTGGGCAGCTAAAAGAGTGTAAATTTTATACATTTTAGCTATAGTTCCATAAACAATACCATCAAGTGTCAATAGCACTCCAGTAAAGGCCGCACCAATAGTTTCCCCAAGATCAAAAATTAATAAGTTCATTTAGTCACCTTCTAACCAATCCCACATGTTCCATACCAACCTAAAAGTTCAAAGAAAAAATTAATTAAACTTGGTATAAAGAATAGCATCAATGCTAAGAATATTCTTTTTCCTGTTTTTTTAGTGGCTTTCGCCAATGCATCCTTATCTTCACTAGCTATTGCCTTAACAAATTCTACAATCGATAAAACAACTACCAATGATGGCGCCAAAAATTTCATAACATTAAAAATTTGTTGCAAATAATTAGCAAAAGTCCCATCAACAGTTGGGTCCCCAAAAATAGCATCACAACCAGCATCTTGACTATCATTTCCATCTAATGCATAGATAATACTATCATCATTAAGCCCTCGAGCTTCTACTACATTAAAGGATAAAGTGAATATCATTAATAATGCCAAGAAAAAATATAAACTTTTTTTTAACATAAAAACACCTCTAATACCAAAATTATAACACAAAAAAAATGATATTAAAACAAATATCATTTCATATTTAAGCAATTAACAAGTTCCTGAATTAACTATACATTCTTTACAAACTGCATAGTCGCCTTCTTCGTTGAAAGTATCTGCTAAAGAGAACGCAAATCCAACGAGTGAAGGAACAAAGAATATTAAAATTCCAGCCAAAGCTCTCATACCTAAATTTTTGGCAGCTTTTTTAATTTCTTTATCATCACTTGCTACAACAGCCTTACCTAAATCAATCATACCAAAGATTATAACTAATAGAGGTATAACAATTTTAAAAACTCCTAAAATTCTACCTACTAAAACCCAAACATCTTTAGTACCGCTACAAAAAGCAACATCTAATAAATTCATACATACATCTCCTTTACTTACTCATAATTGTACCAAATATTCGTAATCTGTCAAGTTTTTATCTATTCCTTAACGATTCCAAACAACCTAGCCCCTCTATTGCCATCATTAGCTGGTTTATTCTTATCAAAACCAAGTTTATTTAAGAACTCATCTAAAACACGATGACGCTCTTTTTTATCATCAAGCGGTGGAATATTTTGAAATACTGAGCATCTTGCTTCATATTCAAAATCTTTAACATCGTTCGAATCAAGTAAACTTTTATTAAGAACAACTTTCTTTCCCTTAATCTTATCCAAGATATTACGATCTCTTCTAATCATTTTATTAAGCATTAAGGTCGAAGGCTCAATCAAATAAATCATTTCTGAACAATTAGCTTCTTCTGAGCTATCATTAACATCTACAAGAACAACTTGTGTTCCCATTGTATTTCCCTTAATAAAAGCTCCTAATTCTTTACTACTCATACTACGTAGGTTTTGATCGTTAAAGAACATAAAATCATTTTTATCTAATTCAATTCCTAAAACGGAATAGTTTTCCTCAAGTTGTTTTTTCAACATATATATTAAGGTTGTTGCTCCAGCATGATCTGTTAAATCTTTAAAACCAATTACACGAGTTCCACCTACCATAGGCATTGCTATACTGGCATTAATAAAGTTTCTTTCCTCTCTATTATTACCACGACGATTATCTTTTCTTGAATTATTTGGGACTTCCATTTCCTGTGAAGCCATCATATTACTAGCACCTAACATATGGTACTGAGCAACATCTTTATACGTATTAGGATTATCAATCAAATAAACTATGCCATCTATATTCTTAGTAAAGTTATAAATTCCCATCGAAACAAGTTCTGACATATATTGAGGTGAATTGACCTCTGGTGAGTCATCTAATAATAGAATAACTCTTGTCATATCCATTCCGAATGATAGTCTTTGTATTTGTGAAATATCTCGATAATTTCTAATAGCAGTTATATCAAGAATCATTTTATTAAAGAAGAAGTTATCAAACTGTGCTACTAATTCATCAGCATCAAATTCTCCATTTATACTTTTTATTAAATCTATATTTAAGTTTGAAAGCATTGCTGCATATTTATTCGAAACAATTACATTCATTATCCTACACACACTCCTGACCAATTGAATCTTGTGGAAATGATATTTTAGATGTTTTTCCATCAATTTCAAAAGTTAAAATATCACCTATGACAGGCAAATTAAACTTATAAAATACTACAACATCATAGTAAGCAGCATCATTTTCAGCCCCCCACATTTTCTCTTTTCTAAAACAATAATAATATTTACCTTTATTTTTTGAATATGAGACTTTTTTATTATAAGCTAGGTCATCTACTCCGCAATAACCAGTTGGGCAAGTCCCCTTAGTATTATAAGAACTCCCAAGCAAAAAAAGGTTAATTGTTTGCAGTGTTCCAAAATTACCCGTCACAGTCGTCCCCGATTTTACTTTCGATTCCATACTTTTCCCAGTTTTATTAGTTATTCCATCATGTTTTTCTATAATAGTTAACATTTCATTTTTTATTTTAAATACCTTAGAATAACTTATGGAAACTGCTAAATACCCTGAAAACAATAGTATAAATAGAACAATCATTCCAAGTAACCATACATTAGAAATTGCATTTTTCATTAAACGTCACTCCATTCTAACATGTTGGATTTTTTAGCAGTTCTTTCTTTTCATTTGGAATTACCACAAATGATGTTTCACCATCTAAGGTAAATTTAACAACATCACCAATAACCGGCATATCCATTTTGAAGAATACTTTAACTGAATAATATGCTGTTTTAGGATGTCCAATAGCTGTTCTGTATACACAATGTTTTTGGATACAGAAGCTATTTGGTGAACCTATTCCTGCATTGAAGTTAAAGCCTATCCAATCATTATCACTAGGACATTTCCCCGTTGTACGATATCCAACTTCGCCTAAATAGTTTTTTATAGCGGTCGTTGATGAGTCATTTACACCACCATACTGTTCAATATAAAACAATATTTGGTCTTTTACTTTATAGCTTTTTGAATAGTTTATTGATACTGACATATAGCAAGCAAAAACAACAACAAACACAATAACGATTGTTAAAAGCCATGATCCACCAATTGCTTCTTTCATATCATCACCTAGCCTCTATATGGACATTCAAAAGTCTCACTTTTGCTCGTTCCAGGAGAATAGCAATAAGCCATAGCATTTGAGTTGATTCCTACATCACAAATTGCATCAGAACATTTTGCATTATTTTGTAAATCTCCCTTAATATTTGGCCATAAAACCGTAAAGAAAAAAGCCATAAGCAAGCCTACGGCTATTACAACAATAATTGTACCATTTAACTCTCCTAAAGCTTCTTTCATAATATTCTCCCCTCTTTTATTTGTTTATTTTGTCTTAATGACTATTACTTTAATAACCACTGCATGTCTTAGTATAACTTTTATTGTTATATGTTGCTGTACAATGACCACTAGTGCATATTATTGAACTTCCAGTTCCGTTTGAACCATCAGAATTATAGTTCCCATTCGCATCAATTTGTGAACAAGCTGTATTAAGCATTACATTTGCTTGAATATTTGGCCATACAAATATAGTAAATAGTGCACCAACGGCAGCGATTGCAACAACCGTAATAACTGTCATATTTAATTCTCCAGTAGCCTCTTTCATATATTCATCAAATCCTTTCTTACTTTATATACTTTATATTATATCCCAATCTAACTTCATTATCAAGAAAAATATCTCTTCAATCAAAAAGTAAGTATCAAATACTTACTCTAAGCTCCCATCATTTGCATTACCGCAAAAACTAGGAATATCATAACGCCCAAGCCTGTTGAAACTAACATACTCATAGTCTTACTTTCCATTTTATCAAGACGTTCTTTGTATCTTGTATCACGGGCTTTTTGTTGTAAATTAGATATTGTTTTAGAAAAAGTCAACAATTGTTCTTGCTTACGCTCTTGACGACCTAGACTCAAACGATATAACAAACGCATCATTCGCATTGAATCACGTACTGGATAAGTTTGAGCAAATTCCATATAAGGATTTATACTTGAATCACCAGCATTTATTTTATTAATCATATCAACTAAACCTTCACGGAAAATCTCTGGCGCATCAGAAATAGATTTACCAATTGCAACCGGTACAGTATAGTGTTGAATTAATATTTCTAAGCCTTTTAGGTAATGGGGCAACATTGAATCGATTTCTAATAAGTGTCTCTTATAAAAACTTTTTAAATTTAAGTAATCTAGTTTAAACATCAAATAGCCACCAACACAAGCAAAGACAACCTTAACACCTGATAGATTAGTTATAAATACAAAGACTAGTAAAACAATAACAATTAAACCATTACGAATACGTTTTTGAAACAGAACATCAGCATCTAAGCCTTCACCATATTTAGCTTTAACTAAGAAATCATAGTCTTCTTCTTTTAATTTTAAAAAGATATCTTGATTATCTTGAATAAATTTATTTGGTTTAATAAAACCATTTACTGATAAAACAACAAAGACAATAATACCTATTAATAATATCTCAATATACATTATTCAACCCCCACATCTTCATTATAATATTTTTCCCCTGATAACAAGAAATAACAATTAACAATAATTATGATATGAAGTAATAATTTTATGTACCAATTTTCTAACATTTTTAAATAAGTATCTTTAGAAAGTAATAATTCCATGGCCATAACTAATAAAAACAAGGCTATACCAAATGTTAAGAATTTTTTATGGAATGTTTGACGATCCATACGGTCACGGTAAACTCCCTCAACTAAGGCATCAATATCCATTGACATTAATTCAAGAGCTTCACCAGAATCACGAGCACCTTCTTTAGTTATTTGTAAAAACAATTGATGCATATTTTTAACCATATAATAAGGATAAAGGTTATTAAAAAACTCTATGGATTGATCAATAGTACCATTATCATAAGACATTTGAATCATTGTTTTAACATCTCTTAATACTGGATCTTGTAAAATACCTGAATCCCTTACACCCTCTAAAGACTTAACGAATGATTGAGTCGTATTAAATTCCATTATAACATTTGTTGTATATACTTGAATTTGTTCAAAGATGTATTCGGAATATAATCTTTGTGTTCTCAAATAGGCTAAATAAGGAATAAAACAAATTGCAACTATTACATATACTACTGTAACAAAAATCGAAAAGAAATACATATATGAAATAACAGCTGCTGCGCCTCCCATTATCAAAACTTGAACAAGGTACTGTTTAGGTGTGTATTCATATCCTAATTCTTTTGATTTTTCCCTAACTTCACGATAACTATAAGGAGCATAAGTATTATAAACGTTGGAAACAGTATCACCAAAGAATTTATAGACATTATCTCCTGTATTATATCGATAAGATAAAACAAAAATAGCAATTATTAATAAAATAATTAATTCCATACTTTCACCTCTTTTTTAACCAGTGATTACGCCGCTTTGGGGATTGTTAATTGGTTGAACAACCTGTTGCTGTCTAATCGCATTAGGATTGGGAGCAACTGGAGTCGGTTGTACTTGGACACGTTGGGGTGTCACTTGAATAGTTCCTTGAGCTCCCATTCTGGCCGCTGCCGGAACACTTTGCATCGTTTGACTTTGGGCAACATGTTGAACAGGTCTTTGACTAACCACTTGCGTAGTAGCTGGACGTGCTTGAGTAACAACGTTAGTTCTTGGTTGTTGCGCAACTGGTTGTTGAACCACACGTTGGCCACCATTTGCATTAACAACCGGTCTTTGTTGAACTGGTTGAGCCGCTACTCGTTGCGCCTGGTTAACCATATTAACAGGTTGATTTACCTTTGTCGGAACCTGTTCTACATTTGGTTTAACGGCAGCATTTTGAGCAACTGGAGTAGCTGGGGCTCCACCATTCATCTTAAAAGGATCATCGCCAGCTTTAACATTTGTTTTCTTATTAGCCAAATTATCTTCCGCTGTTTCACGTTCACCTGTCGAATCTTCCTTAAAATCAGCATTTCCTAAGCCAAAAACATCATTCGACTCAAAATATACATTACCAATTGCTAAATAATCAATAAGTTTTTGAGTCGGATTACGTAGCGTAACCTTACCATCCAATGTCTTAGAATATAAAATATTTGTTTTAGGTTGATTAGTCTCATCATCAACATAGAATTCACATATTTCCATAATTTCACGTTGAAATCTATTTAAAGCTTTAGAATAATAACCTTTAACATATATACCTATTTGAACATAACGATGAATAGAAGACAAGTATTGTTCAATATCTTGACTACCTTCCAATAAGGCATACATACGCATTGGTATACTTGAAGCTTTATCAGCATGGATGGTCGAAATAATATGGTGTCCAGAAGATATAGAGTTACGAACAGCCATAACTGCTTCTGCTGAACGAACCTCGGCAAGTAATATCCAAATAGGGTTCTGTCTCATACAAGCAACAAGTGAATCTGTATATGAAGCAATATTATTAGTTTTCATAGCTACAATATCTCGATGAGGAAATATCTTATCTAAGTGCAATTCCAAAGTATCTTCTATAGAGATAATTTTTTCATCTTCTTTTGTATTACTAGCAAGATATTTTACAAGTTCTGTTTTACCTGAACCAGTTTCTCCAGCAACCATGATATTGCAATGTCCCCAAACGCATTTTATTAAGAAATCATGCATTTGTTCTGTTATATATTGTTCATTTATTAATTTATCTTTATTTAAACGAATTTTAGCTGGTGTTTTACGAATCAAACAAGCTATGCCATTAGTTGCTATAGATTCATGAACAAAGTTCATACGTAACTCAGCACTCTCAGCATCCAAAAATGGATGAGCCATGTTAAACGTTTTACCCATAACATTAGCACATTGAAAGGCTAACTTTTCCATAAAAGCATTATTTATGGCCGGCCTTTCAACTTGATATACACCTTTTGACAACGTCTTTAACCATACTTGGCCACTATTAGAATAAGAGACGTCGGTAACGTCATCTTGTTCTAGAAATTCTGAGAGCGGTCCAAAATCCATCTGTGAAAACACATTTTTTTCATCCATAAAAGCACCCTCTTTATTTTCTTTTTATTTTAACATTTTGTTAAATCTGTACATTCATTAGGAATTGTAACTGTTTTTGTAATAACAAAATCTTTTAAGTAATCACTTTCTACTTCTGTAGCAGCTGGATTCTTTGAATAAGATGAGTTACGAGGTACAGGATTAATCTCGATTCCATCTAACTTGTTAGCTTTACTTAATAGTAAGAATAAATCTTCTGGAACAGCGAATAGTAATACAGCTGGTTCTTTTGTATCAGCACTATTACTAAATACATTATTTCCATCACTATCTTTAACAGCTAATACTTGAATACTTTTAATAAATCTACCAAAGATTAATAAGTCATTTTCATCTTTTGCTGTTAGATATAAGTCAATCGTATCATCTGGAAATATTGAATTTCCATAAGTTGAATCATTATCAACACTTAAAGCAAAAATCGTATAACCATCTTTAATCTTAGAGAATACTGAATCTGGCATATCTTCTGGATCAATTAAATTCTCAGTAAAGAAGAAGCCATTTTGCGGTATCTTAGAATCATAAGATACCAATTTAGTTCTAATATTATTAACATCTGTCACAAGGTTAGACATACTTTTTAATGTATCATTTGGAATTTCTGTATATCCTATCATCTCTTCAGTTATTTCTTGTCCAGATACTAACGTTTGTGTCGCATAAGGTACTCTTTTAGGACTAATTGACTGATTAACACGCCAAGTATAACCTACATAAAGTACAACAATACCTAACAACACACCAATTATTGTTACAGTATTTTTATTACTTAAGAATTTCTTAAACGGTGTTAGTAAGTTCCCCATTTTTATTCCTTCTTTCTAATCATTATAATAAGCACATTTATTGCTTGTTAGAGTTTGATAATTATCAACTGGATCATTGGTGTATCTTTTATCGTAATCTAATTCAACAACTAAATCTATGCTGTTTACAACATCTAAACTAGTACTATCGTTAGCAACTAAGTAGTTACCTGTAGTTGTAGCAACTTTGATACTAACTTTTGGTGGTGACTCATATAAATCATAAAAGTCAATTTTATAAGTATCAGTCATAGATACGGTTTGGGAAAACCTTCGAAGAAAGTTTTCCACAAACACCTCTTTAATAATTCTTATTTCACCAGTCTGTGCATAGTAAGAGTAGTCAACTGAATCATATATAGCACTATTAGCAACTTCTTTAAGTTGGTAATAGTCTTGTGTATCAGTAGTAGTAGCATCGTTTAATAAAAGCATTACTACCATAATAAATATTCCAAGTAGGATTAACCAGTAACCCCAATAAGATTCTTTCATTTAGTTCACTCCTCCTATTTAAATGCTAATCTTGAATAAGTACCAGCTCTTGATGTTTCAGATACATAATCAATCCAACGACAACTAGAAAGATCGCTTATTTTATTTCCATCAGAATTATAATATTGAGCACCTTTTAATGATTTAATATCAATATTAACTTTTGATTTTAAAGTACTTTCAGTTTCTTTTACTGTAGTTTCATTGACATTTGGTACATAAATGTAACATAAGTTACTTGTTTTCTTATCACTTAAGACTGTACCATTCTTATAATTTTTCAAGTTAACTTCCAAGAAACGACTACCATAATGGTTGAACGTTACTTTCTTTTCAAAGTTCGAATTTGTAACTTTCCAATCGCCTATATCACTAGAAGTTAATAACAATGGTCCATACGTTGTTAATGTTGAAGACTTAACTTGATATCCATTCGTTTCATTATATGATCTAATAGCTGACATTGCTGCTGGATTAAGCGTATATGAATATTCTGGTGTATCGTTATAAACATCTTCGCCTTTACTTTCAATATAGTTTTTCAAAACAGCACCTTTATTAGTTATCTCAACAATACCTTCAGATAAGTATTTAGTTTCTCCACGCCAGTTAGCTCCAACATCACGATTACTACCACTTGTGAAATCAGATAAACCAACAGTATTGTTATAGAATCCTAATTGACCAGTCATTGCATTGCTATCACTAGTTGACACACTCTTAGATGGTCTATAATCACTACCTGCTTCTTTTAAAGCTTCCTCAGTTGAATATTCAGAGACATCAGAAACAACTTCCGTATCAATAACATCAGCACAACATAAGCAAATATTTTCTAATACTTCATAGAAACATGTTCGTTTATTATTTCCAACTACTGGATTAGTTCCTCCCATTAAACGACCAACTTTGGTTAATGAATTATTATACATACCAATATTAGATAATGAATAAGTATATTTATACATGTTACGTGGTGTCGTTACCTTAATTGGGAAGACTGTATCTCCACCGCCTTCATATTTTGAAAGATAACCATCAGCTTTGACTTTCGTACCAAGTCCTTGATTTGATGAACCAAGTAAACTCCAATGACTAGCAGCTGTAACAATTCCTGATTTAGGATAACTACTTAATGATTTAGCATATATCTTCGTATCATTTGTTTTATTAACATACCATTTATATTGGCTAGCAAATGTACTTGAATTAGATATTGTACGTTTAACATAGTCATGACCAAATAAAGCGGTAACTTCAAGTTTATAGCAACTTGCTCCAATACTCCAGTTAACTAAATGTCCAGAAGATTCCTTATTAGCTCCAACAACAGCTGTTCCTGAACCACCAGAAGTACATACTGTACTAATTCGCGTTTGTTTATAAGATGCTAAAGAGTTTCCATCAGCATTACTTACGGTTCCTGAACCAGTATATTTCATTCGGTCATCAAGAGTTGCAAAAGCATAAGCTGTTCTCTTTTCTAATCCTTCATCTTTTTTAACTAATTTATTAGAACCACTACTCGTTATTTCCTTCATGAATTCATCTTCGTCATAATTAAAAGAAATTGTTGGATCAAATACTGTTAATATTTTAGTATCAGTTGTAACATTTTGTGTATTCTTAGTAACTAATTCAAAATCATCACATGCATTAATATTACTTACTGCTTCATTCAATTTAGCATTTGCTTCATTCATTGCTTTTTCATTTTCGCTACCATCATCTTTATGCTTGTCTTTTAAAGTTTGTACTGTCGCAGAACCACAACCACCAGGTGAAGCTCCGCTCCATTGTGTACCATTACTAGTTTGTTCTACACTACCAGTAAAGGTTTCTGTTGTTGTTCCATCTCCTGGCGTTCCATCTGCATTAGTTACATGTTTTAAATATGTAACACCAGTTTTCGGTGTCAAATCATATTCCTTACAAACAGCTTCGTCATTACAAACATAAGTATTAGTATAAGTAAGGCAGGAATTACCATTATATTGCGTACATACAGGTACTAAACTTGGAGTTGTTTTACAATATGTTTTTTCACGCTCAGTTGCTTCCCTTTCTGTACCATTAGTATAAGCATCATTATCAGCTTTTTTATATTGCCATTGATCAAAGTTAGTATATGATAATCTTGACCATTTATCAAAGTCATTAGCAAACTGTTGATGCTGAATTTGTGTTGTTACACAAGTACGTGAACCACTTGCAAAGATTGATGAATCTTTTACAATGAAGTAACTACCAGCTAAAACCGCATTTTGACCAGTATAATTTATATATGATGGGAATTTAAAATCCCAATCTTCTTTACAACTTACACGACAATATGGATTGGTCTGGAATTGTTCTAATGAATAATAATTACCAGCCATATCTTTTTTCTTATCTGTTGTTGTAGTTGAACCAACATCAACTACACATGTATAGTTTTCCCCATCAACCTTATTGTAAGCTTCTTTTAATTCAAGATCATCTGATTTATCAGTTGAAGAAGCACTACATACTGGATTAAGAGTATTCGTTGTACATCTATCACTACATACACTTTGGTAAACATATTTTGTTGTATCAAGAACATAAGAACAACATCCGGCAACTCTAAAGGCTTCTTTATTAAATGGCTCTTTACAATTTTCAGCACTAGTACAATAAGTGTTGTAATTGAAGATATCTTTAGTTGTATCACATGACGGTAAAGTAGTTCCTACTACATTATTCTTCGAAATAAATACCAAAGGTAATGGATTACCATCAGGTCCAATAACCTCTCCTGAGATAAGACCAGTTAATCCTGTATTATCGCCCCAGTCAGAGCCATCAGAATTACCACTACCAGCATCTGGTCCCGTACAATCAGCAGTATCACAAGTTGCTGTCTTTGCTTCTATTGGGAAGAGGATCATTCTTTGTTTACTATTACTCTTTGATGGTGAGGCAACTGCAACATTATCAACTAAGTCTTGACTAGTATAGTTCATTTTAACACTAGCGTTATAATCAGTCGTCGCATCTTCGTTAGCCGCATTAAATTGGGCTATTTTAGTTAATTTATCAACCGTTTGTGTAATTTTAAGACGATAATATAATTTACCATCCGAAAGCTTCGCCCAACTCCAATAGTTAACATTGGAATCAACAGTACACCACTCACCATTAACGCATGTTCCTTGATTTTGACCAGTACTATTTTTTATTTCCATTACACATTGTGCTTTATAAGCAGCATTAGTACCAGTAAGTGTCGAATCACATGAACCTGTTAATCTTAAATCACCAGCCATATAACCAGTCATTCCTGAAATAATACCAGTTATTGTTTTAGTATATTGATTTGCATTATCCCAAACAGTCTTAGTATCAGTTACAGTTGAAGTAATTTCATTTTGATCCCATCTTTTACCATCAGATTTTGCAGCGTCTTTTAAGTAAGTAGTTACAATAGTTGCATATGGTTCATTAAATGTACAATTATCCATTTGATAACATAAAGAACTAGTTGTAATCTTACTCCAATCACCATTAGTATATTCACTAGAATTGTTCTTCTTAGAACCACCAGTTGCTTTATTTATATTATTAACAATTTCTTTATATGCAGCATAATATTCATCCAATCCTAAACCAGAGTTGTTAGAATCTTCACCATATCTTATAGCAGCAAGACGAATTGCAGCCGTTGCTGAAACTACATGATCAATACCATTTGGTTTACCATCAGCAACATATTGATTCATTTCTGATAAGAATGAAGTATCACTATAAATTGTCGCAATTACTTTATCAAAGTCATTATTTTCTGGACTTAAATTACGCTCTTTATAATATTTATCACTTGATTCAGGTTCTTGACGACCTGGGTCCATACAAACACCAACGTATTTGGTTGAAGTACCACAACTACTTCCGGAAGTTCCATTATACAAATGAACACGTAAAGTTCTATCTCCTAATTTAGCTATTTCATAACCATTTTCGGTTCTAGTAGCACCATTAACAGATATATTAAACTCATCACAAGTAGAAGCTTGTGAATCAGAAGTTTTACCATAAATTGAATCATCTACGGTTGCTCCATTTGTTGAATCCCAAATAATTGATTCTGCTTCTTTTTTACCATTAACTTTTATTTGATATGTTGTTAAATTCCCTTGATTATCTTGGAAACTAACAGAGATATAAGCACCAGCTGAATCTTTTTTAGCTTTAACAGTACAGGTTTTATTTTCAGCATCATAAGCTGTTTCAATAAAGTTTGTACTTTCTGATTTACAACCAGCGATATCAGTAACATAACCAGGAACTTTATATACAACTTCAGAAGTTCCTTCGTTCATTTCTTTTTTATAATCATCAGCAGCATTAGTTCTCATTTCTGTACATGCTACATAAGTACCAGGTCCAACACTGCCTTTAACTAAGTCAGTTTCACAACTACCACCTTGTTTAACCCAACCAATGAATTTAACATCAGGGTTAATTGAAGCAACTCTTAGAGTAACATCAGTTGGTAATGCTACTTTATCAGTTTCAGCCATTGTTCGATAGTAGTAACCTAAAGCACTATCATATTTAAAGTTTTTATCATTAATAGTACCATCAATACTTAAAACAACTCCGCCACTATTCGTATAACAAGCAAAATATTTTAAGCTATCACCACTTTTAGCACCAGTTGCTAAATGTTGTTCACATAAGCCAGAAGCTTGAACTGAAGCACCACCTGCTTGTAATCCACTAGCATCAGTTGAGAATCCTTTAAATTTTAAGAAAGGATATGCTGATTTATCCGGTGTACAAGTTGGAAAATCGATCGTTTCACCAATACTATTAAATTTACGTTTTCTAGTATTTTCTGGATCATTACTTTGATTTAATTGATCACTTCTTAACTTTTCCCAAGCTGTTCCCCATTTACAAGTTCCGTATGCTCCACCATAAGCATAAACAACTACAGTTGAAGAAATGTTAATACTACTTGTAACATCATGTGTAGCTCCATCGCCACTGACATAAGTAAATTTAAGTTCAGCCACAACTCCATTTTCGGGAATTGTTACATTTTCTTTAACTCTAACACTACAAGTTGTTCCATTTACATTACAATAAATATCAAGATAATTTTGAGCATTAGTATCTGATGAAACAGCGGTAATCTTATTAATTGCTCCTAATCTTGTTCCATAATCATAAGAAACATTTTTTTGTTGATCTAACGTATAATTAACTTCTACTTTTGTAGCTTCAATTTTAGTATACATTATTTTAACTGTAACTTCACCAGGTCCTGCTGCTGGATTTTGTAGATTTTTATCATAACTACATGTAAAAGAATCTTCTGTATCGCCGTTTGCAACGTCATTATCAGAAGTAAATTTAATATTACCATTAACATAAGACAATGTTCCATGTTTTAACCTAACAGAAGAACCATTAGTAGTAGATAACACTCCACCACTAGTTTGACATACTCCATTACCCCACTCATATTTAGAAGAACTAATTAAAACTTGCGTTATCCCAGGATTAACTGAGATTGTTTGTTCTGCTTTAACAATCGTCGAAAATAAAAAAGTAGTTATAAAAATTAAACAATATTTTAAATAAGCATTATTTTTCATTATAAAACACTACTCCTCTTCTTTTTAACTATTACCACTGTTGCAGCCACCCCAATTAAAACAATTCCGCCAATTATCCAATATTTATGTTTTGATATTGTTTTAGCAGCTTTGCTAACTATATTAGTTTTGCCTTGTAATTCTTTTTCTGTTGATGCATTCTTCTTACTTAATTTTTCTTTATAACTTGTTACACTATCTAAGAATTTTGATGCATTAACATCATATAGTATATAAGGTTGACACAAATAGTAATCAGGAATATCTGTACATACTTGTCTTTTAGAATATGCATTATACTTTGGAACTGATAGTCTTATTGTTCGAAGTGTTCTGCCATAACAATCGTATGTTCTGGCTTTTAGTTCAAATGTATAATTAACTATTGCTGATGTATCTTTTTGTCTTATTGTAATTACGCCATCAGCATCGGCACTATCCGAATCAACGCTAAAGCTTCCTCCTTGCGTATTGCTAACCTTAACGGATACTGTTTCCGGTAAATTTCTAATCTTAATATCCATATAATAGACTAGAACAGAATAATTTGATGAATTAGGATCATCAAATCCTTCTGGCTTATACTCATATGGTTCGTAACTTACTTGAACCACGGAGGCATCCTTTTGGACTTGGGCTAAAGAACTTGTTGGACATTGAACATCTAAAGGATTTTTATCTTTGGTATTTGTTTCTCCTTCGGCATTAGCAACTCCGAAAGAAATAAAACCAATTAAAATTAGAAATAAAATATTCTTTATTTTTCTTTTCATATAACACCAACCTATTTTCTAAATATAATTTTACCATCATCACCTTAAAATAACAATATTAAATTGCACAAGAATTTCAAGTGTGTTATATTTATTATGGTGATTTAAATGAAAAATAAGATATTAAAAATTGTTTTAGGAATAGTCCTAATTTTAGCTGTAGTTGGCCTTGTCTATGCTAGTAAAACTCTTAATAAAAAGAATGATGAACTAGATAGTCATTTAGTAGAATTAAACTATAGCCAATTAAAAGAAAAACTTGATAACAAAGAAGACTTTATTCTGCTTATAACCAAAACAACTTGCACCCATTGTGAATCCTTCAAACCTCGCTTCAAAGATATCCTAAGTAGATATAACATAACAGCTTACGAAATTGCTCTTGATAAATTAAGCGATGATGAAAAAAAAGTCTTTAATGAAGTCGCAAATGTTTCTGGTACACCAACCACTATCTTTATTAAAAATGGTAGTGAAGCAACTACTACTAACCGTTTAGTTGGTGACATCCAAGATGAAGATACAATCATTACAAGGTTAAAAACATTAGGATATATTAAAGAATAAAAGGTGATTTACATGACTAAAATAAATTTTAAAGAATTAATAAAAGGTATAATAACAGTCTTCTCTTATTTTATAGGAGCCAGATTCTTATTAAGCTTTTTTTATTTTTTAGAAAAAAAAGGTTTCATCCCCCAAACTAGTTGGATGAATAACTTTCTATACTTCTTAGTATACGTCATCATCTGGATTATCTTAGTTGCCATATACCACGCTTCCCTTAAAGAAGAATATGAAAAGTTCAGAAATAATCGTCATGAATGTTTAAAAACCGGCCTAAATTATTGGTTAAAAGGCTTATTTATTATGATTACTTCTAATATTATCATAAACTTTGTCTTAAAATTAGGAACTTCTGTAAATGAACAAGCCAATATTCAATTAATTAAGCAATCTCCACTAACACTTGTTCCCATCGTTGTTTTATTAGCTCCATGTATAGAAGAATTAGTTTTTCGCAAAAGTTTTGCCAAAATATCCGATAATAAACATATTTTTGCATGGATTACCGGTTTAATCTTTGGTGGCGTTCACGTTATTTCTTCCTTAAGTGATCCTCGCACAATCATTTTCCTTATTCCTTATTGTTCAGTTGGTATTGCCTTTGGTTACCTTTATAAAAAAACTGATACTATCTTCTCCTCACTATCAATGCATATTCTCCATAATACAATTAATATTGCTATCATCTTATTAGCTATTATGGCAGGTGTTAATATATGAGAGAAGAAAAAAGAATAGCAAATGAAAAAAAATTAAAACGATATCGCAGTCAACCAGATCCAGATGAAGAAGACCTAACGACAACCGAAGAAACGACGGCGTATCCTTTAGAAGATGAAAATACTCCCACTATCTCTCCTGAAACACTAGAAGATAATGAAGATAATGACGAAGCAGAAGAGTCCAACCACAAAGTTAAAAAAATTATTTTTTGGTCCATCATTTTATTCATTACCTTTTTTGTTTACACTAGCAATATTGCTACAAGAATTATTGAAGTTAAAGAGTATAAAATTACCGTAAACAATATTCCAACTTCCTTTGATGGTTTAAAAGTCGTACACTTTTCCGACCTACACTATGGTACAACTATCAACGAAAATGAATTAAAGAAAATTGTTAACAAAATAAATGAACTAAAACCAGACCTTGTCTTCTTCACCGGCGATTTAATTGATAAAAACATTAAATTAAATGATGAAAATATCAAATTTTTAAAAGAAGAACTAAGTAAAATCAATCCTCAATTATATAAATACGCTATTTATGGTGATGAAGATAACGAATCATTTAAAGATATTATGGAAAGTTCTCAATTTATTATTTTAAATAATGAAACCAAACTTCTTTATTATCAAGATAATACCCCTATCTTAATTGCTGGCTTCAATAATAACGACAACCCTAATTATACAATTTTAACTGATTTAATTAACGAAATTGATCCAAGTTCTTTATTTAAAATTGTTTTAACTCATCAACCAGATACAACTGATAACTTTATAACTTACAATCCTGACCTAATTTTAGCTGGTCATACCCTTGGAGGCTTAGTAAAACTGCCTTTCATAAAGCCTCTATTCTTACAAGAAGGAGCTCAGAAGTATTATAATTCGTTCACAGAAATTAATAATACCAAATTATTTATTTCAAATGGTTTAGGAACCTCAAGTATCACCATTCGTTTAAATAATCATCCTTCAATTAATTTTTACCGTTTCTATAAGGCATAAAAAAACTCTTGTTTAAGAGTTTTTTTATGCCTTAGACACATTCAACATACGTATCAGTTAAACACCTTATACAGCAAACACAACCTAAATCAATTGTAAATACCGAATTAGTTGCTACATAAGGATATAAACTAGTTGTATCAGTATTATCTTGTAATACTCTAAAAGTACAACAATTGCCTTCTATTTTTTCTATTCTAAATACTGATGAACAAGTCGTTGTTGTTCCATCACAACTAGCTGTAGAATCTTTAGTAACTGGCATTCGCCAAGGTGTTCCATTTGAACTACAAGTATATAACATTACGGGACGTGTATTACAAACTAAACAGCTTGGGCCACCACCCAACATTGGTCTATCACATGAATCCAAGCAACTATCAACACAGGCATTCTGTTGTAAAACCAAAATAACACTTAATATTTCTGCTAAAGAACTACTCTGATCATTATCTTTACAACACATATAACTCACCCTTTCATATATTTCTCACTAATAATCTATGTTAGGATTTTAAAATAGTGCTATTTTGTTTCTTCTTTTATTTTTTTAAATAATATAGTATAATAGCATACAGGTGATGATAAAATGGATTGGATACAGTATGTAATCATATTAGCTGTTTTAGCAATTATATGTTTAATAGTTTTAAAACTAAATAAAAAAGATTTTAGTTCTGAAATCAATAAATTAATCAAATGTCTTGGTGGTAAAGAAAATATCATCAATGCTGAATGTAACATGTCACGCTTTAAAGTCATCCTAAAGGATGTTAGTAAAGTAGATAAAGAAGGCATTCAAAAACTAGGAGCTAAAGGGATTGTTGAAATAGACAATCAACTGAAGATTATTCTTGGCAAAGATTGCAAGCAACTAAAAAATTATATTAAAGATATTATAAAATAAACATTCATAACTTGAATGTTTATTTTATTTCATAATCTAAGATTTCATCAAAAAAAATCTTTTCATTTTTGATATTAATAAAATAACTATCCTTACATAAAATCAACTTTTCTAACTTACTACCATCTTTCCTCTTTATTAAAACATTTAACTTATTGGCATAACCAGATTTATCAAAATATTTTTTTAAATCTCCCACCTCTTTTTTAACATTTTTTTCACGTGTTCCATAATAATAATCCTCATTATTCTTTAAATCATGCTCTATCTTATTAGCATAAACACTTGGCAAATCACTCATCATTCTTCCTCCTTAACTAATTATATGTATATTTTTACTTATCTTGCCAATTATAATAATATGAAAAAGTTTTTTAATAATAATTATATAATTTTAATTCCTATCCTTATTTTAAACATCATAAGTCTATGTTACTTAGCAAATACGCCATACTTCACTAAACAACTAATTTGGCTTAGTCTAAGTTACATTTTCTTATACATTACATCTAAGATAAAAATTAATAAGTTAAACAAATACTTTATTTTATTCTATTTATTTAGCTTATTTTTACTGACCATCGTTCTTATTTATGGTCGAGAAATAAATGGCGCCAAAGCTTGGCTTCATCTTGGGCCAATCTCTATCCAACCAAGTGAACTGGCCAAAATAGCCCTTCTTCTATACCTTCCATCATTAACAATGAAAAAAATTAATAAAATATTTTTATTTCTTGTCTTTTTCATCCCCGCCCTCCTTACTTACTTAGAACCAGATACAGGAGCCATCATAATATACTTAATTATCTTATTATCTTGCTTAAAATATACCAAGAAAAATAAAAAAAGACTTCTACTTCTTGGCTTGCTTTTTACCATCTTTATTGGCACACATATCTATCTTTTTTACTACAACAAAGATCTTTTAATAAAAATATATGGGACTAAACTCTTTTATCGCCTTGATCGCTTAATCTCTTTTAAAGAAAAATCTAATATTCAAGCCATCAACTCCACTATTTCCATTGGTTCTAATTATCTCTTATACATTCCTGAAAATCATAATGACTTCATCTTTGCAGCCATAATTAGTAAATACAATCTTGTAACTACCACCTTAACCTACATTTGTCTATGTTTAATCATCATCTTTTACATTAATAAAATTACCAAACAAAAAAACATATCTAATATCTATAACTTTGCAATATTAAATATGTTATTTTTTCAAATATTCTATAATATCTTAATGAATTTATCTTTAGTTCCCATCGTCGGTATTCCCCTTCCCTTCTTAAGCTATGGCGGTTCCTACCTAACGTCTTTATACATTACTATTGGTTTATCCATAAACTATCTTAATAATAGAAAGGTGGACCATAATAAGGGCCTTGAGCATAAGGCGGATATGGATTAACAACTACAGGACGAGGCCTAGACACCCCAACCGCCGCACCGCCAAGTAAACCTCCTAAAATAAACGGAACAAAAAAGCCACGGCCATCTCTTACATAATAACGACCATCGCGATAAAAATAATCAGAATACAATAAAAACACTCCTTTCATAATATCATATGTTAGGAGTGTTTTTTTGTTTTTATTTACGTACTAAAACTTTAGCATATAAGTCTTCTTTTGGTAATGGATAAATCATCATATTATAATTATTGGCAATTCGCATTAAATCCGATCCTAAATAATCACCTTTTTTATCAAAACTCAAATTGGCTGCAACTTTATTCATAAATATTTCATCATCTAAATTAATTAAATCAAATATTTCCCATAATTCAATTTTTCGTCCAATAGAAGGAACATATTGATTAACTAATTTTAAATCTTTATTAAAAATTAACAAGAATAATAACATTGTTAAACTGCGCTTATCAAGTTCCGCCGTATATGAAAGAATTGACTTGCAGTACTTCGAATGACCAATAAATTGATCGGGATCACCTAAAACTGATGAAGTAAACAACGCTTTATCACTTGGTCCAAATTGCAAACCATCATAATCTACTAAACGAATCTTACCATCTTGATCAATCATAATATTAGAACAAGTACATAAATCTGGAATTACAATCCCTAAACGGTTAGCTTTTTTAACTGCTTCTTCTATTTTGCAATATAACTTTGCATATTTTAATAAATTAGCTTTATCATATAAAGAAAAATCTGCTACATATTGATTTAAATCAATTCCTTTAACTTGCTCCATCGTAAAACCACGACATAAATCTTTATCATAGACTGCACTCAATGGTGAAACAATCTCTGAAACACGATGCGCTTTCGTATCAAGAATTTTCCTTTCATAACTTATTCCTGACATTAAATATAAGGATTGTAAGTAATCTGAATTCATTTTCAACAAACGACCATCAGCAACTTGATAAATCGTCGAATATTCACCATGATAAAATATTTTTGGATTAACAAACGAACTTAATTGTTCTTTTACCACTTTAATTCCCCCTTTAAGCCTAGAGAAATATACCATAAAAAAAGATAAAAAGTCAATTTTATCTTATTCAAATAGGCCAATAAATTGTTTCTTTTTACCTTTTCTTATAATAATTACCTTTTTATCAATTCCCATTTTTTTACTAACAAGTAAATTTTCATCATTTTCTTTCTTATTATTAATAGAAATAGCATTACTTCCTAACATTTCCCTAGCTTCACGTCTAGAAGAACAAATTTGATTATCAACTAACAAATCAATTAGTTTAATTTCACCACTTATTTTGATTGATGGTACTTGTTTTAAACCAGCAATAAGATCATCAGCACTCAAACCATCTAAAGAACCTCCAAATAAAACTTCACTTATTTTAATAGCTTTATCTGCTTCTTCTACACCATGTAAGTCTTTAACAACTTCATACGCTAAAGCCTTTTGCGCTAAACGCTTCTCAGGTTCATTTTGAACTGTCTCTGCTAATTTTTCAATTTCTTCTCTAGTTAAGAAAGTAAAGACCTTTAAATACTCAATAACTTTACTATCATCAGTATTAATTAAATATTGATAAATTTCATAAGCACTAGTTTTATGCTTATCTAACCATAAGGCATTTCCTTCACTTTTACCAAATTTCTTCCCATTAGCATCTAAAATAAGAGGCATTGTAAAACCATAAGCTTCTTTTCCTTCTATTTTACGTATTAATTCAATTCCAGTAGTAATGTTGCCCCATTGATCACTTCCAGCAGCTTGTAAAAGACAATTTTTTTCTCTAAACAAATGTAAAAAGTCATTTCCTTGCAACAAAGTATAAGAAAACTCTGCATAAGTTATACCACTTTCTAATCTTCTAGAAATAATATCTTTATTTAAAATATAATTAACATTTATATACTTTCCAATATCTCTAAAGAAATCCAAAATAGTAATATCTTTCGTCCAATCGTAGTTATTAACTACTTCGCATTTACCATCTAAAATATTGGTAACTTGTTGACGAATTCCTTCTACATTTTTTAAAACTGTTTCTTTCGAAATAATATCTCTTTCAGCTGTTGGTCTTGGATCACCAATTAAGCCAGTAGCTCCCCCAACTAGTAAGATTGGTTTATGACCATGCATCATTAATCTTTTAGCTGTTAGCAATGATGAATAATGTCCTAAATGTAAGGAATCAGCTGTTGGATCAGTTCCCCAATAAAAAGTTATTTGTTCCTCATTTAATTTTTTTTCAAGTTCAGGACTACTGATATCTTTTATTAGTCCACGCCATTTTAATTCTTCAAAGAATGTCATTTCTTTTGCCATAATATTCCTTCTTTCTAAATAAAAAAAGTTCCATAAATCTAAGGACGAGTTAACCCGCGGTACCACCTTAGTTTATGAAACTTATCATACACTTTAACTCTTAACGCGAGTAACGTCTTAGCTCCAGAGTCGTAAATTCTTTCATCGCTAATTAGATAGATTATAACATAATTAAACTATTTATTAAACATATTTTGAATTTTTTCTGTAACTCCTCTGAAGAATGCTCCAATAACTGCTAAATTAATAACAATTTTATAACCTAATAATCTTAATACAATATAGATTAGTAATAAAATAACGATAATTACAACAATTATTAGTAAGAAAATATTCGTTCCTTTTTCACGACCAGTTATGTTAATTGAATAATTAGCTGTTGTTCCATCTTCTGCTGTACATCTTATTTTAATTTCTGAACCTATTCCTAAATTTTCATTGCCTTCAATTTTGCAATCTGTTTTGTCGGAAACAGTTGTTATTTGAATATCTAATTTTTTCTCATTCTTCTTTAATTTAACATTATACTTTTCTTTATTCTGTTCAAATTTAACTTCTGAATGCTTAGATACAGTCAATGTATCGATTTCGGCATTACTATCAAGCGTTCTTTTTTCTTGTCTGGTAACATATAAAGTATAAGTTTTTGTTACACTCGCACAATTCTTACTTGATACAATAATCTTTATTTCACGCTCTTTTCCAACTTCTAAGTTTTCAGCGCCTTCAATAACAAAGGTATCTCCTTCTGTTACTGTTGCAGCTTCAATTGTTAAATTACCAATTTCATAAGGAACTTTAACATCTGTATAATTAAATACTTTTGATGAGAAGTCTATATCATCGATATCAACGTTATTATCTGAAACAAATTTAATTTGTTTTAATAAAGCTAAGTCATCAACTCCAGTTGTACAAATTTCATCTTCCATCGCACGCATTATATTTAAGGTATAAACATTGTTCTTTCCAGACTCACTACGTACTTTTACAAATACATTATTTAAACCAGGATTTAAATCAACTAAACGTGGTCCAAATCCATCAACAAATGATGCTTTTTCATCAGTTAAACTAGCTCCAATACTAACTTGTGTTACATCACTAGCTACATTAACATTATAAGCAAAAACATTTGTATCAAAGGCTGGACTAAGTTCTCCCATTGAAACAGCCAAAGAACTTAATGTATTAACATTACTACGACCATCAGGACGATTAATATTTATTGTATAAACAGCTACTTTACCAGCTGAATTTTTAACCTTTACTTGAACAGTGTTAGCTCCATAATCCAAATTAACATTACGTGGTCCAAATCCTGAAACGAAAGAAGATCCACTAGCAGCAACTGCATTTACTTTTATTGAACTAACTGAACTATCAACACTTAATGAATATGTTTTATTAGCTGAACTAAAACTAGGACTCAAACTACCAGATGAAACAGACAAAGATGAAAGTGCTGCCTCAGGAACTGAAGGAGTCGGTGTCGGTGTTGGCGTTGGTTCTGGTGTTGGTGTTGGATCAGGAGTTGGTGTTGGGTCAACTGTTGCCGTCTTTACACAATTATAAGAATAAACAACCTTACAATATCTTTGACGTAAATCTTGTCCTCCAACTTGTGTTGAAACACTCCTACATCCATTACTTGCCACCTTTAAGCCACCATTTGGTAATTCATAACCATTAGCGCACGTAACCAACGAACCAGTTTGATCCGCTTGTAATGAACCACCTTGATTATAAACGAAACATCTTTCAACTGTTCCACTACCTGTTGCATTGGTAGCTACCTGATTACTACAAGATGTCGTAACTTTAACTCCTTGGGAATACATTATGGCTTTACCATTCAAACCACTTGAAACCCAAAAATAATACGTTCCATTCTTTACCCCAGCATAAAAGACATTATTTCTAACCGCTTGGTAATAAGTTGTACTAGCATTTACACTATTGGTAGTTCCAACATAGTAACCTAAAATAGTTCCAGATGATTTTACAACCGCAATGTCCCCTTGAATAGTTACTGAAGTTATTTTAGGATTAGATGTAGCCAGTTTTTTTATTATATAACCTTGGTCTTGGAAAGTTAATTCTGCTTTTACATTTTGAAAATTTACACAGAAAAGCACAATTAAAACCAAAAAAAACATTCTAAATCCTTTTCTCATATCAATCTATCCTTACTACTAATAATAATATCATTTTAGTACTCTTTTATCAACTAAAAAAAAAGACTAAATCAAAAAAAGATACATTATTTAGTATCTTTTTTCTTCATATTTTTTTTATCTTCTTCTTTTTCTAACTTGTTAATTATATCTTTTAAAACAACAATTGTCTTACCTTTAACATCATCAACTGTCTTTTGGACTACTGGCGATGCTTTATCTTTAGCTGTTTTTACTAATTCATCTAATTTTTCTTTGATTTGTTCAGCTTTTTCACGAGCAATACTTAATACTTTTTCTTTATCTAAGTCTGCTAAATCTGCTTTGATTTCTTCGATTTTATTTTGTAAATTTTCTTTTACATCATCAACTTTTATTTCTTTGATTTTTTGTAAAAGTTCATCCATTTTTTCCTTTAATTCTTTTCTTGTTTCAGCTCCAGATTTTGGTGCAAAAAGTAAACCTAATCCTACACCAAGTGCAGCACCGGCAACAAATGTACCTATGCCACCTTTTTTATTTTCTGCCATATATTATTCCTCCTCTTTTTTGTTTCTTTTTTTGAAAACTCCACCAATAAGACCAGAAACACCTTCAACTACTTTATCGGTAATTGAAACAATCTTATCAGTGGTAAAATCTACTAGATTGAAGAATCCATTTAATGATTGCACTTTATCATTAACATCATCTACAACCTTATCAACTTTATTCAAAGTTTGAATAGATCTTATACCTAATATTATTCCCACTACTAGTAAAATTATTAATAAAATATAAATTACTAATGGTAAAAATGTTTGTAAAAAACTAATCATCTTCTTCATCTCCTCCTTCATACATTGAATCTATTAAATTAAACAAATCATCCTCTAACGTATCATCATCTTCATCTTTTTTTTCCTCATTTTTACTTATTGGTTTAATTGAATTTAATTCTTTTTCAATATCATCCAATATTTGTAAAGTACTGGTTTTTTCCAAGTCTTCTAATGCACGAGCACGATGACCTACAACTTCCTCGTCTTTTTCCATATCATCTAAGATTAAATCACTAATATCCTTATCTTTTGTTATTTCTTGTGGTTTTGATGATTCGGTAGGAGTAATTAATTCTTCATCATCTTCTGGGACTTTAATTATATCATCAATTTCTGCCTCATCATCATGTTCACTTCTTTTTGGCACTTCAACATCTTCAATAGTTGACTCATCTTTAAAAAGATTCATTGTTTCTTCTACTTTTGGTTCATCTGCTACTGATTGTGAATCATTTTGCTCAAGATGATCTAATTTTTCTTCAACTGTTTCAGCTTTTTCTACCGGTTTAACTTTTACATTAACTTCTTCTTCCGTAACATAGTCTTTATTTCCATAAGCTTTCTTTCTAACGTAATCTAAATCAATTTCTTGATGCTTCGCCGGCATATTACTTTCAGTTTCATTATGTTTTGGTCCATCATAAGTACTTACTTTTTCTTCATGATATAACAATTCATCAATCATTTCCGGTTTATTATCTTTAACCTTATTTTGTTTAACTCTTACAATATCATCAGCATTATCACGATCAACAATATCGTCTTTTTTATAATTTTTATCCAAAATTCCATAAACAGGAGAAATCACTGGTGAAGGTGTAAATTTACGAGCATTATTCGTTCCACTACTACTATTAAAATTATGATCAAAACTATTTCGGTTAGGTGTCGTTGATGAATAATTATTATTAGCTCTTCGAGCGTTTTCTTGATAATTTATTTTTTCCTTTTTTTCGTCTTTTTCTTTACGACGCGCTTTTTCTTCATTTCTATTTATTCGTGAATTTAAACGATCAAACTCATCTTCATCAAAAGACAAAAATGGTGATTTATTTTCAGGTTCACTCTGTTTTACAGGTTCTTCTTCCACTTTTGGCGGTACTTGTTCTCTATTTTCATTACTTGCCGAATTTGAATAGGAATTTACTACCTCATCTAACACATCTTTTTCATCAAAAGATAAATCAATATCTCTCTTGACATTTTTAAATCTTGAACCAGGTACAACTTTAATTGGTTCTTCTTTTTCAGAAACAACGTTTTCCTCTTTTTTACTTGGTTTTACTTCATCTTTTGTAAAAACAGGCATTGTTTCTTCTACTTCTTCTTCATCCTCAAATAAAATATTCTTTATTTTTCCAAATAATCCCATATTTTACACCATCCTTAGTCAATTAAGTCTGAATCATGTATCTCATCATCTTCATAAATATCATCTTCAACTGCCTGTAAGTATTGACTATCAGCTGAAGCGGTTTCAAATATATTAAATTCAAACTCTCTAAATTGAGAATTTTCTTCACTTAAATATGTATCCAAAACACTATTATTAAATTTAATAGAAGTCAAAACACTCATGGCATTTGCAACTACAACATTTATATCATCTTTCTTTACTATTACTTCCATTTTAGCATAATTATACATAATTTCAACAAGATACTTACCACTTTTTAACTCATTTATTTCCAAATATCCATATTTATCTTCATAATCAATGGGCATAGATACATAAGAAGAATCATTTTGTTTATACTTTTCAATTACTTTATTATAATAACTTACAGCATCTACATAGAGATAATATATATAATTTGAACTATAAATAACTTCATTATATTCGGTATTATCAAGGACATCTAATCCTCGTGGCGTATTATATTTATACCCTTTCCGATATTTATTATATACAGAAACTTTGCGACCAGTTCCATTATTAATAACTTCTTCTAATGACATTTTTTGAACTGGCGTACAACCACACAAAATAATACACATAAAAATAGTAAGAATCATCTTTTTCTTCACATATTTCACCACTCTTACAGTTAAATTATATCATTTCTAAAGTCAAATTAAAATATTTATTTTTTATGGGCTTTTAAATAGTTTATTTTAATTCCTTGACTACTGAACTTCCTTTCATACTCTGTCATTACATTATCTCTTTCACTACTATGTAAATCTAACGAAATATCATCAATAGTATATCCATGTTGACTTAAACTAATAATAGAACTTTCAAATAATAAAACACTATCCGTCTTCTGGATTATTAAACCATTATCCTTTAAAATTTCATCATAGATTTTTAAATAAGTCTCAGCTGTTAATCTTCGCTTAGCATGACGTTTTTTAGGCCAAGGATCACTAAAATTAAGGTATATAGTTTCTACTTCCTGGTTAAATATTTCTCCTAAAGATATAGCATCTAAACACATTATTTTAATATTATCTAACTGTTCACTTTCCAACTTTTTAAGTGCTCGGCAAACTACGCTTTCATACATTTCAATTCCTACGAAATTAATATCTGGATTTTGCTTAGCCATCGCAATAATAAAATCCCCTTTACCCATGCCAATTTCGACATGTAATGGTTTCTTATTACCAAAAACTTTTGTAGAAAAATCACCTCTATCTTTTTTTACTTCCGTAAAATCTAAGACATAAGGACTATTATTAACTATTTCTAAAGCGTTTTTTATTTTTCTAATTCTCATTTTATCACTACTTTCTTACTTTTACATATACTTTAATAAGGAGGAATGCCCATGAAAAGAGATCGTAATACTTTCTTTCAAAACTATAATGCTCAAACTCAAAGTTACATCCCCACCCCAAACATGACTATGCCAAACATGCCAAACATGTCCCAAATGACCCAAACAGGTCAATTTGGTCCTTATCAAGCTGCCAAGGAAGAATCAAGTTTCTATGCTGGTCCTAATATTCAAAGTAACTCCGAGTTTGAACAACGAATTTCTAAAATAGAAAGACAAATCAATCGTTTAGACCAAAGAATATCTAAATTAGAAAATTCCACCAAATTAGAAATTGATGAAAATAACTACTCCAATATGTATATGCTTTAAACACTTATCTTACCAAAGGTAAGTTTTTTTATTATTTTATTAGTCATTTTAGAACCTAAAACTTCTTTTACAATTCCCATTTTAAAGGAAACGAAAAGATAAACAATAGCTCCCACAATTCCAATACTAAAATCATAAATAATACATGATAACTTACTCGTATAATTAACTGGTAAAATTCCTTTTAACAATATTACAACCAATATCATTAAGATAAGTGGTAATATCATTTTAAACATCACTTTAAAAGTCTGCTTATACTTTAAATTACATGTTTTGGCTAAGGATACAAAAGCTATAATGATACTTAACATATAACCTATAATACTAGCTGTAATTGCTCCTAAATAAGGAGGTATATTTATTTTACTATAAAAAATCATAATTGGAACATCTAATAAAGCATTTGCTAAAAAACCAGAAATTGTTGATAAATAAACCATTTTAAACTTATTTAATCCTTGTAAAGAAGATGATGTTATCATATAAATATTTATAAATAAACCAGCAAAAATATTTAAAGCTAAAATATATGCGCCTTTAACATTATATCCATAAAAGATAGCCCAAATAGAACTACTTAATAACGAAATTCCAATAGTCATTGGTAAAGAAACAAATAAAATTATTTGAATAGCTTGATTAAACTTATTATTAACTTCTTGCCAATTTTTCATTGTATAAGCACTAACCATTGTTGGAATTAAACTTGTACTCATTCCCATTGCGACACTTGTTACAATCATATTTATTTTAGGAGCCCACGTCGTTACCGCTGAAGTAGCAAACTCAATGTCATTTGTTGATAATTTTAAATAATTCATTGTTCTTAAAAGCAAAGTCATATCAATAAAATTATAACAACTACTAACAATATTTATAATGATAAAAGGTAAGGCATACGAAAATATCTTCTTAGCTATCTCTTTGTTAGTTACATCATCTTTCTTAGTAACTGTATTACCATTCAAATCAATATCACTTTTACTAATACGATACTTAATATAAATATAAGCAACTAAACCACCTAGGAAGGCCCCAAAAACAGATAGACATACTGCTTGCGTAACTGTTCCACTTAAAACATTTAAAATCAAATAAGAACCACCTAAAATAACGGTTATTCTAACAACTTGTTCAATTACCTGGCTAATACTAGAAACATTAATGATATTATGCCCTTGTAAAAAGCCTTTTGAAACACTTAAAAATGGCACAATTAAGATTGCAAAAGAAACACATCTAATAGCTGCAGCAACATCAGCAACTGTATTACCACCTGTCAACTCGCCAATTAAAAGATTAGCAATTTGCGGAGCAAAAGCAAATAAAATGACAAAAACTCCGACTGCTAAAAAGACCATTATTTTCTTTCCCAAATGATAAGCACGTGTTTTAGCATCCATCATTCCCAGCGTATTATACTCATTAATAATTTTACTTATAGCAATAGGTAAACCAGCACTAGAGATATCTAAAAAGATAACATATATATTATAAGCATAAGCATAAAGGGCACTTCCCTGAACACCAATCATTGCATAAAATGGAATAACATAAAGCATTCCTAAAATCTTCGTAAAAACTATTGCTAAAGTTGCTATCAGCGTTCCTTCAACAAATGAACTTTTTTTCATCTTTAACCACTCATTTTTCTTCATATATTACCATAGCGGAAAAACAATAAATCTGCTCTTCAGCAAACATTGCTATCGCCAATTGATACTTAATATCAATTATATCACAATTATTTGCATTAAGAAATTCATTAATACTTTTTTCCAAATCCTTCTCATGATTTTCATCAAACACTTTAACACGCATTATGTTCACCGTTTAAACCATAACAAGAATGCCTTCCGTAAATTGTCGAATTATGTCTAAAAGGCAAAAAAAAGATTGATTGCCAATCTTATTTTATTCGCTTTATGGTTTGCTTAAACCTATCTAATTCATGAACCGAGGCCACCGTAACTCCAAATTGCTTTTTATTCATATCCAACCTTTTTTCCTCTAAAAGATAATAAAACATATTAATTACTCCCCGATGAGTAATAATCAAAGTATCATCATCTAAATTCATAAAATAAGACAAATTCTTCTTTATACGTTCATATAAATCCTCTAAAGATTCACCTCCAGGGAAAACCGTATCAACCTCGACATTTTTTAAATAATTCTTATAAATACTCTTTTTAACATCTTCTTTTAATAAACCATTTAGTATTCCCTTATTTTGTTCACGTAAAAACTCCGTATAAATAACTGGCACATTTAAATACTTATTTACAATTGTAGCCGTTTCACGTGCTCTTTTAATATCACTACAAATAATCTTTTTAATAGATAAATTCTTCTTAAGCCATAAGGCAGTTTCAACAACTCCCAAGACACCATCGTTTGTTAAAGCTCCATCACTCCAACCACCAATATAATTCTCATCATCTTGCCCATGACGCATTAAATATATCATACTATCATCCTTAAAAATCTTATAAATTAAAAAATATCCTTATCTTCTATTTCTTTTTTAAACATATATACTTTAGCTGGTTTATTTCCTTCAAAACGATCACTTAAATTAGTATCCTCAATTAAATCTAAATTTAAGATTTTTTTACGAAAATTACGACGATCAAACTTCTTATTTAAAATTGCTTCATAAGTTTTTTGTAATTCTGGCATAGTTACCCCATCTGGAAATAAACTTTTTAAAATATTACTTTTAACTATTTGTTTACGTAATTCAATTAAAGCATCATGTAATATTTCTTCATGATCATAACCAAGAGGAGGAATTTTATCAATTGGAAACCAATCCGCATTTGAAGTATTTTCAGTTTCACGAAGGACATGAACTCTTTTAGAATCAATAATTCCAATAAAACCAATGGCAACCATTCTCATAACAGGTGCTCGATCAACTTTACCAAAAGCTTTAAATTGCTTTATTTCAACACCAGAAATGCCCGTTTTTTCTTTTAATTCACGCAATGCCCCTTCTTCTAAGTCTTCATTATTATACAAAGCTCCCCCGGTCAAAACCCAATCACCTTCAAATGGTTTGTTCTTACGCTTTATTAGTAAAACTTTAGTTATCCCTTGTTCTACAGTAAATAAAGCCGTAATAACATGAATTCCTTGATTTTTATATAATTTATTTCTTACATCCATCCTATCACAACCTTATCTAATTATTATAAAGAGTCTTAAAAACATGTCAACAAGAACAAAAGACAAATAAATTTGCCCTTGAAATCTCACGATTTCAAATTTCTACTTCACAGACACTCTACTGAGTCTT
>CAKOHV010000003.1 GCA_934086145.1 uncultured Bacilli bacterium
AATCAATATGATTTAGGAACGCAGCGCTTACAAGAGTTTGCTAAAAATAATGCAACAGCACCGCAAGCAGTTGGAACGCCAGAAACAGATGCAATGATGGAAAAACTTAAAGTTGATGCTAATCAATATGATTTAGGAACGCAGCGCTTACAAGAGTTTGCTAAAAATAATGCAACAGCACCGCAAGCAGTTGGAACACCAGAAACGGATGCAATGATGGAAAAACTTAAAGTTGATGCTAACCAGTATGATTTAGGAGCACAACAATTACAAGAGTTTGCTAAAAATAATGCATCAACTGGTAGTGTATCAGCACCTTCTGTTGAAACTGCGAAGAATGTTGATTTACCAAGAGCTTCAAATTTAGCGCCTTCTCTTGAAACGGTAAAAGTACCTTCAATAGCAGAATTAGAAAAACAACGTTTAGGTAATGGACTTGATTTTGATCCAACGATACCACCAGAAGTATCCCAAATAATTGATAGTCATTCAGAAGAATTTAAACATATCATGTTTGAATTTGCGAATGGACTAGAAAAAAATTATAATTTCTTCATTGGCGAATGGCATAAAGATGTTAAAGTTGTTCATAGTGCTGAAGAGTTTACAGAAGCGGTTGAAGACTTGATAGGAGCAAAATTAAATTTTGCTGATGCTAAACGCGTTTATTTGTCCGGTGTAGATTTGCCAGCCGCAGATAGGACAATTATTTGGCCAGAACTTGAACAAGAAACAGCTGGAATTATTCCTGTTAGATATTTTGAAACATATGGTGATTTGATGAATTATGTTATGTCAGGAGAAGATAAATATTTAACTGGCTATTATAATGAATTCGCTGAAAATTATGGAAAAGATTTTGACATAAACATTAATTCTTCGGAAACATTTGTTGAAACCATTGCAAATTTTTTAGGTGTGTCTACCGGAACTGCAGGAACCTTATTTCTTTTATATGAACTTGCGCAATATGGTTTGGCTATACCAACTGGTGGAGCATCATTAGCATTACCAGGATAGGAGGTAGAATATGATAGAAGAGTTAAATAGTCAATTAAGAAATTTTATACAAGCTGGTAATCAAAAAAGTGTTACAGTAACTAGAGGACGTTTAATTAAGGCTTATAAAAAAGAAATAAAAGAACTGGAAGCTAAAGCAGATAAAACGGATGATGAAATCATAAAATTGGAAGTATTAAAAACAGAGTTACAGAAACAAATTAATGCTCATAAAATTCAATTAGATGCTAGATATAGTAATGAATTTATAAAAAAAGAAATGTCATTATCTAAGATAACAGAGATTCCTAAAAATGTTGCAATTGCTGCTAAAAAAGTTAAAGCATGTATTGATGATTTAAAATTGGCAAAAACAAATAAACAAAGAGTATTTAAAACACTTGAATTAATTAAATCTTTAGGAATGTTACCATTAACACCAGCTATTTACCTAGGTAAGTTAACGTTAAAACATTGGTATATTCCATTCTCTGTTCTTTCTGTATTGAAGATGACAGATATTGACTTACTTAATCAATTTGCTAAAGATAATAGCTTAGCTGGAAAGATGTTTGGTGGTCTAGAGAATGTAAGAAATGCGCCTGTAATTAAGCCAATATATGATGGATTTGACTTTGTTACTGATAAAGCAATTGATGGTTTAGTAGGTTTGAAAGATAATACTGTAAAAGGAATTAGTTCTTCAGCTGGGTTTGATTATGAAGGCTTTGCAGAAGAAATGCAATCAGGATTATCAAGATAATTAAAATATAATATATTAATTAAAAATACTTAATTGGTGATGAGAGAGGCATTATTTTGCTTCTCTTTTTACATCGTTTTTTATAAACTTAAGGAATAATTTTAGATTTGGTTGGCAAATTTTTCTTGATAAGGTATCATATAAGTATGAGTTAATAGTTGAAATTTAGGTAATTATTAAAGTAAAAAGATTAATGTTTTATGATAAAAAAATTCAAGATACTAATAAGTATTGAAAATTTATAATAGGACTTAAGGAAAGAAGTGGTAGAGATGTTAGAAAAAATAAAAGAATCATGTAATTATGTTGCTCAAAATAGTCAACATGTTACAATTAATTATGGAGTATTAGATGAATATATTAAAAATATTGATTTAAAAAAAGTTAAATTTTGGCTTAGCAGTAATCCATACAATTTATTTGAGATGCCAATTGATAAAATCATTAATTTTATGTTGGTTTTTGAAGCAATCGATTATTGTTTTTGGGGTGAACCAAAATGGACTATTAAAACAGAAGAAGGTTTAAAGGATGGTTCGGATGCGTTATTATATGTTTTATTAAATTATGTTAAAAAACAAGATAAAGTTGATTTTTCGAATATTTCTTTAGAAGAATTTTCCCAGATATTAAAGGGTAATGTTGAAATTCCTTATTTAAATGAACGTTATGAAACGGTTGTTTCAATTAGTAAAGTAGTCAATGATAAGATGGATGGTAGTTTTTATAATTATATTAAAGAAGTTAATGAAGATACAGAATTGTTAGCAATTATTATTGATAATTTTGCAAGTTTTTATGATGAAAGAGAATATAATGGGCAAAAAGTATACTTTTATAAATTGGCTCAATTACTAACTTCAGATATTTTACATCTTAAAGAGCTGGTTACAGGAGCAAAAGTTGATTATAGTCATTTAGTAGCTTGTGCTGATTATAAAATACCTCAAACTTTAAGGGCCTTAGGCATTTTACAATATGATGAGTTGTTGTCACAGATAGTCGATAATAAGGAATTAATAGCTTTTAATTCGATATATGAAGTTGAAATTAGAGCTAACATGATTGCTGTTATTAGTTATGTTAATGCAAAAGTTAAAGATGCTTGTTCTATTGATATAAATGATTATTTCTTCTTAGAATCTAAAAAGGTTAAAGAGATAGTCAAACCATATCATTTATGTAGAAATAGAAATTATTAATTTGGATGGATAAAAATGAAAGAATTGCTAGATTTTATTGCTTTGATAATAATATATTGGAAATTTTTTTACCGAAAATGGCAGAAAGCGGGCCGAGATATTTTATTAGTTAAGACAACGATGTACATATATTTGTCTTTTGTATTATATTTTACCTTAATGCCTATCTTAACATCTTTGCCTTTTCTCTTTGAACATCCGTATCATTCAATGAATTTGGTACCTTTCATCGATGTTTTAAATGGTCGTGGAGATTTTGCTAGACAAGTTATATTAAATGTGGCAATGACTATCCCGTGGGGCTTTTTATTACCATTAGTAAAAAATAGTAAGATAAATTTATTAAAGATTGTCTTGGATACTTTCTTATTAAGTTTAGGAATTGAGTTATTGCAGCCATTACTAAGTGGTTTTAGAACATCGGATATAACTGATTTGATTACTAATGTGTTAGGGGGGATTATAGGATATGTTATGTATTTAGGTGCAAGACCCTTAATCACTAAAATATTAAGATATATAAAAGAAGGTTAGGATTATTTTTAGATAGATGAATTTAATGGACATCGTGTGGATTTCTATAAAAATATGTTTGCTAAATGCCCAGCAGGAAGACTAGGAACAGCGGATGAAGTGGCGAATGTTGCAGAGCTATTAATGAGTGATAAAGCAGAATTTATTACAGTGGTCGACTTTTTAATAGATGCTTCCTATTTCTATGGACCATAAAAACCAGAAGTTAAGTAAAAAAATGTAGATTATAGTTAATTTATGAATCAGAGGAAACTCTGATTTTTTAGCTGGTACTAAGAAAAATGGAAGTTTACGCAATAATTAATGGAAGAAATAGAGTATTAAAAAATAAAAAAATTAGCTAATTGTTATGTTGTTTTGGGAAGAAGAGATAGTGAATAATGAAAATCATTAGACTTGGTACTATCTAAAGGAAACTAATTTGTGTTATAATGAACACGATTTAAACTTACTCATAAGTTAGAAAAGGGGAGTCGTAAATGAGGATATGTATCAAAAGATACTAAGACAAGAAAAGAAAAATAATAATTAATCTATGAAATGGTATTATTGGTAAGTCGGAAGAAAAAAGTAATTAGATAAGGAGAATAAAACGTTTTTTTGTTAAAGATTTTTAATACTTTGAAATATTTTTGATGAATTTTGATTTTGGTTGGTATAGTGGATTGTGAAAAATTAAAGGAAAGGAGAATATTAATGGAAGAGAATAAATTAATTATATATAAGAATAGTGAAGGTAATATTGTAGTAGATGCTATTTATAAAGATGAAACTTTATGGTTATCACAAAAAGGTATGTCAAAAGTGTTTGAAGTTGGTGTCCCAGCAATATCTAAGCATTTAAAAAATGTGTTTGAAGAAAAAGAATTAGATAGAAGTTCAGTTGTTTCCAAAATGGAAATAACTGCAGAAGACGGCAAGAATTATAATACTGAAGTCTATAATTTAGATGCCATAATTGCTGTAGGATACAGAGTTAATTCAAAAAAAGCAACATATGGGACTAACTAGTTGGAAGAGGTCTTTTGATGGCTTAATATATAAGTATGATGTAGTTGTTGCTAAAAATTATTTAAATGAAGATGAAACGAATAATTTAAAAGATTTAACAAATATGTTCTTAGTATTTGCCGAAGACGAAGCAAAACAAAGACATGTAATGACAATGGAAGACTGGATAAGTGCAACAGATGATTTATTAAAATTTCGAAGAAAAGAAGTGTTAAATAATGGTGGAAGTATATCTCATAAAGAGGCTGTAGAAAAAGCTGAAAAGGAATATGAGAAGTTTAGAGTTGTGCAAGATCAAGAATATATTTCTTCAATGGATGAATTTTATAATAAATATCTAAATGAAAGCAAAGGTGAAAAATAATGAAGTCATATGATAACACAATAAAATATTATGAGTTATTGACGTATTATAAAGATACGTCTACTTATAAAAAATATAAAAGATAGGAAGTGATAGATATGGATATGTATCAAAAAAGAAAGATGAGAAAAGAAAAAAATAAGCAAGAGGATTTAACAAAAACAAGTGTTGGAATTAATTATTATCCAGGTCATATGGCTAAAACAAAGAGGTTGATAAAGGAAAAGTATGATCTTATTGATATTGTTTATGAAGTAATAGATAGTAGAATACCTTATTCTTCTAAGATAAAGGATATTGATGAGTTATTAAAGAATAAACCAAGAATTTTAATTATGACCAAGAAGGATTTATGTGATTTAAAAGAAACTTTAAAATGGAAAAAATATTATGAAACACAAGGATACTATGTTTTGTTGGTTGATTTAACTAAAAATGATGCACTTAATGAATTGGTTAATTTAACAAATGAAGTTATGAATAAAGTCCAAGCCAAGAGAGTAGAACAAGGGATGAATGAAAAGCAAATAAGAGCTTTGGTTGTGGGCATTCCGAATGTGGGCAAAAGTACATTGATTAATCGAATGGCTGGACGTAAGGTAGCGGTTGTTGGTAATAATCCAGGAGTAACTAAGAATTTAAGTTGGCTAAAGACTAAAAGTAATATTTTGTTACTTGATAGTCCAGGTATTTTATGGCCTAAATTCACTAATGAAGAAGTTGCTTTGAACTTAGCTAGTATGAGTGCGATTCCTCATGATGTCTTGCCAATCGATAAGGTTGCTGTACATATTTTGAATAAATTGCATAATTTTTATCCACTTTTTTTAAAACAGAGGTATAATATTGAGAAAATGGATAATGATGATTTAGAAAATATCTATGATATTATAGGAAGAAAAATAGGGGCCATGGTATCTGGTGGCGAAATAGACTATGATCGAGTTAGTAGAACTATTTTAGAAGATATCAAAAATGAAAGAATAAAAGGAGTAACATTTGATCGAAAAGATGAGGAGTAGTACTTAATGAAAAAAGAACAGTCAAAAGAAGATTTACTGAAGTATGAGAAAGAGTTATATGCGAAGGGTTTTACATTAATTGCAGGAACTGATGAGGTTGGTAGGGGACCTTTAGTTGGACCGGTTGTGGCGGCCGCAGTTATTTTACCTAAAAATTATCAACTTGAAGGTTTGACTGATTCAAAAAAACTAACAGAAAAGAAACGTGATAAATTTTACGATATTATTATGAAAGAAGCTATTAGTGTTGGCGTTGGCGTTGTTGATGCTAAAACAATTGATGAAATAAATATTTTGGAAGCTAGTAGATTAGCCATGAAAAAGGCGATTATGGATTTAAAAGTCAAACCAGAATATGTTCTTTCTGATGCAATGAAATTAAATAATATAGATATTCCTTATACTGATATTATCCATGGAGATGCTTTGTCATTATCGATTGCAGCAGCATCGGTTATTGCTAAAGTGACAAGGGATCGAATGATGTATGAATTGGATTTACAATATCCTTTGTATGGTTTTGCTAAACATAAAGGTTATCCAACTAAATTACATCTAGAAAATTTACGTAAATACGGAGTCTTAGATAACTATCGTTTTAGTTATAAACCCGTTAAAGAAGTTTTGATGGAAAAAGGTAAGGAGTGAAATGATGAAAATTTTTACAAATAAAGTTTTTAAAAATTATTTTACAATGATGGTGGCTCTGACATTTCTAGAACTTATTTTTCGTTTAGTAATGAAGTTGCCAATTTTAGATTGGGCTTGCTTAAGAATCTTTTTAGAAGTTAATATAATTTCTTTAGTACTTAGTACAATCTTTTCCTTTTGTGGAAGAATATTAGGTGATGTTTTATCTTTTATTGCTACGTTGGCTTTTACAATTTATGCAATTGCCCAGGCTGGCTTTGAAAATTATTTAGGAGTATATGTTTCTTTTGGAACATCATCTCAATTAGGAGCAGTAACAGATTATTTTAAAGATTATTTAGACAGTTTTGATGCCAAGTTTTGGTTAATGTTAATTCCAGTTGTCTTAATGGGCGTCTTTTATATATTATTTGAACGTCGCTTTTATATTATTGAAAGAAATGAAATAATTGATTTTTCTGACAAGTTTGATTCATTAGAAAGAAAAGAACAAAATACTAAAGAAAGGTTTAAATTTCATAAGAAAATAGCAAAAAATTCAAAAATTAATGCTATGGTAATGGCTGTTATATTAGGAATTTTATTTTATTTAACTTTGACGGTATCCTTTATGCAAAATAATATTCAACTTAAAAGTACAAAATCATTACTATTGAATCCTGATATGCCAAATATTGCCGTTGGTCAATTTGGGATTACTAGTTATGGTCTTCTAGATATTAAATCAACACTTGCACCTAGTAATTCAACAACTGAAGCATCTTATGATACTTATAAGAAAGCAGAGCAAGTTAAGAGTGATTATACAAGATATATAGATGATACAGCTTGGGAAAGTTTGATTAAAGATGAAACTAATAGTAATTATAAAACTTTAAGTAATTATTTTATTAGTCAAAAAATAACTGATAAAAATGATTATACGGGAATGTTTAAAGATAAAAACTTAATTGTTATTATGATGGAATCAACATCTACAATAGCTATAAATCAAAAATATTTTCCTAATTTGTATAAGCTTTATAATGAAGGATGGGCATGGACAAATGCCTATAGTCCACGTAATTCATGTTCAACAGGAAATAATGAAATGAGTGGAATGACAAGTCTTTATACAATTAATAATACTTGTACAGCTAATATTTATAAAAATAATAAATATCCAGAATCTTTATTTAACTTATTTAAGAATGCTGATTATACAACATCTAGTTATCATAATTATACTGAAAAATATTATGCAAGAAAAACAATTCATCCAAATATGGGAAGTGACCATTACTATGGAGTTACAGAATTAGGTATTCCATATAGTAATGCTTATAAAGAATGGCCAAGTGATGTTGAATTAATGGATAAATTTTTAAATATCACAGAAGATCAAGATAAGTTTATGGCTTGGATTACAACGGTAAGTTCGCATCAACCATATACGCAAGATAGTGAACTTGGTAATTTATATTTAGATATGTTTGAAGATACTGATTATGATATGTCGTTAAAGAGATATTTGTCTAAATTAAAAGTTTTGGATAATGCCTTGGGTGAGTTAATTGATGGCTTAAAAGAACAAGGTAAATTAGATGATACGGTAATTGTTTTGTATGGAGACCATTATCCTTATGGTCTTACTGATAGTACAATTAATCAATATATGGATTATGATGTGTCAGAAAATAATGAGGTTGACAGAACTCCTTTTATTATTTATAATTCTGGTTTGACAGCGACAAAATATGATGAATATACAACTTATATGAATATTGCTCCAACTTTGGCTAATTTATTTGGCTTGGATTATGATCCAAGGTTATATGCTGGAAGTGATTTATTAAGTAAAGATTATGTTAGTCGTGCTTATTTTGCAAATGGTTCATGGCAAGATGAAAAGGCTTATTATAATGCAACAACTGGTAAAATAAGTTTGAAGGATGAAAATGATGGTTATACAGCCGAAGAAATACAAGAAATTAATAAACAAATTAATGAGAAAATTCATATGTCTAATTTAGCAATAAAAACGAATTATTTTGAATATCTTGATAGTAAGATTCATCCAGAAAAAGAGTTGGAAACAACTGAAAAAAGTAAAAAAAGCAGTTAAATAAAAGAGAGGACTTGAAAGATGAAGAATCTTGTTATTGTTGAGTCACCAAGTAAAAGTAAGACAATTGAAAAATATTTAGGTGACGATTATAAAGTAGTAGCTAGTATGGGCCATATTAGAGATTTAGCAACGAGTGGTAAATATGGCTTAGGAGTTGATATCGAAAATGATTTTGCTCCTTCTTATGTACCGATGAAAGGGAAGAAAAAAGTAATTTCTGAATTAAAAAAATTAAGTAAAGATGCTCAAAATGTTTATTTAGCAACCGACCCCGATCGTGAGGGAGAAGCTATTAGTTGGCATTTAAAGGATTCTTTAAATTTGAAAAATCATTATCAACGTGTAACTTTTAATGAAATAACGAAGGATGTTATCTTAAAAGCTTTTCAAGAACCACGTGATATTGATAATGATTTAGTTAAGAGTCAAGAAACTCGTCGTATTCTTGATCGAATTATAGGCTTCCGCTTATCTAAGTTGATGCAATCAAAAACAGGTGGTAAAAGCGCTGGCCGTGTCCAAAGTGTGGCCTTAAAATTAATTGTTGACCGTGAACGAGAAATAGAAAAATTTATTCCAGAGGAATATTGGACAATAACAGCTAAATTTGCTTCCTTTGATGCTTTATTAGAAAAATATAAAGAAGATAAAATCGAATTAAAAAATGAAACGGAAGCCCAGGATGTTATCCAAAAATTAGGACCGGATTTTAAAATTGTTGATGTAACAAGTAAAGAAAAGGCTAAAAGTGGTGTTATGCCATTTAAAACAAGTACTTTACAGCAGGTCGCTTCTAATAGAATTTCTTTTTCTAGTAGTAAGACAATGCGTGTTGCCCAAAAGCTATATGAAGGAATAGATTTAGCTAATGAAACGGTTGGTCTTATTACCTATATGCGTACTGATAGTGAACGTTTAAGTCCTCAATTTGTTGGTGAAACTTTTAAGTTTATCGAAGAAACATATGGTAAAAAATATGTGGGAGCAGTCAAAAAGCAAAAGAAAAATGAAAATATGCAAGATGCCCATGAAGGTATAAGAGTTACCAGTCCTTATCGTACACCTGATAGTATAAAAAAATACTTAACACCTGATGAATATAAATTATATAGCTTGATTTATGCGAGAAGTATTGCTAGTTTAATGAGTAATGCTAAAGTAAAAGCAACTTCTGTTACTTTAGAAAATAATGATTATTATTTTAAAACAACGGGTAGTGTATTAGTCTTTGATGGTTACTTAAAAGTGTATAAGGACTATGAACAAAATGAAGATGTTATTTTACCAGAACTAAATGTTGCCATGATTTTACAAGCTTTAGAAGTTTTAAAGGAACAACATTTTACTAAGCCAAGTCCTCGTTATACAGAAAGTTCTTTAATTAAAGAATTAGAAAAATTAGGTATAGGTCGACCTAGTACCTATGCAACGATTATGGAAACAATTAAAGCACGTGACTATGTGAAGATAGAAGATAAAAAATTTGTGCCAACTAAAGTAGGTATTGAAACAACAGATAAATTACAAGAATTCTTTAGTGATATTGTTAATGTTAAATATACGGCTAATATGGAACAGGAACTTGATGAAATTGCGGAAGCTAAAATTGATAATGTCAAAGTCCTACGTGATTTCTTTGATAAGTTTGAGCCTGAAGTTGAAGACGCTTTTAAAAATATGGAAAAGAAAGCGGCTGAAGAAACAGGCGAAAAATGTCCTAATTGTGGAAGCCCATTAGTTATTAGAAATGGTCGCTATGGTGAATTTGTGGCTTGTTCTAATTATCCTGAGTGCAAATATATTAAAAAAGAAGAAGTTAAGGAAGTTGTTATTTGTGATTGTCCTAACTGTGAAGGAAAAATTATTGAACGTAAAAGTAAAAGAGGTAAATTATTTTATGGATGCAATAATTATCCAAAATGTAAAACAGCTTATTGGGATAAACCAACAACCAAGAAATGTCCTAATTGCGGAGAAATTTTGTTAGATAAAAATGGCAAAATCCATTGCAGTTCTTGTGACTATGCTGAAGAGTAGAAAAAGAGTAAGCGTTATTAATTTTTCTAAAAGATATTAAAAAACTAGAAGTGAAACTTTCTTTCATTCTAGTTTTTTTAGGCAGAAGTTTACCTGTCAAATAAATAAGTTTTTTTGAATAAAATGATATTCTTTTGTTTATTTAATGATTTATGATAATGTTTATCTTTTTTATTGACTATGTTTAAAGAGAAAATTATAATTTCTTTAGTAGAGGATGAGATGAAAGATGAATGAAAAGAATGCAAATAAAAAAGAGATTGTAAAGAGATTATTGAAACAAGAAATAGATGCCGAGACTGAAGATGAACTTTTAGAAATGCTAATTGATAAACCAATTGCAATTGATGTTGATAAAGAAGAAAATGAAAATTTAACACTAGGTGATAAAATAGCTGATAAAGTAGCCGAAGTTGCTGGTTCATGGCCTTTTATTATTTGTTTTTCCTTATTTTTATTAGGTTGGGTAATCTTTAATGGAGTACTTTTGATGGATAAAGCAATTGATCCATATCCTTTTATTCTTCTTAACTTGGTTTTATCATGTATAGCGGCTTTACAAGCCCCAATTATTATGATGAGTCAAAATAGACAAGCTAAAAAAGATAGTTTACGTAATCAAAATGACTACCAAGTTGATTTAAAAAGTGAGTTAATATTAGAAGATTTACATGATGATATAAAAAAGCTTATTAATAATCAAGAAAAACTCATAAAGTATATTGAAGAGAAAGAGAACATCAAGAAATGATGTTTTTTTAAAGTAGTTAAATAAGATAGTTTATGTTATAATTTTTCTTAGGTGGATTTTATGAAACAAGAAAATATAAGAAATTTTTCAATTATAGCACATATTGATCATGGAAAAAGTACTTTAGCTGATCGTATTTTAGAAATAACAGGTGGAGTCGATAAACATGAGATGAAAGATCAAATGCTTGATAGTATGGATTTAGAAAGAGAAAGAGGTATTACAATAAAGTTAAATGCCGTTTCTTTGAAGTATCACTACAAAAATGATGATTATTTTTTACATCTTATTGATACACCGGGTCATGTCGATTTTAGTTATGAAGTTTCACGTAGCTTGGCGGCTTGTGAGGGAGCTATTTTGGTTGTTGATGCAGCGCAAGGAATTGAAGCACAAACTTTAGCTAATTTATATTTAGCAATGAATGATGATTTGGTTATTATTCCTGTTATAAATAAAATAGATTTACCTAATGCAGATGTTCCAAAGGTCTTGAAAGAATTACATGATGTTTTAGGTTTTAAAGAAGAAGAAGTTTTATTGTGTAGCGGAAAGACTGGACAAGGTGTTGAAGATTTAATTAAGGCCGTTATTGACCGAATTCCGGCTCCGCAAATTAATAATGAAGCTCCAACTAGAGCATTGATTTTTGATAGTCATTTTGATCCTTATCGTGGGATTGTCGCTTTGGTAAGAGTTTTTGATGGGAAAATAACAACGAAGAGTAAAATAAAGATGTTAGCAACTGGTGACAGTTATGAAGTTGTTGAATTAGGTATCAATCATCCCAAAGAAGAACTTAGAGATAAATTGGTTTCTGGAGAAGTTGGCTTTGTGTGTGGCTCGATAAAAGATATTCAAAGTGTGCGAGTTGGTGATACTATTACAACTTTGGAAAATGAAAGTACGACTCCTTTACCTGGTTATCAACCAATGAAACCAATGGTTTATTCCGGGATATTTCCTATTGAACCAAATAAATTTCCAGCTTTGCGTGAAGCTTTGGAAAAACTAAAATTAAATGATGCAGCTTTGACCTTTGAACCGGAAACGTCAGAGGCCTTAGGTTTTGGCTTTAGGACAGGCTTTTTAGGTTTATTACATATGGATATTATTATGACCAGATTAAAAAGAGAATTTGATTTGGATGTAATTGCGACAAGTCCTTCAGTAATTTACGAAGTTACGATGACTAATGATGAAGTTTTAATGATTGATAGTCCTTCATTGATGCCTGATCGTGGGAGTATTAGAGAAATAAAAGAACCATATATAAGAACTAATATTATTGTACCAAGTGAGTATATAGGACCAATTATGGAGCTATGTCAAGGTAAAAGGGGCGATTATATTAGTATGGAATATATTGATCCTACCAGAGTTAATATTCATTATGAAATACCACTTGCGGAAATTGTGTATGATTTCTTTGATAAGTTAAAAAGTATGACGAAAGGATATGCATCTTTTGATTATGAGATATGTGGCTATAAAAAGTCAGATTTGGTCAAGATGGATATTTTAATAAATGGTGATATTGTTGATGCTTTAAGTGTGATTGTTCATAAGGATTTTGCTTATGCTAGAGGTAAAAAAATTGTCGAAAATCTAAAAGAATTAATTCCTAAGCAATTATTTATTGTACCACTTCAAGCTAGTATTGGTAGTAAAGTAATTGCTCGTGAAACAATTAGTGCTTTACGAAAGAATGTTTTAGCTAAGTGTTATGGTGGCGATATTTCCCGTAAGAAAAAATTACTAGAAAAGCAAAAAGAAGGTAAAAAAAGAATGAAAATGGTTGGACGAGTAGAAGTACCACAAGAAGCCTTTTTAGCTGCTTTAAAGGAAGATAAATAGGAATATTTGTCTTTTTTTCTTGGCATTTTAGTTTTTTAATAGTAAAATAAAATTTATTGAGGGTGATTGTATGTTAAATATGACTTTAAATAAAAAAGAAGAGCCATATTTTATTACGGATGTAGATTTTTTACCGGATGATGTTTGTGTTAAGTATGCTGATGGTCATGTGGAAAATATGGGTTTTTGTAATGATAATATTAAGGAATTTTATCGAAGAAGGTTATTAGAACAAGTTCAGAAGTATGTGGAACCATACATCAAGGAAGTTGGAAGAGTAGCTTTTCGTGCTTACATTCAAAAATATGGCTTAATAATTGCCGAATTAGTTGAAATATATGCTTTATATAATGTAGATATTCATATTGTTATGAAACTTATTTTAGGAGTCTTTTTAACTTTCATTAATGGAATTATGGTTTTAGCTGCTGTTGGGGATCTTTTACTTATAGGAGATACGGTAGGTGAGGCTTTCGCTCTTGAATACTATGCAAATAATCATGCGGATTTTACGTATGTTGATGAGGAAACTAATGAAACGATTAATGTTCTGCCAATCGAAGAAATTTCCAAATCTAACTTAAGTCTTGAGATAGTTAAGCAAATTCATAGTTCCGTATTAGAACTTAAAGAACAAAATGCTAAAAAAATTGGGGTTTTTTTAGTAAAAAAAGACAATATACGACGTTAAAATGCTTTTTTAGCAATGCTTTTTTTAAAGAAATGTGAGATAATACAACAGGTGGTAAAAAAATGAGTAAAATAGAAAACTTTATTGTTGAATTAAGTTATATAAAAGATGAAAAAGTAAGAGATTCTTTAGAAATTATGATTAATAAAATTCCTGATTACTTTTTTACAATTGCAGCAAGTAGTACGGGAAAATATCATCCTAAGTATGCAACTGGGGATGGGGGATTACTTAGACATACAAAGGCAGCTGTTAGAATGGCTGAAGAGTTATTTGGTATATATAAATTTCCTGATCATACAAAAGATTTAATTATAATGGCGTTAGTCTTGCATGATAGTTTAAAAAAAGGAATGGTTGAAGAAAAATATGTTCGTTTTGACCATCCGCTATTAGCAGCAGATTTTGTTCGAAATAATGCCGCAGAATTGAAAATTTCTAAGGAAGATGTTGAATTTGTCGCTGATGCTATTTCTTCACATATGGGAAGGTTTAACACGAGTGATTATAGTGATGTTATATTGCCTTTACCAAAAACGCCCGAACAAAAATTTGTTCATATGTGTGATTACTTAGCAAGTCGAAAAGTTATTAAAGTTGAATTTGATAGCGAAAATAACATTATTGATGATTAAAAAATAAAGATCCTAGGTTTTGACCTAGGTTTTTTTTGGTTCCATAAAATCAATCTAACATAAACTATATTAGTTAGGAGATTTATTTATGATGGTATTATTAGTATTGTTAATTCCTTTTATGGGAACTTGTCTTGGGGCCTTGGCGATATATGTTGTCCATAAAAATTTGAATAAAACATTTGAAAAGATTATGTTGGGAATTGCTTCGGGAATTATGGTTGCTGCTTCAATTTGGTCTCTTTTGATACCGGCCTTAGAAACTAAATCATCAGCGATTTTTTCAGTAGTGATTGGCATTAGTTTTGGCGTTCTTTGTTTTTATTTCTTAGATTTATTGTTTTTAAATAAAAAAAATATTGATAAAACAATGTTAGCTATTACAATTCATAATGTTCCAGAAGGAATGGCAGTGGGAGTTGTTTTGGCTTCTTGTCTTTTAGGAAAGGTTTCAATTTATTCATGCTTAGCTTTGGCTTTAGGCATTGCCGTGCAGAATTTCCCAGAAGGGTTTATTGTTTCTTTTCCTTTATTAAAAAAAGGTTATTCTAAGAAAGCGTCTTTTGCTTATGGAGTAGTTTCGGCTTTTTTTGAATTGTTAGGAGCAGTTGTAACGATCCTTTTTACAAATTTTGTGGTGTTTTTGTTACCATTTTTTCTTTCTTTTGCGGCGGGAGCAATGTTTTATGTAGTTATCTTAGAGTTGTTACCCGAAGCAAGATTAGCTAATCGGGGAGAAATATTTACTTTTATGGGTGGCTTTTTATTAATGATGGTATTAGATGTTTTATTAGGTTAGTTTTAGTTTTTAGTAAATTATGTTAAAATAAGATAAGAAGAGGTTGTTTGATTATGGATAGATTTGAAGCAGCAAAAAAAGCTAGTATATTAGGAATAAGTGGAAATATTTTCTTGTTTATTATAAAAATTATTGTGGGATTAATATCCAATAGTCAAGCGATGCTGGCAGATGCTTTTAATAGTGCATCGGATGTCTTTAATTCGTTGATGACTTATATTGGCAATAAAGTGGCCAGTAAAAGTGCTGATGCGGATCATAATTTAGGTCATGGTAAAGCAGAGTATATTTATTCAATGTTAATTAGTTTAACGATGATTACTGTTGCCTTAAGAATGTTAAATAGTTCTTTTTTTTCATTATTTAAAACTAATGAATATCATTTTAGTATTTGGTTAATTATTGTTTGTTTAGTAACAATTGTAACTAAGTTAGGTTTATATATGTATACGAAAAGGATTGGACAAAAGAGTAATAATTTATTAGTTGAAGCTAATAGTATGGATCATCGAAATGATTGTATAGTTACTTCTTTTAATATGTTATCAGTTATTTTGAATTTATATGGCTTTACTTATGGCGATAGTATTGTGGGTATTGGTATATCTTTATGGATTATGGTAACTGGTTTAAAAATATTTAAAGAAAGTTATGATATTTTAATGGATAAAACTATTTCTTCAGAAACGAAGGATAAGGTTTTAAAAATAATTGAAAGATATGATGATATTATAAAGATTAATCATTTTAATGCAACGCCAGTAGGATATCGTTATCAAGTTACTTTTTCGATTTTTGTTGATGGAAATTTATCAACGTTTGCTAGTCATGAAATTGCTAATTGTTTAGAAAAAGAAATAGCGGAAAAAATTCCCGAAATATATTTAACGGTTATTCATGTGAATCCGGCAGTAAAAGAATAATACGAGAGAGGTTTTTTGTGGTACAATAAGTGACGGAGGTTTGTTTATGAAAATATATAAATGTGAACATTGTGGAACAATAATTGAAGTTTTGGAAGGAAAAGATATCCATATTAAATGTTGTGGGGAAGAAATGATAGAAGTTTCTTTGCAAAAAAAAGGCGTAGGTGAGCAAAAACATCTACCAGTTTGTGATGTTGATGAGGAAACGGTTTATGTTAGAGTTGGTGAAGAAAGTCATCCAATGGAGGAAAATCATTATATAAAATGGATTATGGCTGTATATACTGATTCTGTAATTAAATATGATTTGAAACCAGGAGATGAACCAGAAGCGGTTTTTGATTATGAAAAAGGAATGAAAATATATGCTTATTGCAATTTACATGGTTTATGGAGTAAAGAAATTTAAGAGATAGGTTAAAGATGTTAAATAAAAAGGCGCAATTAATAATTGATAAAAAGTTAGATGCTTTAAAACTTAGTAAATTTCGAAGTGGCTTTAAGTTGCGTAAGAAGGAAATCGCTTATACTAAGGAAAAAGGAATGGATCTAATTAAGAGTCATGCTTATGATTTTATTGAAAAGAAATTGGCTCCTGCCTATCCAGAAAATGATGGGGCACAGACACCGATGAAAAATCACCCAGTTTTTATAGCGCAACATGCTACAGCTACGTGTTGTCGTGGTTGCTTAGAAAAGTGGCATCATATACCTAAAGGACAAGAATTGACTCGAGAACAACAAAATTATGTTGTTGCTTTGATTATGAATTGGATCAAACGGGAAATGGCTAATAAGAGGTGAGGAAAATGGCTAATAATATATTTAATTATCTTGAAACATATGGTAAAACGAGTGTTTCTGAAAAGGAATATAATGATATTGATTATGTTATTTTTTCACAATTATCCTATTTGGATTTAGGTAATATTGTAGCTAAAGACTATGTAAATCTTAATGATTGCTTAAAAAAATTCTTGAAAGATTTAAATTATAAAGAGTTTTTAAAAAAAGGACTTGATCAAAAAAATTTATATCGTCTAGTACTTAATATAGTAGATAAGAAAAGGTATCAAGATATTCTAATTGGCAATTATATTTATAAAATTACCAATGAGGAAATGTTTTGTGCTTTTACTTTAAAATTAGGTGATGGTAGTAAGTATATTTGTTATGAAGGAACAGATAATAATTTATCTGGTTGGGAAGAAAATTTTAATTTGTGTTATCAATATCCGGTTGCTTCGCAGATTGATGCAATTAATTATTTGAATCGAAATGTTGGTCTTTTTGATAAAAAAGTTGTAGTCGGAGGTCACTCAAAAGGTGGCAATATGGCTTTGGTAGCGGCTATGAATGCAAATATTATTGCTAAGATAAAAGTGGTGAAGGTATATAATTTAGATGGACCAGGTTTATTAAAGGCGCAAATTGAATCAAAAAAATATAAAAGAATGGAACCAAAGTTAGTACATATTGTACCTAATTATTCGTTAATTGGTTTACTTTTACGTCATGGAGATAATTATCGCGTTGTTAAAGCTAATCGAAAAGATATTTTTGCTCATTCTCCTTTTTATTGGGAAGTTAAGGATGATCACTTTGTTGATGCTAATTTAAGTAAACTAAGTACTAATTTAGATAAAAGTATTAGTTTATGGTTGGATAATCATACGCTTATTGAACGAGAAAAGATATGTAAAGCTATTTTTAAATTATTAAAAGACGTGGGAATTAAGACACTATTAGAAACGACAAAGTTAAAAAATATTATATCAATTGTCAAGAAAAGTAAAAATGTTGATGCTGAAAGTAAAGAATTATTCTTAAATTTTGTGAAGTTTAATGTTGTTTACTGCTTAGAAAATAGAAAATTAAATGATGAAAAAACAGATTAGCTCTTAATCTGTTTTTTTGCTGTACTCATCTTCGATATTACCAACGATTTCTTCAACGGCATCTTCGATAGTTAGAATGCCGATGAAAATATTTTTATCTGTAATAATGGAGAAGGTTTCTTGATTTTCTTGCATGATGCGAAAGATATCATCGATTTTCTCATTCTTCTTAAAAATGCAAGTTTGGTGAATAATGTCTTTTATTTGCAATTCTTTATTGTCTTGATGATAATATATAAAATCTTTAATATTGATAAAACCAAGAATATTTTCATCATCTAGGACAGGGAAACGAGTAAATTTAGAATTTTTAATCTTTCTTAGAACTTGTTGTTTAGTATCTTTGATATCAATATAGACGACTTTTTCACGAGGGGTCATTATTTTATTGGCGGTCTTGTTATTGAAATTAAAAATATTTAAAATATATTCTTTTTCTTTTTCTTCGACAATACCTTGTTTAGACCCGGTAATTATTAACTTTTTGATATCTTTGGTAGTCAGAGTTTCTTCTCGTTCATGAATGTTTAAAAGGTTACAAATGAAGTTGGTCGAAAAGGTTAGTAAAATGATTAGAGGTTTACAAATAAAGGAAATGGCTGTTATTAGGTCGATTGTCAGATATGCTACTTTTTCTGGCTTAGAACGACCGATCTTTTTAGGAACTAGTTCGCCAAAAACTAAAGTTATATATGATAAGATGAGAGTTATGGTAATCATTAGAAAAGCTTTGGTAAAGCTATCACTGATAATGTAAACGCCATAAGATATCAAGTATTCGGTGAAAGTATCACTGGCAAAAGCCGAGGCCAGAAAACCGGCTAAGGTAATCCCAATTTGAATGGTTGATAAGAAGGTTGACTCATTAGCAATCATTTTTTCGATTCTTTTGGTCTTTTTGTTACGTTTACGAGTTAAAGAATATTTATTTAAAGATAAGAAAGCTATTTCACTAGCAGATAGTATACCATTTATAAAAATTAAGATTAATAAGAAAAAGATTTTTATTATCATTTAAATCACCTAGATTATTATATCATAAAGTTTTATGATAGTTGTGTTATAATAAAAGATAGTGGTGATTGAATGACAATTAAAGATATTTTTAGATATTTAGTAGGAGCTTATTATGGAATGAGCGAAATGGATGAATATGATCTAAAAGAATTTGTTCTTAATGATATTGAACAATATATTAGAAGTTTCGTTCTTGAAAATAAGCAAACAACTGTTGATTATTTAGAAGAGGCTCTGGATGTAAAAGATAATGTTAGTTTAAAAGTTAAATTACAAGATTGTTTGCTGGTATTACCAAAGGTTGAAGCTCCGCTAGAATTAATTTTATTAGTAAAAAGGCGAATTAAAAATTTAAATGATGACGATGATTTTTAGAAAATATCAAAAAAGCTATTGACTAATGAATAAAATAATGATATAGTTTAGATACTTAATAGTAAAGTAAGTTTCAAATATTTAGGATGGATATTTTATAGTTGTGTATACTTTTATAATCTGTCTTTAGTCTTAATTATTGAACTTACATGGTTGCTGGGTGATGAACTAATAACAATCAATGTTAGATTTATCTTTCATTGGTTGGACCGTTTATTCCAGCAGGATATTACTGATGGGAATCGGTTAATTAATTTTAACTTTTCTTATCTATATAAAAGGTAATATTTTGATATCTTGTCGAGCTATTAGGTATGTACGTGTATGTGGCGTTTTGGCAAGAGGCTAGCAGCTACCTGTCAATGACTGTTAGTTTGAATAATATTAAGCCACGAAGAAGGTTATTGTTTGACAGACAATAATTTTTTTTTGCCTTTTTATAAATATAATAAATTTAGAAAAAAAGTCTTGACGTAGTATGAAAAAAATGGTATATTTAAGTTACTTAATAGAGAGAGTGCTTGCTAGTAATTTTATTAGTACAAAAATACTATGATTACTAGTTAAAAGGCTCAGTGATACATGCCGATATGATAGTAACTGAAATTACTCTTATTGTCATATATCACTTTATAAACAAGGGATAATAATTAATATTATTCAAAATTATTGTTTATTAATGATAATATCTTGTCAAGCTATTAAGTATATACGTACATGTGACGCTATTGGCAAGAGGCTTATAATTATATCTGTCAATATGTTATAAGTTTAACAATGATTATGTCACGAAAAGGATTGTGGTTTTGACAGGCTACAGTTTTTTTTTGCCTTAATTTTATTAAATGAAAATACTATGATATAATAAAGATGGTGGTTTTTATGAATGAAAAAGAGTTTAAAAATAAAATTTTTTTAATTACTTATGGTGTTATCTTGTTTGTCTTATTGATGAATTATAAGTGGCTTTTTAGTGCTTTTAGTGTTCTTGCTAAGGTTTTAGCGCCTTTTGTTGTTGGAATTATCTTTGCGATGATTTTAAATGTTTTGGTTAATTTCTTAGAACAAGGACTATTAAAAAAAGTTAAGAAAAATAAACGATTACTTAGTGTATTGTTGTCGTTAGTGATGGTTTTTGGTTTTATAGCATTTTTGATTTTGATATTGATTCCACAAATCAAAAATGCTGGAGAGATTTTTGTTGATAATATTCCGGAATATCAGAAAACTATTCATGATATTGGGAAGAGTTTAGGCTTTAGTAATGATGAATTGAAAGTTTTAGAACTAGAAAATACTAATTTAAAGAAAGAAATATCAGATTATTTAACAACTAATTATGGTCGTATTTTAAATTATTCAATGGGCTTTGCTTCTTCGGTTTTCTCGGTTGTTTGTAATTTCTTTGTCGGTTTAGTTTTTGCTATTTATTTATTGATGGGCAAAGAAACGTTGTTAAATCAATTTAAGAAGTTATTACAATGTATTATGAATGATAAAGTTTATACTAAGTTTTGTGAGGTGATGAGCCTTTCTAATGCGGTTTTTTCAAGCTTTATTAAGGTCCAATTTGTAGAAGCTTTTATTTTAGGAATTTTGTGTTTGCTAGGTATGCTCTTATTTAGATTACCTTATGCAGCGACGATATCTGTCTTAGTAGGAGTAACGGCTTTAATTCCGGTATTTGGAGCCTTTATAGGGTGCGCGGTAGGAACTTTTTTGATTTTTATGATTAAGCCTATTAAAGCGGTGACTTTTATTATATTCTTCCTTGTTTTGCAACAAATTGAAGGAAATTTTATTTATCCGCGTGTCGTTGGAGGAAAGATTGGGTTACCAGGAATCTGGGTTTTAGTAGCTGTTACGATTGGTGGTTCAGTCGGCGGAATTCTAGGAATGTTACTTGGAGTGCCTGTTCTGTCAGTGGTGTATAGTTTGGTAAGAGTTTCAGTTAATAAGAAGGTTGCTAAGAAGAGTAAGAAAAAAGAAACCCAATAAAAAAAACACTATTTGTGTTTTTTTTGTTTGCTTTTAGATTTGTTTTTTGCTTTATTTTCATCTTTTACTTCATTATTTATTTCTGTAACTTTGTCCTCAGCGAGGTCTTTAACTGATTCTTCTTCGCTTTCTTCAGCAGTTTCTTCAATAGTTTCGTCTGTACTTTCTTCGACTAATTGATTTTGCTTTTTGCCTTTTTTATTTAACCAATCTTTACCATCAACAATTCGGGCAACAAGCATTGAACTTGAAGCATCACCAACAACATTTAATAATGTGGCTTGTGGATCGATGATAGTAGCTATTAGAGTTAAAATAGGTAAAGCTGCAACTGGGAAGCCCATCATTGAAATAATCATCATTTCAGAGATAGTACCACCACCAACAGGAACACCTGAAATAAGTAAGTTAGCTATTATAGCAGTTACAACAACTTGACCAAAACCAGCTGGAGTGAAAACGTTCGTTCCAAAAAGGTAAGCTAAGAACATTATTTTGAAGACTGTTCCAATCATTGAACCATCTTTATGGAAACTTGTTCCTAAAGGAATGATAGTTTCAACAATATCATCAGGAACACCGATATTTTTAGCACTCTTGATATTAGCAGGGATGGAAGCGGCTGATGAACAAGTTGAAATTGATGTAGCAGTTGCTGGTAAAATGTTTTGCCAGAATCTTTTAACGCCTTCTTTACCAGCAGAAATGAAGGCATATAGGGAATAAATACCAAAATAGAACAATAAAGCTACAACGGTATATATTACGAATGTTTTAGCATAACCAATAGCAATACTAGAACCAAATGTACCAATTAAGGAAGCAAAATAGCAACCTAGACCAATTGGGGCGTACATAAAGGCGTAATCGATTAATTTTAATACAACTTTATTGCTTGCTTCTAAGATATTTAGAAGTGGTTCACCTTCTTTACCTAGTTTAGAAATTGCTAAACCAACAAAGATTGATATTAAAACTAATGGAATAATATTATCTTTTGATAAAATGTTAGCAAAATCTGAAACACTGATTGCTTGAACAGTTCTTTCTAAAATATTTAATTTGATATCTTCGCTTTCTTCATTATCTTTTAAAGTTTCGATGATCGCGCTTGAATCTTCAGGGTTAACTAACTTTATAGTGTAAGTTGTTAAAACACCTATAACGATGGCAACTAGGGAAGTTATAACAAAAACTAAAAAGATTGATGAAATAACTTTACTTAGTCGCTTTGGTTGTTTGATTTTAGCGATTGATGTTGTTATCGTTAAAAAGACTAGCGGAACGATGATGACGAACATCATGTTCATAAATAATTCGCCAAGTGGACTTAAAATTTGAGCTTTCTCTTTAAAGATAATACCAACAATTGCACCAATAATTAATGATAGTAATAAAATGATTGTTTGTTTATAATTTGACCATATTTTTTTCATACTTTTTTCCTCCTGTTAAAATGATATTCTAGATGAGTGTAAAGTAAAAGTAACACTAATCCACAATTTATGGTGACAATATTTATAAAATCCACAATTTGTGGTATTGTGATAGTGGTGATTTGATGAAGAAGAAATTTATAAAAATGAATGATAATGATGATAATCTTAGTTTAGGAAATCTATTTAGAGTAATAAAAGAATTGTCTAAAAATAAAACTTCTGCGATGCAAACGGAGTTATTTTGTGTTTTATTTGAAGTTTTAGAAGTCAATGATACAACAATTAATAATTATTGCGTAGGCTGTCGAAGAATAGGTGATGATTATAAACAAAAATATTTAAATATGCAAAAAAAATATGAAACTGATAAGACTATCTTTTTTGATATTATTATAAATATATTGAGTATTATGGATGGAAGAGTTTATGTCTTAGAAAATAATCAAAAGAATTTTATTAATAATAATGAAAATATGAAAGCTTTGTGTTTTAAACTTTATAATATAAGTAAGAATGATCAAAACGTTAATAAGCCTTTTTTAGAAAAAATTGATTTATTATTAAAAGATAATGATTATTATAGTGTGTTAGTAGAATTTTTATTTTATATTGTTTTATATAAGAAGCAACCATTGTATGAGAGTGATTTGAAGAAGGAAGTTATGGAAAGTATTTTAAATGATACTTATATAAGTTGTTCAGGGTTGCAAGAGTATTTGGTTCTGAAGTTAAGAGAAAGTATTAATTATGATTATTCTTTAAAGAAGATGGCGCTTTCAGGGAATGCTTATGCTTGTTTTGAAATAGGTAGTAATGAATTTTGTGGGTATGTTAAAGGGTATCCAAGGTATGAAGAAGCTTATAAGTATTTAAAGATTGCGGCTTCGTATAATCATGCTGGGGCTTGTTATATGATAGGAAGTATGTTTTATCGAGGCTTTTTAGGTAATCAAACGCCGGAAGATTATAAGATGGCTTATGATAATTTAGTGCAGGCTAGTTCACTTGGAAATATTGCGGCATTAAATGTATTAGGATTGATGTATTTACATGGGGAGTATCCTTTAGAAAAAGATGTTCCGAAGGCTTTAGAATATTTTAATAAAGGGGCTTTAAATGATTATGCTTTTTCTTTGAATAATTTAGGAAGATATTATGAAATACAGGGGGATAAGGCCAAAGCTTTTACTTATTATTTAAGGAGTGCTGATTTAGAAGAAAGTTGGGCTTGTAATAAAGTTGGTCAATTTTATGAATGTGGTGAAGTAATAACTAAAGATATTGCGAAAGCTTATGAGTATTATGAAAAGGCCACCCTTGCTAATCATCGAACAATTTGTTATTATGCTTATTATAATTTGGCTCGTTTGTTGATGGTTGGAGATGTAACTGCGGGAATAAAACGCGATTTAGTCGCGGCTTTGAAAAATTATGAAATAGCTAGTAATCAGGGGATTTTTGAAGCAACTAGGGCCTTATTTTTATATTATGCGCACAAGTATCAGCAAGATAATGAGCACGATTATTTAGATAAAGTTTATAAATATAAAGGCGAATTGGAAAAAAATGAGAAGTTCAATGAAGAAATGGCGCGAGAAGTCGAAGAGAAATTAAAGAAGATTCGTAATCAAAAAGAGATTGATATTAGTTTCCTTTTAGGTTAAAGTTATTTTAGAAAAGGTTGGGATGTTATGGAAAGCGTATATATACATATTCCTTTTTGCAAAAGTATTTGTAGTTATTGTGATTTTTGTAAAGTTATTTATCATGGACCATGGATTACACAGTATTTAAATGCTTTATTAGCAGAAATACAGGATAAGTATTGTGATGAGGAGATAAAGACCCTTTATATTGGGGGAGGAACACCTTCTTGTTTACAAGAAAAAGATTTGAAATATTTATTAGATATGATTAAAGTTTTTAAGTTAAGCACTGATTATGAATTTACTTTTGAGTGTAATTTGAATGATATAAATGAACATTTACTTGATATTTTAAAAGATTATGGGGTAAATAGGCTAAGTATTGGAATTGAAACTTTTGATGAAGATAAATTAAAGTTTATGGAAAGAAATCATGATTTTCAAACGGCGTGTAATAAGATGAGTCTTTGTCGTAGCAAAGGATTTGATAATATAAATGTTGATTTTATTTATGGTATTCCGGGGGAAAGTTTAAAAGTAACAAAGAAAGATTTAGATTTGTTACTGAAATTGAATCCTGATCATATAAGTACTTATTCGTTAATAATTGAAGATAATACCAAGATTGGAATTACCAAGATGGTGCCTATTCCGGCTGAGTTAGATGCTACGATGTATGAATATATTTGTGATAAGTTAGAGAATAAAAAATTTATTCATTATGAAATAAGTAATTTTGCTAAAGAAGGAAAAATGAGTCGGCATAATATTAATTATTGGCTTAATAATGAATATTATGGTTTTGGTGTTGGAGCTCATGGTTATGTGCATGGAGTGAGGTATGAAAATACAAGAAGTTTGACTTCGTATATTGGGGGAAAATTCTTACTTAAAGAAGATTTATTATCCCGCCAAGAACAAATGGATAATGAAATTATGTTAGGGCTTAGATTACTAAGAGGAATTAATGTTAAAGATTTTTTCTTAAAGTATCAAGTTAATATTCAAGAAGCTTATGATTTAAAAGAAGTTTTAGCCGAAAAAGAAATGATTTATGAAGATGGCTTTTTATTTATTAATCCTGATTATATTTATGTTATGAATGAGATTTTAATTAAAATACTTTAAAAGTTTTAAAAATTTAAAACTTTTTTTGGTGATTATTTTTCTTTAAATTGCTATTTCTATGATATAATTGGAGTAATGTAAGGAAGGTATGACTTATGAAAGATAAAGACTTGGAAAAGACACAACCTATTTTACTTTCAGAAATAAAGGAAGGTAAAAAAAGAAGTGATATTTATGATGAATTAGAAGATGAATTAATTGATATCACGGAGGAAGAAAAGGAAGCTATGGAACAGGCAGAGGAGGCTTTAGCGGAAAAAAATATTGCTTTAGCTGAATCTTTGTTGGCTGATGAGGCTAAAGGCAAGGATGTTGATGATGTTACTTCGGATGAGGAATCTGAAAAAGATGAAAAGGAAGCGACGACGGATGATGAGGCCGATAAGAAGGGAAAAGAACGTAAAAAATTAAATAAAAAACAAAAAATATTAATAAGCGTTGCGGGAGTTTTGGTCTTACTAATAATAATTGGAATAATTGTTTTAGCTAATGTTAAGGCAAATAAAAAGAAAGAAGACCCTAAAAAAGAAGAAGAACAACCAGTTATTATGGCAGATAACTTCTATTATAAAGAAGGAAAGTTATATATTTTAGATAAAGATGAAAAAGAAATTGGCACATATGAATGTCAAAATAAAGATAGTGAGTTATGTTATTTAGCTTATAATAACTATGCTGATACATTAGATGTTCCTAAAGTACTTGATGAAAATGGGAAGGCGAAAGTAGAAAGAGTACCAGTTTATAATAATGATTATATTTTTGTTGCGGATAATCCTGAAGGGACTGGCTTAGGTAATCAAAATATTATTTTATATTCATTGAGTCAAAAGAAAGAGATAGAAACATATACAGATGTCAAGGCTTATGATGGAGATTATCTTATTATAGCTGATGCTAAAAATAATTATGGTTTAATTAAGATTGGAGATAAGGTTAATGAAATAATAAAACCAAGCTATGAAAATCTTTATATGTTAGATAAAGCCGATAATTTGATAGCTAAAAAAGGTAATGGTTATGTTGTAATTAATAAAAATAATAAAGTTCTTAGCAAAGTAATTGAAACAACAGAAGATCTTAAATATTATACTAATAAATTAATTGTAACTGAGGATTTAGGTAAGTATACAGCTTATGATTATGATGCTAAAATTATTACTGGAGATTATGATTTTATTACGGCAAGAGATAATTATTTATTCTTAATCAATGAAAATAAAGAAATGTTTATTATTGATTCTGAGGGATCTAAGTATAATGAAGAAGGAATAAAGTTATATAATGATAACTATGTTACTTCGTATATATATGATAAAGATGGCAAACTAACTTCAACAAATCAAGCCTTTAAAATAGAAGTAGATTCTGATGAATTAAATATTTTAGTCTATACTAAAGATTTTAAAGAAGATAAATATAATACAATTAATTTAAATGAAGGACGAAATAATAAAAAATTAGCTTATTATAGTTATTTTAATGGTAAGTTGTATTTTTATGATGATTTAACTAAATTAAATTTATTAGGAACTTATACTTGTGCTAATAAGAATACTGTAAGTAATACAGATGGTAAACTTGGTTCATGTTATCAAGCTTTAATGGGCAATAGTGATAATTTTAATAATGTTATACCAATCTTTAATAAACGTTATGTTTTTATCTTTGATACTAATTATAATTTATATGACTTAGTTGAAGGTAAAAATAAAGGAGTTTATCTAACTGTAAATGATTTTTTACCAAGTCTTAAAGAAGGAGAACCATTTGTATCTGGTTCATATGATGTAATTGCGGTAAATAATAAGAACAAGAGTGGGATGATTAGTATTGCGGCTACTAAGGTTGCTGGTAAGTATGGTTTTAACTATAATAGTTTGACTCGTTTAGGGGATTATATTGTGGCAAATAATGCTGCTAATAAGTATCAAATTATCTATGATGAGAGTACAGCTTCTGTTGAATATAATTATAATATTGTAGGATATATTAATAAGGGAAGTTATGTTAAGTTATTTGATAAAGCTAACTCTAAATACTATGTTTATGATGATAAGGGGAAAAAGGTTGGTAAAGATAGTTATGCTTATGTAGAATTGTATGATGATTTCTATGCTGGAGTTTTAAATGATAAAACGTTAAAGATTTATGATTATGAGGGAAAAATAATCTCAAGTAAGGATGTAACGATAGTTAGTACGGATTATTTGGGTAGTAAACCAGCTTTTAAAGTAACTAAAAATGGTAATAGTTTTGTTGTATCTATTTTGAAAAATGGTAGTTATGTAGAAACGACTATCGAAAGAGTTAGTGATGAACCAACTGATAAGGATGATACACAAGATAAAGATAATACTAATACTAAAAAAGAAGAAAGTAGGTAGATATTGTGAGTAAAGCAGATAATATTAATAAAGTAATTGCTTTGATAATTTTATTGGTGTTGTGTCTTGGCTGTTTAGGCATGGGAGCGACGGGAGCTTTTATGCGTTTCAAAAAATTGTTGGATGAAACTAAACCAACGACTGACCCTATTTATAAAGATTTCTTTCAGGATGGTAATTTGAACTTCTATTCAGGTTCAGAATTAGCGGCTGAATATGAGTGTCAATCTTCTTATTGTGGCTGGGCTTATGAAAGAATTGATGACGGTGAATATGCCTTAAAATATTATAAACAAGATACAGTAAGACAATATTCTGATAAAATAGATAATCGTTATGCCTTTATTGTAGATGGTAATCCTGATGAAACAGATCCATATTATTTTGCTGCCGGAGTTAAAGTTTATGATATTCAAGCTAAAGCGGTAATTGCCGAATTTAAAGCAATAAAAAATTATGGAACGACCCTATTTAATAATACTTATATTGCTCAGGATACAAATGGAAAATGGGGAATTATTGATCTTGCAGATGGCAAAGTTAATACGGATTTAGAGTTTGACTATGATTATATTGGGATATTTTATCTTGCTGATGGAGAAGATAATGGAACTGAACCTTTAAAAGATATAAGCAAGTATGTTGTATTACAAGATGGAGGTTGGTATGTTATTGATTCAAGTGGAACTAAATTAACAGCACGTATTCCAGAACCAATTCAAGGATATGAAGGAAATATGATTGTTACAGGAACTGATTCAATGTCAATTTATAATACAAATGGTAGCCGATTATTCAGTGACGGAACTAATGTTTTATATAGTGGAAGAGATCTTTTAACAATTAATAATGATACAGATATTGATTTAGTTGATGCAAATACCGGCGAATCAAAATGGCATTACATTTATTCAAATATTAGATCAGTAGCCTTACAAGAAAATGGTTCAAAGATGGAAGTCGCTGTTAATGGTATGGTTGACTTTAGTTATGATTTAAATCAGTGATAGTAATTTTTATAAAATAAAAAAGTATGCAAAGTTAGAAAGTAGAGAATACTAATGAGGAAAGGAAAACTATGAAAAAGAAAATTATTATAATAGCGGTTGTTGTGATACTTATTGTTGGGGGAATTATTGGCTTGGGAAAAGTTTTCTCTAATAAGAAAGTTGAAAGCAATTTAAAAACAGTTGATGATATTAAGACAATGTTTGATAGTATTTATAAAGATATCGATTTACCGGCGTTAGAGACCGCCGAGGTGGAAGTTAATGATGATAATGTTAACGCTTATACAGGGCTTGAGGATAGTGTAGATGTGGAAAAGATGGTGGTTTCTGAACCATTGATGAATGCTCAAGCTTATTCGGCTGTTGTCGTTGTTTTAAAAGATAATGCCGATGTTGAAAGTAGTAAACAAAAAATGTTAGACAATCTTGATATGCGTAAATGGATTTGTGTATCAGCTGAACAATTATATATAACTAATAATGGTCAAGTAATATTTTTAGTTATGGGAGCGGCGGATCAAGCTAAACCAGTATATGAAAATTTTAAAAAATATGTTAACAATGAAATTGGTAAAGAATTGGTAAAAGGAAATCAGGAAGATGATATTTCATTACCGGAAGAACGACCAATGTCATAATTAGGCACCTTTAAGGTGCTTTATTTGTAAGGAGGATAATATGTTATTTACAAGTATTAGCTTTTTATATTATTTCTTACCAGTTGTTTTATTAAGTTATTTTCTGGTCCCACGAAAATTAAAGAATACGGTTCTTTTACTGGCTTCGATGCTCTTTTATTTTTATGGCGAACCGAAGTATCTATTTTTAATGTGGTTAGAGATTGGAGTAGCTTATGGTGGAGCAATCTTGCTTGATAAAAATAGAAGTAAGGCGCTGCTTTATATTATTTTAGCAATTCATATTGGGCTTTTAATCATTTTTAAATATACTGATTTTTTTATTCAGAATGTCAATGCTATTTTTAAAACGGATATAGCTTTATTACATATTGCTTTGCCAGTAGGTATTTCTTTTTATACTTTTCAAATTATTAGTTATGTGGTTGATGTTTACAAAGGAAAAGTTAAAGTCCAGAAAAATATTGGGAAATTGGCGACTTATGTTTCTTTATTCCCTCAATTGATTGCGGGACCTATTGTTCGTTATGAAACGATTGCCGAAGAGTTAGATGGACGTGAACATAGTTGGGATAATTTGGCAATGGGGATTCGACGTTTTACTATTGGTTTAGCTAAGAAGGTTTTGCTAGCTAATATTCTAGGTGAACTTTGCGCTAATTTTGGTTTAGTGACTGAAAGAAGCATTGTTTTTTACTGGCTTGCTGCCATTAGTTATATGTTACAAGTTTATTTTGATTTTGCAGGTTATAGTGATATGGCTATCGGTTTAGGACGAATGTTTGGCTTTCATTTCTTAGAAAATTTTGACTATCCATATATGGCTAGAAGTATTACCGAATTTTGGCGTAGATGGCATATTTCATTAGGTTCGTGGTTTCGTGATTACGTTTACATTCCTTTAGGAGGCAATCGACATGGGAAGCTTATTTTATTAAGAAATATTTTGATTGTTTGGTTTTTAACCGGTTTTTGGCATGGAGCTAGTTGGAATTTTGTCATCTGGGGTTTGTTCTTTGGTATTTTATTACTAGTAGAGAAGTTATGGTTAGGAAAGTATCTTGAGAAATGGCCCCGCTTTTTGCAAAGTTTGTATGTCTTGTTTATTGTGATGATTAGTTTTATTATATTTGGTGCAGACAATGTGTCGGAAGCTTTTAATAATATTACAGGTTTATTTGGCTTAAATGGTGAAAGTTTTATTAATGATTATACAATTTATAATTTGAAAAGTTATGCAGTAGTCTTAATTGTTGCTTTGGTGGCGGCAACCCCTTGTTTTAAAATGATTTTAGAAAAGTTAAGAAAAAAAGAATTTATTAATAAGACACTTAATATTTTAGAACCTTTATTGATGGTAGTTTTATTATTGATTGTAACGGCTTATTTAATTGATAATTCATATAATCCATTCTTGTATTTTAGGTTTTAGGAGGAAATTTTGATGAATGAAAAAAATAAAAATATTGTTGTAAGTATTCTTTTCTTCTTGTTTTTAGGAGTCTTCTTTTTACTGAATGTTTTTAAGTCTGATACGTTAATCTCTGTTAGTGAAAGAAGAAAGCTGGCGCAATTTCCGGAAATTTCTTTTAAAACGATTTTTGATGGAACTTTTTTTGAAAAATTTGAGAGTTATACAACAGACCAATTTGTTAGACGTGATGATTTTAGGTCTTTAAAAGTGCAATTGGAATTAGGAATAAAACATAATTATAATGATTTGTATGTATATAATGATTATATTGTTAAGCAACTTTATCCATTAAATGAAAATTCGGTTACTAATTTAAGTAAAAAGGTAAATTTTATTAAAGAGAATTATTTAAAGAATAATAAGATTTATTTTAGTATTGTTCCTGATAAGAATTATTTTATTGATCAAGGAAATTTAAAGTTGGATTATGAAAAAATGGTTACGCTTATGAAAACAGATTTAAACTTTGCGCAATATCTTGATATTTTTCCTTTATTATCTTTAGATAATTACTATAAGACCGATACGCATTGGAAACAGGAGACTCTGCTTAACGTAGGGGCTTATTTGGCCGAGGAGATGGACTTTTTGTTTGCTGAGGGCTTTAGATTAGAAAAAATAACGTCTTTTTTAGGTGTTTATGCCGGTCAATTGCCAGGCCATGCTACTTATGAAGACATTAATGTTTTACAAAATGAGGTTCTTTCGCAGGCCCAAGTTTATAATTATGAAACAAGGAAAGTAACTGAAGTTTATGATTTAACAAAGAAAGATGATTTTGATAAGTATGATATATATTTATCGGGAGCTGTTTCTTTGATGACGATAACTAATGAAGCAAGTTTGAGCGACCGAGAATTAATTGTTTTTCGTGATTCTTATGGTAGTAGTTTGGTCCCTTTGTTGGTGACGGGGTATAAAAAAATAACTTTAGTTGATACTCGTTATATATCGCCTAAAATTTTGGATCAATATATTGATTTTGCAGATCAAGATGTTTTGTTTCTTTATAGTACGTTGTTAATTAATGATAGCTTTTCTTTGAAATAAAAACAAGTTAGTGAAGTAACTTGTTTTTACGTTGGGAAAGAAAAAAGTTCTAGCTTTTGCTAGAACTTGGAAACTTTATTGTTCAATATAAAATGCATAATATTCATCAAAGGTAATTTGTTCGTTATATATTTGAGTAGCAACTTTTTCGCCAACGTATCTAAAATGCCAGCTTTCAGTATTATAACCGGTTATGTTTTCCTTGCCTTCTGGATATCTTAATATAAAACCATATTTATGGCAATTTTCTTTAAGCCATTTGTATTCTTCTGATTCAGTGAAACTTTTTTGATTTTTATGTTCGAGAGAAGTTATATCGAGGGCTAGACCAGTTTGGTGTTCGGAAAAACCAGGGCGAGCTGCATAAGAATCAGCATAAGTTTGACCTTTTAATCTGAATGAATTATATATTTCTTCTTGTTCTTCATAAGAACGATAAGAAGAATTGACCATTAAGTGAACATTTAAAGCATTTTTGACGTCTTCGCGCATTTTTAAGAATTGTTCAATAATAACGCTTGAAGCACTTTGACCTTCGTAAGAAACAGAAAGGGAAATGTTTTCAAGGTCATTTCTTTTAAATGATTCCTCTAATTGATAAAATTTGTTGACTAAGATTAATTGATCTTTTTGGGTATCAGTTTTGTAAGTAACGTTGTACCAGCCGTTGTTAGCGTGAACGTTAACGATTGCAATAATAGTTGCATAGTCTAATGATTGATGATAAGCATAATATTCAATATAGTTATTAAAGTTCTTTTCAAGGAAATATTTTTGATTGACGATGTTGTAGTAGGCTTCGTTGAAATCTTCATTTAGCAAGTAATCCAAATTTTTATCACTTAATTTTTTTAAGAGTAAGGCTGTTTGTTCTTTACTGTAACCAACTTGATTTATTTTATATTCGTAGGTTTTTTGATATTGATATTTTTCATAGATGCCAAAGCTCTCTTTGATACCATATATAGTAAGACCTAAAATGAAAATAAAATAAACTAAAAATCTTTTTACCTTAGTTTTTAAACGAAATTTTTTTCTTTTTTTTGTCTTTTTCAATAATTACTTCACCTCTATTTATTAAGATTATAACAGATTTTGACTAGATATGGGATGATTTATTGTAATTAGACAGATAGTTTAAGAAGAAGTGAGGAAAAGGACGCCAAAAAATATAAAAAAAGAAAAAAATTAGCACTCGGGTATTGACAAGTGCTAACGAAGTGTATATAATTTATTTAGCACTAAAAAAAGAAGAGTGCTAATGGCGGTGACTTTATGGATGATAGACAAAAAGAGTTACTAAAAGAAATAGTAGAATGTTATATTAATACTGTAAAACCAGTTGGAAGTAAAGGACTATGTAAGAAGTTTAAACTTTCTAGCGCGACGATTCGTAATGAGATGGTCGTCTTGGAAAGTTTAGGATACATTGAAAAAAATCATGTATCAAGTGGTCGTGTTCCATCGGAAAAAGGGTATAAATATTACGTAGAAAACTTGATGAAGCCAAAAGAACTTAATGGCGAGGAAATGCTAAAGTTACAGACAATCTTTCATAACCAAGAGTTGCAAGTAAGTGATGCAATATCTAAATGTATGGAAATAATTAGTGAATTAACTAATTATACAAGTGTTGTCTTAGGTAAAAGTAGTAAAGATAATACTTTACAACAAGTTAGTATAATTCCTTTAGATTCTAATCAAGTAGTAGCTTTGGTTTGTACTAATAAAGGAATAGTTGAAAATAAAAAGTTTAGGCTTGAAAAAAATATTTTTATTGATGAATTGGTTAAAACAAGTGAGTTAATTAATAGAATGTTAATTGGAACACCAATCGATCAAGTAAGTCAAAGATTGGAATATGAAATAAAACCAGTAATATCGAAGAAAATACATCAATATGAAAAAGTATATGAAATATTTTATGATGCCTTTAGTGATTTTGCAAAGAATAGTTCAAACGTCTTCTTTAGTGGCAAAACGAATATTTTAAAACAACCTGAATATGATAACGTAGACGAAATTAAAAAGATAATTGCTAAATTTGAAGACGAATCCTTAGTTAGAAAAATCGAAGAAAAAAGCGATGGCGTAAATGTTTATATAGGTGATGAAAATGAATTTGACTCGAATGTTACAGTAATAAAAAGTCATTACAATATAAATGGTGAGGAAGGAACAATTGCAATCGTCGGACCAAAAAGAATGGAATATGATAAAGTTGTCGGATTGCTAGAGTTCATAAATAAAGAAATAGATGAATATAATAAATAATTTATGTAAGTAATTTGGACTTACTATAGATAGTTACCATAGAAAAGAGATGAATTATGGAAGAAAATTTAAAAGATTTACAAGTAGCAGCTGAGCAAGTTGAAGAAGTAAAGGAAGAAAAAGAAGTAACAGAAGCTCCTTTAGATGAAGAAGTGAAGAGTGATGCTCCTACTGATAGTGAAGTAAAAGAAGAAATAAAAGAAAATAAAGAAAATTCTCCAAAGAAAGAAAAAGGCTTCTTTAAGAAAAAAGAAGATCCGGAAAAGATAAGATTACAAGAGGAAAATATACAGTTAAAAGAAAGAGTTCTTCGTATTAGTGCAGAAATGCAAAATATGAAGCGAAGAAATGAAGAAAAATTATCAACAATGTTAAAATATGAAGGTGAAGATTTTATAAAAAATTTATTACCAATTGTCGATAATTTTGAAAGAGCTATTAATATGGATGATACTAATTTAGAAGATGAAGTTAGTAAGTTCCTAAGTGGCTTTAAAATGATATATGGTAATTTGACAACAATCTTACAAAATAATGATGTTGTTAATATAGATGTTTTAAATAAACCTTTTGATCCTAATACGATGGAAGCTGTTTTAGTTGAAACGGTTGAGGGCGTTGAACCTGACATGGTTGTTGATGTCTTACGTAAAGGGTATACTTATAAAGGTAAAGTTATAAGACATGCTATGGTTAAAGTTAGTAAATAAAAAAATAATAGAAAGAAGAGATTTTTATGGGAAAAATAATAGGTATTGATTTAGGTACAACAAATTCATGTGTTGCTGTATTAGAAGGTGGCGAACCACATGTAATTCCAAATCCAGAAGGAAATAGAACAACACCATCTGTTGTTGCTTTTAAAGCTGATGGTGATGAATTAGTTGGTGAAATTGCTAAAAGACAAGCAGTTACTAATGTAGATAATACAATTGCATCAATTAAAAGAAAAATGGGAACTAAAGAAAAAGTTTCTGCAAATGGTAGAAAATATACACCAGAAGAGATTAGTGCAAAAATCTTAATGAAATTAAAGAAAGATGCTGAAGGTTATCTTGGTGAAAGTGTTTCTGAGGCAGTTATAACTGTTCCAGCATACTTCAATGATGCGCAAAGACAAGCGACTAAAAACGCTGGTAAAATTGCTGGTTTAGATGTTAAACGTATTATAAATGAACCAACAGCAGCAGCTTTAGCTTATGGTATTGATAAACAAGAAAATGCTCACACTGTTTTAGTATATGACTTAGGTGGTGGAACATTCGATGTTTCTATCCTAGATTTAGGTGATGGTGTATTTGAAGTTAAATCAACTGCCGGAAATAATAGATTAGGTGGCGATGATTTCGATCAAAGAATTATTGATTACTTAGTAGAAGAATTTGAAAAAGAAAATAAAGTTGATTTACGTGATGATAAGATGGCAATGCAACGTATTAAAGATGCTGCTGAAAAAGCTAAAAAAGACTTATCAGGTATGACTTCAACACAAATTACAATTCCATTTATTGCACAAAATGCTAATGGACCTTTAAACTTAGATGTTACTTTAACAAGAGCTAAATTTGAAGAAATTAATATGGATTTATTTGAGAGTACTTTAGAGCCAGTTAGAAAAGCTTTAAAGGATGCTAAATTAAAAGCTAGTGATATTGATAAAGTATTATTAGTTGGTGGTTCAACTCGTATTCCTTATATTCAAGAATTAGTTAAGAAAGAACTTGGTCAAGAGCCATGTAAAGGAGTTAACCCTGATGAATGTGTTGCTATTGGTGCAGCTATCCAAGGTGGTGTTTTAACTGGTGAAGTTAGTGATTTAGTATTACTTGATGTAACACCATTATCATTAGGTATTGAAACATTAGGTAATGTTATGACAGTTTTAATTCCTAGAAATACAACAATTCCAGCAAGTAAGAGTCAAGTATTCTCAACGGCTGCTGATAACCAACCTGCTGTAGATATTCATATTCTACAAGGTGAAAGACCAATGGTTCAAGATAATAAGACTTTAGGAAGATTCCAACTTGGTAATATTCCTCCAGCACCTAGAGGAGTTCCTCAAATTGAAGTTAAATTTGATATTGATGCTAATGGTATTGTTAATGTATCTGCTAAAGATTTAGGTACAGGAAAAGAACAAAGTATTACAATTACTTCAAATACTAATTTAACTGATGAAGAAATCGATAAGATGATGAAAGAAGCAGAACAAAATAAGGAACAAGATGAAAAGCGTAAAGAAGAAGCTGACGTACGTAATGATGCTGATTCATTAATCTTCCAAACTGAAAAAGCTCTTAAAGATTTAGGCGATAAAGTTGATGCTAAAGATAAAGAAGAAGCTATGGATAAAGTTAAAGAATTAAAAGAAGCTTTAAATGGTAGTGATGTTGATGAAATTAAGAAGTTAAAAGATGAATTACAAGAAAAAACAATGTCATTAGCAACTAAAGTTTATGAAGAAGCCGCTAAAGCTAATCAAGCTAATCAAGAAAGTGAAACTAGCGATAGTAACGATAGTAAAGACAAACATGATAATGTTCAAGAAGCTAGTTATGAAGAAAAATAGTATTTGAGATGAAAAAGTTCTAGGTGACTAGAACTTTTCACCAATATTGGAGGATTTATGCAAAAGTATAATTGTCGAAATGAAGTACCTGAAGAATATAAATGGGATTTAACGGACTTCTTTAAAGATGATAAGGAATTTAAAAAAAGCTTAGAAGAAGCCCAAAGTAAAATAGAAGACTTGGTTAATTATAGTAATTGTGTTAAGAATGCTCAGAAAATGTATGAATTTTTAGAAAAAAGTGTGGCGGCAATAGCCCTATGGGAAGATTTATATGTTTATGCGTATTTAGTTAATGATCAAGAACTTGGTAATTCAAATAGTCAAGATAGATTAAATAAGACGATTCTTTTGAATTCTTTGTATGAAAAAAATACTAGTTTCTTTGCTCCAGAATTACTTAAATTAAAGCAAGATGAATATGATAAGTTATTTAAAGATGAACCAAGATTAATGGCTTATAAAGCTGATTTGGATCGAACTTATCGTCAAAAGAAACATGTTTTAACAGAAAATGAAGAAAAAATAGTTGCTGAATTAACAGGGGCAATGAATAAGTATGAACAAATATCTTCAACGTTATTAAATTCTTTACATGATTATGGAAAGATTAAGTTAGATGATGGAACGTTTGAGACAATCGCGACGAATAATTTACGCCGTTTGTTAAAGAATAAAAATCGTGAAATAAGAAAGAAAGTTTATAATAGCTTTTATAAGAAGATTGATCAGTATGAAGATACTTCAGCTTCTTTACTTGGTAGTTATATTGCGATGAATGACTCTATTGCTAAGATTAGACATTATGATGACTCATGGGCTTCTTTACTAGATTCACTTAATTTGGATGATAAAGTTTTTCAAACACTTGTTAAGACAACGGAAGCTAATTTAGATGTTTTACAAAAGTATTATGATTTGAAAAAGGAAGTTTTAGGTTTAGATGAGCTTCATTCTTATGATTTGAGTTTAGATATTACTCAAAATAATCGTGAGTATAGTATTTTGGAAGCGCAAGATTTAGTTCGTCAAGCGCTAAAGCCATTAGGTGAAGAATATGGCACTAAGTTTGAAAAAATTATTAAGAATCGTTATATCGATTATTGTCAATATAAAGGTAAGTGTAGCGGCGGTTATTCTTTTTCGACAATGAATCATCCTTCTCGTATTTTAATGAGTTATAACGGAGATTTAGATAGTATTTCAACGATTGCTCATGAAGGAGGACATAATGTTCATCATCAATTTTTGATGGAAAATAATCCTTTACAGTATCGTGAACAAGCTAGTTTAGTTTCTGAGGTTTGTTCTTTGACTAATGAATGTTTACTTTCCCATTATGTAGTTTTAAATGCTAAAACCAAAGAAGAAAAGTTACAAGGTCTTTATAATATAATGGGGGTTATTGTTTCTAATTTATTTGGTGCAGTAAGAGAAGGTAAAATGGAACAAGAAATGTATGAATATGTTCATGAGGGCAATTCATTAACCAAAGATTATATGGATGATTTAACAAAGAAATCTTTGAAAAAATACTATGGAAATAGTGTAAAATTAGATAAATATTCAAAATGTTCTTGGGTATTACGTAGCCATTATTATATGCATTTTTATCTTTATAGTTATGCAATTTGTATAAGTGTTGCAACAAATGTTGCAAGTAATATTTTAAGTGGTTCTAAGGAAGCTTTAGATAAATATATTGAATTTATGAAATGTGGTGGCGATAAATGGCCAGCTGAAGCTTTTGCGATATTAGGAATTTCATTAGATGATGAAAATGTTTATAAAAAAGCTTTTGAATATTTTGATAATTTACTTGAAGAATATAGAAAGATTTATTTTGATAAGGAGGTATAAAAATGGCTACTAGTAGAGATTATTATGAAGTTTTGGGTGTATCGAAGGATGCAACTGATGCTGAAATTAAAAGTGCTTTTAGAAAATTAGCAAAGAAATATCACCCTGATATTAATCCTTCTAAGGAAGCTGAAGCTAAATTTAAAGAAATTGGGGAAGCTTACGCTGTATTAAGTGATAAAGATAAGAGACGTCAATATGATCAATTTGGTCATGAGGCATATACACAAGGAGCTAGTCAAGGTGGCTTTGGGGGAGGATTCCAAGGGTTCTCTGCTGATGATATTGATCTATCTAGTATTTTTGATGATTTATTTGGTGGTGGAATGTTTGGTGGTTCTTCATCACGTCGTAATAGTCGTAATCGTCCGACTAAGGGCGAAGATTCGCTTGTTAAAGTTAAGTTAACTTTTGAAGAAGCCGTTTTTGGTTGTAAAAAGACTATAAATTTGGATCTTGATAGTGTATGCGAAGCTTGTGATGGAGCTGGTGGAACTGGCGAAGAGACTTGTCACACTTGTAATGGTCGTGGACGTGTTATAACACAACAAAGAAGTATGTTTGGAGTTTTTCAAACTGAAAGCACTTGTCCTGATTGTAATGGTCGTGGAAAAACATATAAAAATACTTGTAAAAAATGTAATGGTAAAGGTCATATCTTAAAGAATAAAGAAATTGAAATTACGGTTCCAGAAGGTGTTGATAATGGTCATCAATTAAGAATTAGTGGTAAAGGATCAGCTGGTTATAATGGGGGACCAAATGGCGATATTTATATTGAATTTAAAGTAGCTGATCATCCATTATTTGAAAGAAAAGGTAACGATATATATGTTGATGTACCAATAACCATAACTGATGCTGTATTAGGTTGTAAAAAGGAAGTGCCAACGCTTACCGGAAGTGTTATATTGGATATTGATTCTGGCAGTCAACCAGGTGATCAATTAAGATTGAAGGGAAAAGGAATTAAAGATCCAACAAGTAGTAAAAAAGGCGATATGTATGTAATCTTAAATGTTGTTATTCCATCTAAGTTAGATCGTAAACAAAAAGAATTGTTTAAAGATTTGGCTACAACTGACTTAGAGAATGATAGTCAATTTAGAACATATAAAAAGTATTTGTAAAAAGGTGAAGGTTTCGCCTTTTTGTTTGGTAAACAATATTTTTTTTAAAGCGGCAAGATATTGCTAACTTGTTTTTTTTAGGACTTCTTGTTATACTATTTTTAGAAAAAGGTGACTTTTATGAGTGAGTTAAGAGGAGCTAGTTGGAAGGTAAAATTACTTATCATTTGTCTGTTAATTGTCCTTATTGATGGGATAATTAGTATTATTATGTTTCTTTCAATGACAGATGATAATGAGGAAGTAGAAGCGGTTGTTTTAAATGTCGGAGATTTAGCCATAAATTATTTAGATGGTAATGAAATAAATATTGTAAAACCACAAAAAAAGGATTATGAGTACGTATTTTCGGTGACAAATACGGGGGAAAATAAAATATATTATTCAATTTATCTTGATGAAGTTGAAAATGATTTAGATGAAGTTAATATTATTCTAGAAAGAGAAAATGGCGATACAATTTATAATAATATTTTAAAAAAGGAGCGTAATTTATTAGTTAAATTGAATGCTTTAGAAGGGTCAATAACCGATCGCTTTGTTTTAAAAATAAATAATGATAAAAATAAAAAAAGTATCAAGGCGAAGATTTTGGTTGTTAATGAGTCGATAACTGAAGAGACATTTGCTGATACGCTTCTTGATAATAATGAGTTAGCTTTAGAGCATACGACGCCGGGAAGTGAAGCGGCGGTAACTAAAGAAGGTTTAATTAGAGATGAAGATGAACTAGGAATAACTTATTATTTTAGAGGTAGTGTTGATAATAATTATTTGCAAATCGGCAACTATTTATTTAGAATTGTTCGAATTAATGGTGATGGAACAGTACGTGTGGTAATGGATCAAAGTATTGCTTTTCAAACACCGTTTAATACAGAAAATATTAATGAATTAAAAACAGTTTTGTTTAATGAAAGTTTAGTTTATCAAAGCTTGAGTACTTGGGTTGATACTAATTTGGCTCCTTATAAAGATTATTTTGTAGAAGGGGATTTCTGCTCGGATACGGATTTTATTAATAATAATGGGGATATGAAAAATTCAAATGTTTATCAACGAATCTTTGTGAATGCTAATCCATCATTAAAATGCAATGGACAAATTAGTAAGTTACGTGTTGGTTTATTAAGTGCGGATGAGATTGTTTATGCAGGTGCTCTTAAAGATAGTGAAAACAAAAGATTTTATTTGTATAATCCAATGATTTTGGATGATTGTTGGACAGTAAGTGCAAGTGGAAGTGATTTAACTAATAATTTTTATATGATAGCTTTAACAAAGGATGGTAGTTTAAAGGCTCGTAACTTAGTTAATACTAATTTAGGAGTGCGTCCTGTTTTAAATTTAAGTGTTGCTTCGCATGTTAAAGGAGAAGGAACGAAAGACAATCCTTATGTCCTAGTTTCCTAGATGTAAAATAGAGTAAATTGTTAAATAAGTTTTTAGGAGAAGTCTTTAACTTAAAATGTAATAATGATATTATAGTGGTGAAGGTGATGGATATGATTCTTGAAGTGGCAAACACAGGCAGTTTTAACTATATAATATTTGCTATAATAATAGTTTTAATGATTATATCTATGCTAGTAGTATATAGTTTATATATGCAAAATAAACAATTAATAGATGAATTAAAGAAAAAAAATAATGAGATAAATGAAGATAATTTTAAAGAGTTAGTAAAAGAGGATAAACAAGTTGTTCCTGATTTTTATAAACCTAGTGAAGAAAATATTGAAAAAAGCAATCAGGAAATGGTTGATTTACAAAGTATTACAAAAGATTTAGAAAGTAAACAAAATGAAAAAAATATTGATTTTACACCTTATGAAGAAGAACAAGAAGAAAGAGCTATCATAAGTTATGATGAACTAGTTGAAGCAAGTAAAAATGTTAGTATTAATTATTCTGAAGAAAAAAATATTGATGATGTTTTAATTAAAAAAGTTGATTTAGATAATACGGGAAAAATTGAACTTGATCCAATCAAAAAGGAACTTAATAGTAAGGTTGAAATAATCAGTTATGAGCATGAAGAAGCCTTCTTAAAAGCTTTAAAACAATTACAATCTTTATTAAATTAATGGTGATAAAATGGCAAACAAAAGGGAAAAGTATTATTTATTTGAATATGATATGGGCTTTTTAAGTTTTCTGTCAATAGTAATTTTAATTTTCTTGATTTTAGCGATTGGTTTTTTTGATAAGTGGTCAATCTTTAAAAATATTTTAGTTGCTGCTGATCAAAAGACAGGAGATTTTGAATTTATCTTTTTAGTAATTTTAATGTTTTTGTGGGTCTTCTTACACGAGGTTATTCATGGTTTAATGTATTTAGTAAATGGCGCCAAGAAAAAAAGTTTATCTTTTGGAATTGCTTTAGAAAAAGGGATTTTGTATTGTTTATGTAAGGAATACATTAGTAAAAAGAATATTTTAATTTCGGCGATATCTCCTTTCTTCTTAATTGGTGTTTTAACAAGTATCTTAGGCTTTGTCTTTAATAATTCTTACTTAGTTATTTTATCAATAATGAACATGAGTAGTAGTATTGCGGATATAATATTAGTCTTATTTTTATGGAAATTGCCTGCCAATATTGAGTTCTGTGAATATGATAATTCAACGGGATTTATAATAAAGACAACTGAAGATATTAAGGATATTTCTGGAATTGGCTTAAAATTTGTAAAAGTTATGGATGATGATAAAGAATTATCGTTTGATAAATATAAGACATTTTATATAAGTAAAGTAAGTCGATATGTTGCTTTAGTCTTTCTTATTGTAATTATTTTGGCTATCTTAAAAAGATTTTAAACTCTTATTCTTGTTATAAGAGTTTTTCTTTGGCTTGGAACGTGTTATAATAGCAACTGGTGGTTGTGATGAAATTTAATATTATTACTTTTGGTTGTAAAGTTAATGCTTATGAATCAGAATATATTAAAGAACAATTTTTAAAAGATAACTTTATTTATGAAGATGATTCTAAAAAGAGTGATATTGTAATTGTTAATACGTGTAGTGTTACTAATACAGCTGATAATAAATGTTTAAAAACAATTCGCGGGGTTAGACGTGATAATAGTAATTGTATTTTAGTCGTTTGTGGTTGCTCGGCTGAAAATCATCGTCATGAATTTGATGAATTAGGAATTGATATTTTAATTGGTACTAAAAATAAAGCTAGAATATTAACCTATGTTAAAAATTTTATGGTTAATCATGAAACTTATAGTGAATTTAGTGAAGAAAGACAATATGCTTTTGAAGATATGCAAGTTGAAAAATTCAATGATTTGACAAGAGCTTTTGTTAAGATTCAGGATGGCTGTAATAATTTTTGCTCATATTGTATTATTCCTTATGTTCGTGGAGGAGTTAGAAGTAAAAATATTGAAACAGCTTATCAAGAAATTGCTGAATTAGTAAGTTCTGGGCATCAAGAGATTGTTTTTACAGGAATAAATACAGGAGCTTATGGTAAGGAAACAGGAGAATATGATTTAGTTGACTTAATAAGAAGAATATCAAAGTTAGCTGGTTTAAAGCGTATTCGAGTTTCTAGTATTGAAATAACAGAGATAGATGATCGTTTTATCGAAGAATTAGCCCAGAATAAAAAAGTTTGTGGTCATTTACATGTTTCTTTACAAGCAGGGTGTGACAAAATATTAAAGCTGATGAATCGAAAATATAAAAAGGCTGAATTCTTAGCAAAAGTAAAAAAAATTAAAGCAGTTCGTCCAGATGTTAATTTAACAACTGATGTTATAGTAGGGTTTCCAGGGGAAGATGAAAATGATTTTTTAGAAACGGTGGCTTTTTGTCAAGAAGTGGGCTTTAGTAAGATTCATGTTTTTCCTTACTCCGAACGTAAAGGAACGCGTGCTTATAACATGCCTAATAAAGTACCGGGCAACATTAGAAAAGAAAGAGCACGTCAGTTAATAAAAATAGATGAAGATTTACAAAGAAAATTTAATGAAAGATTTGTTGGGCAAGTAGTAGATGTCTTAATTGAAGAAGTCTTTGATAATAAGGCGATAGGTCATACAGAAAATTTCTTAAAAGTAGTCGTTAAAGAAAAATTAGAAAAAAATAAAATATATAAAATTTTAATTGATGAAGCATTAGTTGATGCAGTTAATGGAAAGTGTTTGAAATAATAGTTTTTTTATTGTATACTTTATAGTAGGTGATACTATGATAGATTTAACTAATTCATATGATTTTCGAATTGTTTTAAATGGTTCAAAACCAATTGGGGTGTATCATTCTTATAGTCCGACTATGTTAAATAGAAAGTTTAAGAAAGTCTCATTTGAAGTAAAAAGAAAAAGACTAGGATCAAGTTTTTGGAATGTTAAAATAGTGTAGGTGATTTTATGGAAAGAACAGTGTATGTAACAGGAAATGATTTAAATGGTTTAAATTTACCGGCGAATGCAAATGGTTACAATTTAATAAGAGTTAATGCAACAGGATTTAAAGTCTATGATGGAAAATATAGTGTTTGGTTAGGCGATCTTGTTCAATTAATGAATGGGTCTTACGTTTATCGTGAAAGACTAGGAGCTAAGGAAGAATTAGAAAAAGAAAAGGCGAAAGCAATTAACGAGCGCAAGGAAGCTCAAAAGCAAAAACATTATCAATTGGAACGTCGTAAAAATACGGTTAAATTAGCAGCAGTTTTGACGGCTATACCACTTGCTGGAGCTGGTGTATTTGCTGGAATTAATAAAGTGGCCGATAAACAACCGAATGCTTCTTTTGTAGCACACTTATCAGAAATTCCTGATAAGGGAGTAGCTTTAAGTGATGTAAATCCTTTGATTGCTCAAGAATACTTAAATTATTCATTAAGTCAGGCATCTGAAGCTTCAAGAAATTCGTCTTCTCCGCAAGTTCAAGAATTATATGATCGTCTTTATGAATATTATGCTATTCCGGTTTATACAGCTTATTATGATTATGTTGATTATCAAACAATGGGGTTATCTGTGGAACAAGTAGCTGCTTCTTTAGAAAATTATCATACAGAATTGAATAATTATGAAGGAGCCATTACCAATTTTTATGGCAGTATTTTTAGTTTTGGAGCATCCCCTTTAATAGCTTCAATCGTCAAAGATGGTAAAGTTTATGTTCCAGATACAGGTTTGAAAGAACCTGATGAGGAATTAGACAGTGATTCTTTTGTAATTAATGGAACACTATATGTTCCTTTTAAAGAAAATAAAGAGTTAAGAAAGTAAATTTCAAAGAAAAAAAGTTATTAAATTAAAAGGATAGCAGGAAACTATTCTTTTTTTGACCGGTAAGAACTTTTTTCTTAGACAAGAACATATGTATGTGATATTATTATGTTTGAGTGTCATAATTATTTAGTAGGTGAACGCAATGAATTACATTAGAGGAAAATTTAAGCAATTAATTTTTGAAAGTGATAATGGATACAAAGTCGGCCTTTTTAGAATAAAAGAAACTGATGATGAGGAAATGAAAGACTTTGTCAATAAGACTATTACTTTTACGGGGTATTTTGCTAGCATTAATAGTGAAGATTATTACTGTTTAAGTGGAAACTATGTTCTTAATGAAAAATATGGTTATCAATATCAGGTAACGAGTTATGAAAGAGAAGAACCTAAAGGTAAAGATGCGGTAATTGCTTTTTTATCGAGTTCTTTAATTAAGGGGTGTGGGGAGAAGACTGCTACCCAAATCGTTGATACCTTGGGAGAAGATGCCATTAATCTTATAAAAGAAGACTATACTAATTTATTTAAGGTTACAGGAATTAATGAAGTAAAAGCTAAAAGGATTTATAATTCAATAATCAAGTATCAAAGTACAGATGAAATAATTATTGAATTAAAAAAGTTAGGATTTACAATTAATGAAGCTTTAGCTATCCTAAATAAATACGGAGATAATTCATTAGATGTAGTAAATACTAATATCTATTGTTTAATAGAATTAATCGATTTTGTGAAACTTGATAAAATATTTCTTACTATTAAGGATGCAATGGAACCAGAACGTATTAAAGCTTGTATTATTGAAACTTTTAAAAGATTAGGGATGAAAAATGGCGATACTTATTTTTATAAAGAAGAAATTTATAATGTTATAAGAAATGAATTTAAAATATTTATTGATATTGATGAATTAGATATTTATTTAGAAGAATTAAGTGTTGGTAATGATATTATTATTGAAGATGAAAAGTACTATTTAACGGAGTATTACTATTATGAAAAGGATATCGCTCAGAATTTACAATTAATCGAAAGAATGAGTACGGATGAAATAGCAAATTTTGATGACTTGATTGCTGATTTACAAGCTAGTAGTGATGTTAAGTATAATGTTGATCAAAAAAAGGCTATTAAGAATGCCTTGGAAAATAGAATTACAATTATTACTGGTGGACCGGGAACCGGAAAAACGACAATTATTAATGCTATTGTTAAATTATATATTAAATTAAATAAACTTGGGACTAAAGATATTGCTAATAATATTGCTTTACTAGCGCCAACGGGCCGTGCAGCGAAAAAAATGAGTGATTCAACAGGGTTGCCAGCGATGACTATCCATCGTTACTTAAAATGGAATAAAGAAAAAAATGAGTTTCAAATTAATGAGTATAATAAGAATGGTCATAAGTTAGTAATTGTTGATGAAACAAGTATGATAGATACTTTCTTATTTGATTCTTTATTAAAAGGAGTTAAACATAATATTAAGTTGGTCTTAGTAGGTGATTCTAACCAACTTCCTTCGGTGGGACCGGGAATGGTTTTAAATGATTTAATTGCTAGTGATATGTTTGTCCATAGTCCTTTAGAAAAAATTTATCGTCAAAGTGATAATTCGTATATTCCTGTTTTAGCTAAGGAAATAAGAGAACATAACTTGAGTCGAGACTTTATGAAACAAAAAGATGATTATAATTTCTTAGATGCCCAAGGCTTAGGAATTAAAGAAATGATTAGAAAAATATGCATGATGAGTAAAGAAAAAGGTTTGACGGAAGAGGATATCCAAATCTTGGCCCCAATGTATAAAGGGGAAAATGGAATAGATAATTTAAATGTTTTATTGCAAGATATTTTTAACCCAAAAGAAAAAGGCAAAAAAGAAGTAAAGTTTGGAGACGTTATATATCGAGAAAATGATAAAGTCTTACAATTAGTTAACGATCCAGATAATAATGTCTTTAATGGTGATATTGGGTATATAAAAAAAATCAATGTAATTACGCAACCAAAGAAAAAAGAATTATTGACTATTGATTTTTTAGGTAATGAAGTAATCTATCAAAGAGAAGACTTAATAAATATTAAGCATGCTTATGCTATTACGATTCATAAAAGTCAGGGCTCAGAGTTTGCTCACGTTATAATGCCAATTTCGAAGTCATATTATAAGATGCTTTATAATAAACTTATATATACCGGGGTTTCACGTGCTAAGAAGAGTTTAGTAATTATTGGTGAAGAACAAAGTTTTGTAATGGCTACGAATAATGATTATTCTAATAATCGTAAAACTAATTTAAAACAACAATTAATGAATAATATGTAATAATTGGTTCATAATACTATTAGAGGTGTTATGAAAATGAAAATAGATATGAAAAAAGTAAAAGATGTATCACTAATTGTATCAGGAATGGTACTTAGTGGAATGATGGGATACATGGCCTACATGATTAAGGATAAAATTTGTTGCCAAAGTATCAAATGCATCATTGATGATATGTAGATATGTAGGACCTAGGATTTAGGTCCTTTTATTAGGTGAGAAAATGAATAATTATAAAAAATTAAAAGAATTAGCTTTATTTTTACTATGTATAATATTATTTATAGTAATTGTTAAGTATTTGGGAGTTATTGAATTTATTGGTTCTTTATTTAAAGTATTATTACCGCTTTTTGTTGGGTTTATTTATGCATGGCTGATTAATCCATTAATAGATAAATTAGGTAAGAAACATAATCGTAATTTAATTTGTCTGCTGTGTTTTTTATTAGTTTTATTTATAATTGGATTGTTTATTTATTTGCTTATTCCGACTTTATATAAAGAAATTCAAGAAATTGTTGTAATTATTCCAGAAGTTAGTGATAGTGTTATTTTACGTTTACAAAAGTATGGCTTAGAAAAAGGTTTTATTGATTTTAGTCAAAACTTAGTAAATAATGCTCCTTTATATATTTTGAAGATGGCCCAAAAGTTAGTAAAAATTGGGGGTGTTTTGGGAGTTGGTTTAGTATTGGGGCTTTATTTATCAATGGAATATAATAAGGTTATTGAATTTATGTATAGTAATATTCCTAGGCAAAAAAAGTGTGTGATGATTAATCTTTTTCAGGATGTCGGAACTTGTGTTAGGAAGTGTGTTAATGGAACTTTACTGGTGGCTTTCTTAGTCTTTGTTGGGGATACACTTTGTTTTATGTTATTAAAATTAGAAGCGCCTCTTTTACTGGGAATGTTTTGTGGTCTGACTGATTTGATTCCATATATTGGACCATATATTGGAGGAGCATTAGCGGTCTTAGTTGGTTTTACAGAAGATAAGGTATTAGGTTTATTTACTTTAGGAGCTTGTGTTTTAGTCCAAGTAATTGAAAATTATGTCTTGCAACCTTTAATAATGAGTAAAAGAATTGAAATAAGTCCGGTTTTAATAATTAGTGGTTTACTGATTTTTGGTAATTTATTTGGAGTAGTGGGCATGATTTTAGCAACACCATGTGTGGCGATGATGAAAGTTTTATTTATGTATGGCGTAAAGGCTTTGGATAAATGTAGTAAATAAATATGAGAAAAAGTTGACAAATATTTAGAAAATTAGTAAAATTGAGTTCCAGCTAGAAAAGGGGGATATTATGGCGGAAAACAAAGAAATGAATTTAAGAAAATATATTATTTCAAACTTTGTTAAATATTTTGATTTGACTAATGAAAGAATGGATTTTTTAGGAGAAGTATTAACAATGTATAATGCAGATAATGTATCTGTTAGCGAATTTAAAGAAAGATTTTTCTTAGATAATCAAGATTATTTTGGTATCTTAACTTTTATTTTAGATACTACTAATTTAGCAAAATTAAATAAAAAAAATAAGACTTTAAGTCTTAGTTAATAAAAAATTATATCGTTTGATATAATTTTTTTAATGGTATACTTCTAATTTGTTAGTTATTAAGTAGACCGTGAGATAAAGGCTAAGGACAGTAATTAGGAGGATTAAACAAGAATAAACTAAAAGTGAAGAATTACCTATGATATTTTTGATAAAATTAGTACAAAGGCTGAAAAGAAGATAGGTTATAATGTATGAAGCGATGCGATGGTTATCTTTTTTCGGATATAAACTTTTTAAACTAACATAGCTTAAGGTAATTAAAGATGTGAAGAGTAAGGATGAGCTACTAAGAAAAATGAGGAGGTCATTAAAACTATATTGCGGAAATTTGATTGCCCAGAGGTGTTTAATGATTCGGAATATATCATAAACGGTTTGACTACCGACAACATAGTAGATGCCAAGAGCTAAAATAGGAATAAAAGATAGATTTATTATCATGGAGATAATGTATTTCGCGATTGTTAATTTTAAGGGAGAAAGAGGTAACATACTCTCTAAAAGAAAGGTCTTGTTTTTAAAGGTATTAATAGTATGTTCGGCTCCTTTTAAATAACAGGAGAAAATATTTAATATTACGAGAATAATAAAAGCGATGATAATTATAGCTTTTAAGAGAAAAGGAAAAGCAATAGTTTTATTGTAAAGAATAATAATTGTTAGTAAATAGACAATTGCTAAGATTATATAGATACGATAATTTTTTTTGAGATAATCAATAAGTTCCCATTTAATGTATTTAAGCATTTAAGAACACCTCCACATATTTTTGTTCAATAGTTTGCCCATTTTGCGTAATATTTTTAACTGAATCTGTATAGATTACTTGTCCATCTTTTAAGAAGATTACTTCATCAAGGACTTCTTCGGTATCTTTTACGAGATGAGTTGAGATTATAAAGGTTTTGTTAGGAGTGGCTTCTTCTTTTATGACTTGGATCATTTCCGCTTTTACTAAAGGATCAAGGCTGCCGAGAGGTTCATCAAATAAGTAAATAGGTACTTGTCGTGATAAGGTAAGCATTAAGAAGACTTTTTCTAAATTACCTTTGGATAATTCGATAATTTTAGCTTCTGTAGGTATGGCTAGTTTTTCGCATAAAGTTTGGGCTTTTTCACTATCAAAGTCACAGAAAAGTTCTTCATAGTATTTAATAGCTTCCGTAACATTCATCGTATCATATAAGAACTCTTTATCAGGCATAAAAGAAAGAAATTTACGCGTTTCAAAGCCGGCGTTATGACCAAGAATTTTTATGGTTCCAGCTTGGGCTTTTATAATAGCCATAATTGTTTTTATAAGGGTTGTTTTACCACTACCGTTAGGGCCTAAAAGACCAATGGTATGTCCTTTAGTAATTTTAACTGAAAGATTATTTAAGGCTATTTTAGAACCATATTTTTTAGTTACATTGTCAATTTCAAGATATGTATTATTCATTTTTACCACCAATCTATTTTTATGATTATATCATATTATGAAGGCTAATTCATTAAATATTAGGAAAAAATAAGCTTTACAAACTAGAAAAAAGAAGATATAATTTATTTGTTAAATTTTTATTAATCGTTGATGGAATAAAGAAACTTTATGAAATTTAAAGAGAGCTAATGTAGGTGGGAATTAGTAATGGATTAAAGATAAGAGCAGATTTCGGAGGTTAAGCGGTTAGTACCGTTATCATAATTAAGTTAAGTAAAGGATGGTACCGTGCTTTAAGCACTCCTTAAGTATCATTCTTTTTTTTAGGAGATGATTTATGAAAGTAATATTGATATCTGGCCATGCTGGTTGTGGAAAAAATCAAGTTGCATCATATATAGAAAAATATGTTGATAAAACAATTGTTACGGGTTTTTCAAAGTATATAAAATTACTAGCTAGAGAGATGACTTCTTGGAATGGAAGTGAAGAAGAAAAGCCGCGAACGTTCTTACAGACAATGGGGGATAAATTTCGTGCGATAGATAAAGATATTTTAGTTAAGAGAATGTTAGAAGATACGATAATTTATAAAGAATATTATAATTGTGTAGTAATTAGTGATGTAAGATTGAAAGAGGAAATAAATTATTTTAAAGAACATAGTAAGGATGATGTGATAACAATTCGAGTTAATTGTCAGACGAATGGTCGACGAAAGTTAACTAAGGAAGAACAAGAGCATCAGACCGAGAAAGATTTAGATAATTATAATTCTTTTGATTATGTTATAAATAATAATTATGATGAAAATTTAGAAAAAGAAGTAATAAAAATAATTGAAAAGGAGAATTTAAAATGAATTTAAAAGATTTATATATTAATTTTTTTGTAAGTAAAGGACATAAACAAATTCCTAGTGCTCCAGTAGTACCAGAAAATGATCCATCAGTTTTGTTTAATACAGCAGGAATGCAACCGTTAATTCCTTATTTGATGGGACAAACTCATCCTTATGGGACAAGATTATGTGATTATCAAAAATGTGTTAGAACAAACGATTTAGAGGAGGTTGGCGATGTAACTCATCATACTTTCTTTGAAATGTTAGGTAATTGGAGTTTAGGTGATTACTTTAAAGAAGAAAGTATTTCATGGAGTTTTGAATTTTTAACAGATGTTTTAAAAATACCAGTAGAACGTTTGGCAGTAACTGTTTTTGCGGGGAATGACTTAATTCCTTTTGATCAAGTAAGCCATGATAAATGGTTAAGTTTAGGTATTAAAGAAGAGCGTATTGCAAGAACTGTTGATGATAATTTCTGGATTGCTGGCGAAGCTGGCCCTTGTGGACCAGATACAGAGATCTTCTATTTTAGAAGTGAAGATGAAATACCAACTTCTTTTGATCCAGAGGATAATAGATGGGTTGAAATTTGGAATAATGTTTTTATGCAATTTAATAAAGATTTAAATGGTCAAATTACGGAATTACCTAAGAAAAATGTTGATACCGGTATGGGTGTTGAAAGAACAACGGCTATCTTAGAAGGAGTTAATGATAATTATTTATCAAGTATCTGGAAAGATGTTATTGACTTAATTAGTAAGATTTCTAAGATGCCTTACGAGGGTAATGAAAAGAGTATGCGTATTATTGCAGATCATATAAGAACAGCTGTATTTATTGCTGCCGATCCAGCTGGTATTAAACCAAGTAATACTGATCAAGGTTATATTTTACGTCGTTTAATTAGAAGAGCAATTCGCCATGCTAAGTCTTTGAATATTGAAATAAATAGTGATTGGGATGAACAAATTGCTTCATTGATTTTAGATAAGTATGAAAATTATTACGTTGAATTAAAAGAAAATAGACAAGTAGTTTTGGATGTTTTACGTAATGAAAAAGAAAGATTTAGTAAGACTCTAGAAAAAGGTTTACGTGAATTTGCTAAAGTTGTTGATAATAATCCAGAAATTAGTGGCGAAATGGCATTCCATTTGTTTGATACTTATGGTTTTCCAATTGAATTAACTGTTGAATTAGCTAATGAAAGAGGTCTTAAGGTTGATGAAGATGGTTTTAAAGAAAGATTTAAAGCTCATCAAGAATTATCACGTACTGCCTCAGCTGGTAAGTTTAAAGGTGGTTTAGCTGGAAATAGTGAAATTGAAACAAGATATCATACATGTACACATTTATTAAATGCGGCTTTAAAGGCTGTTGTTAGTAGTGATGTTCATCAAAAAGGCTCTAATATAACTGATGAGAGAATGCGTTTTGACTTTAGTTGTGATCATAAATTAAGTGATGATGAAAAGAAAAAAGTTGAAGATTTAGTAAATGAATGGATTATGGCAGGGCTAGATGTAACTGTTAAAGAAATGCTTAAACAAGAAGCAATTGATTCCGGAGCTGAATGTATGTTTATTGAAAAATATCCGGATATTGTTACAGTTTATGAAATAGGTAATGATGAATATGGTATTGTTTCTAAAGAATTATGCGGTGGACCACATGTTAAGAAGACTAGTGAATTAGGACACTTTAAGATAAAGAAGGAAGAGGCAAGTTCTGCCGGTGTCAGAAGAATTAAAGGAATACTTGAATAGTATTTCTTTTTTTAATTCTTTTTAATAATGTTTAATAAAATATTTTATGAAGTAGTGTTATAATTTGTTAGCAAGGAGATGTATTATGAGTAAGATTAGTATTCCCAAATATAGTTTAGCGGAAGAGTTAATTAATTCGATTAGTCATGGTATTGGGGCGGCTTTAAGTATTGTGGCATTAGTTTTTATTATTTTAAGAGCCCATAGTGCAGTAGGAGTTGCCACTGGCGTAATTTACTGTGTTATTATGTTTTTACTTTATGTAATTTCTTGTATTTATCATGCGTTAAGTCCAAAATTACTTGGTAAAAAGGTCTTAAGGGTTATTGATCATTGTAATGTAATGTTAATGGTAGCAGGAACTTATACCCCAATATGTTTAGCGATGATTGGGGGCTTAAAAGGTTTAATAATGTTTTTAATAGTATGGATTGTTACTATAATTGCTGTAGTTTTTAATTCTATTGATGTTGATAAATACCAAGTAGTAAGTGTTGTTTGTAATTTAGTCTTAGGTTGGGCAGCCTTGTTTTTAATCAAAGATATTATAGCTATAGGTTCAATGAAAGCAATGTATTTATTAGTTGGTGGAGGCGTTGTTTATTCTTTAGGGGCTATTTTATATGGTCTTGGTTCTAAGAAAAAGTATATGCATTCTATTTTTCATTTCTTTGTCTTAGCGGCGAGCTTTTTACATTTTTGTTTAATATATTTGTATGTTGTTTAAATCGTTTATTATAACGATTTTTTTTTGACTTATTTTAAAGGAAAGAAGGAGTTAATAGTTAATATATAGAGTGAAGGGAGTGAAAAAGATGAAAAAAATATTAGGTGGTTTAATAATAATGTGCTTTGTACTAATGGCATGGGAGGTTAAAGCCTTTGATTTTAAGGAAGGAACATTTTTAACCGGGGAGTACATTAATAAAGTAAAAGATGGTAAAACTTATTATATGACAGTTCAATATATTTATCGTGATGATGGTCAAGCGATGTATTGTTTAGAACCATTTGAAAAGTTTTTAACGGGAAGTGGTTATATTGGATATAATTTTAATTATGAAAATGTAACTGGTTTATCAAAGGAACAAATTAGAAGAATAGAGTTACTAGCCTATTATGGTTATAATTATGATAATCGAACTGATAGTAAATGGTATGCTATAACACAATATTTGATTTGGAAAACAGTGACAACTGATGATATTTATTTTACTGATAAATTAAATGGGAAAAGAATTAATAAGTATGAGCAGGAAATAAGCGAGTTAGAGCGAGATATTGCTAATAATGAAATAAGACCATCATTGGTTGGTAGGGAAGTAACCGTAAATTATGGTGATGATATCATCTTAGAAGATACTAATAAAGTACTAGATAATTATCAAGTTTTGGGTGTGACAAATTATGATTACCAAAAAGAGGGAAATACCTTTAAGGTAAAGAATATTTTACAAAGTGGGAGAATTACTTTTAAAAGAAAACATTCGTTGTATAGTTCTAATAGTTTTGTTTATATTAATAGTAATAGTCAAAATTTATTTGCCCCAGGAAAACCGCGTGAGCCAGAGTTATATTTGAAATTTAATGTAACAGCTGGGGATGTTGAACTTAATATATTAGATGATGATTCAGTTTATTCAATTGCTAAAGATTTTTCTAATACTTGTTATGGTCTTTATAATTTGCAAAATGAACTTATTGATAAAGTTTGTACTGAGCATTCTTTGAAGTATAAGAGTAATTTGCTTAAGTACGGAGTTTATTATGTAAAACAGCTTAGTGTTGGTAAAGGTTATGAAAAAGATGATAAGATCTATAGTTTTGAAATTAATGCTAGAAATGAACATATTATATTGGAACTACAAAATAAACTAATTAGAAATACTGTTAAAATAAATAAGAAATATTGTCAAAAAGAAGTTTGTTCTTTTGAAGAAAAAGCTAAGTTTAATATTTATGATGAAAAGGATAATTTAGTTAATAGTATTGAAACAGATAAAAATGGGAACGGTTCTTTAGAATTGGGCTATGGAAAATATTATGGGGTTCAAGTCCATGGAAAAGAAGGTTATGAATATGTTGATGATTTTTCCTTTGCTATTTTAAATGGAACTGATGAACTTAATTATGGTTTTGTTGATAAAGTAAAAGTAACAGAGAATCGTGATAAGGATGAAGGGAAGAGCGAAGATAAAAATAATGATGAAAGTGATGATATTCAAGAGTTAATGCCACCGGAAACAGGGATTACAGATGTCCCATCTTTGAAAAAAATATTTGGTGAATTTTTCCGTAAAATGTTAAGTTTAATACCATTTTTAGGGAAAAAATGCTGATTTTCGTAAAAAAATGTACTTTTTTACATTTTTTTGCGTTATAAAAAAAGGAAATAAGGGAGTTTGGTACAATATATATAATTAGAGGGTGATTTTATGGCTTTTGTAACTGATACGGAAATAAATGATATAAGAGCCAAAGCGAATATTGTAGACATAATAGGGGGATATATTCCACTTACCCAACGTGGGAAAAACTATTTATGTGTTTGCCCTTTTCATGATGATCATTCACCAAGTATGAGTGTTTCAGCAGAAAAACAAATTTATAAATGTTTTTCTTGTGGAGAGACCGGCAATGTTTTTACTTTCGTTTCCAAATATGAAGGGGTTTCTTTTATTGAAGCAGTTGCTATCGTTGCTTCGAAGTGTGGCTTAAAGTTATCCGAAACAACTTTTAATAATAATTATGCTGATGCTAATAAGACGGAACATGAAATAATGGAATTGGCTGAAAAGTTCTTTCAAAACAATTTAAAGACTAGTTTTGGCGAACCAGCCATGGCTTACTTGAAAAATAGAGGCATAACTGATGAAATTATTAAAGACTTTGGAATTGGTTTAAGTTTGGATAAGAGTGATGCTTTAACAACTTTGTTACTTAAGAAAAACTATACTAAAGAGCAACTTCTTGAATTAGGGTTGATAAATGAAGTAAACGGCAATATATATGATACTTTTTCAAGACGTATTACTTTTCCTTTATATGATAAAGATGGACACATTGTTGGCTTTAGTGCACGAATTTATCGAGGCGAAAAAGATACATCAAAATATATCAATTCACGGGAAACAAAACTTTTCAAAAAAGGAGAAACATTGTATAATTATCATCAAGCCCGTGAAGTTGCCAAACGTGAAAAGGCAATAATTGTTGTCGAGGGGTTCATGGATGCAATTAGACTTAGTAATGAAGGAGTGAAAAATGTTGTAGCCTTGCAAGGAACAGCTATGACGAAAAATCAAATTGAATTACTAAAAAAATTGCGAGTTAAAGTGATTCTTTGCCTAGATAACGATAATGCCGGTTTATTAGCAACTGTTAATAATGGAGAAATGCTTGTAAAAGAGGGGGGGTTAGTCTTTGTTATAAGACTTAGTGGTCAAAAAGATCCAGATGAATATATTTTAGCAAATGGAATTCAAGCATTCTTAGATAATTTAAAAAAGCCGTTATCATTCTTTGAATTTAAAATTAATTATTTAAAAAATGGTAAAGACTTAAGTAATTCACTTGATTTAGCACAATACATTAATGATGTCTTAAAAGATCTTAGTACAAGTAATGATGAAATTTTAAGAGAAATAACCCTAAATAAAATTAGTCAGGATTACAATTTATCACTAGATGTTTTAAAAACTAAGTTAAGTGAATTAAAACCCGCTCCAACAGGAATGTTGGAAGAAAAAAAAGATGTTGTGAAAAAAGAAAAGAAGGATGCTTATGTAATAGGGGCAGAGCAAATTTTATACTTTATGATGAATGGAGAAAAATACATTAGAGAGTATCAAAAGAAATTGGGCTTTTTTCCAACAGAAATTTATCGCGAGACAGCCAATGAAATTCTTTATTATTTTGAAAGCAATAAAACAATAAATGTAGCTGATTTTATTACTTATGTTTCAAATAAAGAAAATTTGAAAGATGAAGTAACAAAGATTGTTAATTCAGCAATTGATGGGGAAGAGTTAACAATTGAAGCTATGGACGAATATATAGACGTCGTTAATAAACTATTAGTTAATAGGGAAATAAAACGATTAAAGCAACAAATGAAGGACGAACTTGATGTTGATAAAAAAATGAAAATAGCTATAAAAATAGCAGATTTGAAAAGAGGAAGTGTGGATAATGGTTGAGATTAAAAGTTTTGAAGAACGAAAAAAATCTTTAATTGAATTAGGAAAAAAGAATGGCTTTTTAACATTTGAGCAATTAGCTGATGCTTTAAAAGGCTTAGAAATAGATAATGATTCTTTGGATGATTTATATAATTGTTTTATGGAAAACAATATCGAAGTTGTAAGTGACGAAGTTGGGGAAGACGGAGATGCTGGTAAGGGTGAAGAAGAAGAAAATTTAGTTTTAACTGATGAAGAAATTACTAAAGATATTAATATAAATGATCCTGTTAGAATGTATTTAAAAGAGATTGGACGTATTAGTTTGTTAAGTCCAGATGAAGAGGCTGAATTATCACTTCGTATTGCTAATGGTGATGAGTCAGCTAAGAATATTTTAGCGGAATCTAACTTACGTTTAGTTGTTTCAATAGCTAAACGTTATGTTGGTAGAGGATTATTGTTCTTAGATTTAATTCAAGAAGGTAATATAGGGTTAATGAAGGCTGTTGAAAAGTTCGACTATGATAAAGGATATAAATTTAGTACTTATGCAACATGGTGGATCAGACAAGCTATTACGAGAGCTTTAGCTGATCAAGCTAGAACAATTAGAGTTCCTGTTCATATGGTTGAAACAATTAATAAAATGGCTCGTATTCAAAGACAAATGACTTTGGAATTAAATAGAGAACCTTCTGAAGAAGAATTAGCCAATAAAATGGGTATTACAGTTGATAAAGTTAGAGAAGTTATGAAAATTAGTCAGGACCCAGTTTCATTAGAAACACCAATCGGTGAAGAAGATGATTCACATTTAGGCGATTTTATCAAAGATGAAAGAAGTATGAGTCCAGAAGAATATGCAACTAATGAAATCTTAAAAGAAGAAATAAAAAATGTTTTACTTACTTTACAGGAAAGAGAACAAGAAGTTTTGGAATTAAGATTTGGTTTAGTTGATGGAACAAGCCATACTTTGGAAGAAGTAGGAAAAAAATTCAATGTAACACGTGAACGTATAAGACAAATTGAAGCAAAAGCATTAAGAAAATTACGTCATCCATCAAGAGCCAAAAAACTTAAGGATTTCTTGAATGATTAAATTATCTTTAAGATTACTAAGTGTTGCTAACTTTATTGAGGTTAATGACGCATTAGTAGATGTTGGGTGTGATCATGGTTACTTAAGTATTTATTTGAAACAAAACAATTTATGTCAAAAAGTTATTGCGACAGATATTAATCAGAGTGCTTTAGATAATGCTATTTATAATATTAAAAGAAATAATTTAGAAATTGAGACAGTTTTAAGTGATGGCTTAAAGGAAGTTGATTTAAGTAAGATAAATACACTAGTAATTACGGGAATGGGGACGACAACTATCCTACATATTTTGAAAGAAGCCGATTTGACAGGGATAGACAAAATAATTATTCAGTCCAACAATGATCATGTCCTTTTAAGAGAAAAAATGAATCAATTTGGTTATTACTTAGCTGATGATGAGGCGGTTTTTGACAAAAATATTTGGTATGTAACTATGAAATTTGTTGCATCAGCTAAAAAAAATAGTAAAGATGAAATAAATTTTGGCTATTTAAAGAATTCCTTATATTGTGAATATTTAGTTAAAAAATATAAGGAAATTTTAACCAAAATTCCCGATTATTTAAATGAAGAAAAAAAAGAATATTTAGAAAAAATTAAATATATAGAAGAAATTTTGCAGTCAAAATAAGCATATTTATCGGATATGCTTATTTTTTACTGGAAAAAAGTGGGTCCGCCATTATTGTTGATTACTTTAATGGTTGACACATCTTGAGGGGGGAGACTTTTTATTTTATTAAGTTTATTGTTGATAGTTTGTAAAGAAGACTTCAAATCATTTTTTTTACTTATTATGGGCTTGATTTGCGTATATAAAGGAAGAAGTTGGTTGGCAATGCTTAATGTTTTAGAAAGACCAGTAATTATTTTTACTAATGATAAACCATTGTTCATATAAAATACCTCAATTTATTATATGTTTTTACTTAACTTTTATTAAAATTATGGTATAATTTTAATGATAGGAAAGTAGGAGGTGGCTTATGAATCCTTTAAAAGGACGTGAAACAGTGAATAATTCTGCAGCAAATGCAATGCCAAATGCCAATGTAGTTAATAACGTCAATAATCTTAATCAAGTAAATCAGGTAGCTAATAATACTAATGTTAATAAAGCCAATAATATGAATAATGTAAGTGCTGTTAATGGTAAAAATGATAATCCACCTAAAGAAAAACCGACTTTTTTTCTTTCGTATGTTTTTATCTTTATTTCTTTAGGAACGAGACTTTTATTAAAAGAAGGAACCAATGCTTTTAATCCTAACACCTTAATCGAAAATGTCTCAACGACTGATGGAAAAGTTCCAATTACGAAAATGAATGCCGAGATAGAAAAAAAGAAAGAACGTATTAGAGCTAATCCTAAATTTGTTAAAATGAAAGAAAAATTGGCGAGTGAGTTACAAGCTGAAGGAATCGGGCAGAAGTTAACAGACCCCGTAGTTTTTAAATATACTGTTATGGACCAAAAAGGAAAAATAGTAAATGGTCGTTTTACAGGGGTTTCTAAAATGGATGTTAACTCATTCTTATTAAATGAAGGATATGAAGTATTTAATATTGAGACCAGTGATATGCTTAACTTTATTTATGGTCATAGTAAAATCTTATCTTTGAAGATGAGTAACAAGGATTTAATATTTTGGTTAACACAGTTAAGTACATATATTAAAGCTGGTATTCCGCTTGTTGATGCCGTTAGAATTTTGGCTAATCAAATGGGTAAAGGAAAAGAATCTTCAAAAAATCAAGTTTTTAATGCGATTGTTTATGAATTATCAATGGGAACTCCGTTCTCTGAAGCTTTGGAAAAACAAGGAAATGTTTTCCCTTCACTTTTAATAAACATGTTAAAAGCGGCTGAAGCAACCGGAGATTTGGAGTCGACCTTAGATGAAATGGCCGACTATTATTCAGAAATCGAAGAAACCAAGCAACAGATGAAAAGTGCCATGACATATCCTGTTTTGGTTTTACTTTTTGCCATGGGTATTACTGTTTTCATTTTGACGTATATTGTTCCACAATTCGTTAGTATTTATGATGAAGCAGGTGTTACACTTTCACCATTGACTGTTTTCTTGATTGATTTGTCGGGCTTCTTGAAAAATTATTTGGTTTTCTTGTTAGCAGGAATAGCGGCAGTAGTTGTCGTAATTATTCTAATTTATAAGAATATTCAACCGGTGAGAAAACAAATGCAAATATTTGCAATGCATGTGCCAGTCTTTGGCAAAATTATTATTTATAATGAGATTACAATATTTACTAAAACGTTTGCCTCATTATTAAGAAGTAATGTTTTTATTACCGAGAGTATTGATATTTTAAGTAAAATTACAACAAATGAAATATTTAAAGAAATAATGTATGAGACGATTGGTAATATCGCCGTTGGAGATAAAATTAGTGCGTCATTTAAAGATAAATGGTGTGTTCCAGACGTTGCTTATTTTATGATTCAAACAGGTGAATCAACAGGTGACTTGGCTAACATGATGCAAAAAGTTAGTGATTATTATGGTGGTTTACATAAATCAATGATTGGCCAAATGAAAGCTTTCATTGAACCAGTAATGATTATTTTAATAGCAGTTATCGTTGGTGGTATCTTAATAGCAGTTATATTACCGATGTTCGACTTGTACGATAAGATATCTATGTAGGTGATGTAATGTTATTTGATATTTATGTAATAGTTTTTTTGTTTATCATAGGAATGCTAATGGGTTCATTTTATACGGTAGTCGGTCATCGACTACCGAATGATGAATCCATTGTTGCACCTAGAAGTCATTGTAATAATTGTAATCATGTTTTATCTTGGTATGAATTGATTCCCGTTGTTTCGTTTCTTATTCAAGGTGGGCGATGTCGCAATTGTAAAATAAAATTATCTTTGATATATCCTATAATTGAGATGCTAAGTGGTTTTTTATTTGCTTTGTCCTATGTCTTATATGGTTTTAGTTATGAGATGATTGCTTTTATTATAATCAGTAGTGTTTTAATTACGATTTATGTAAGTGATTTTAATTATATGATTATTTTAGATGGCCCATTGATTATTGGAAGTGTTTTAATTTTATTGTTAAAGTTATATTTCTTTGGCTTTAGAACATTTGTTATTTCCTTAGTTAGTGGATTAGTCATGTTTATGTTTATGTACATTATTAAATTAGCTGGTGATAAATGGTTTAAGAGAGAGTCGCTAGGTGGCGGAGATGTTAAATTGTCGATCTTCTTCGGCTTCGTCTTTGGGGTTCGTTTAGCAATGGTGAGCTTAGTTTTAGGTTCATTCTTAGCTTTCCCATATGCTTTGTATTGTTCTTTTTCAGAGAATGGTAAAGAGATTCCTTTTGGGCCTTTCTTGATAACTGGTTTATTGCTTGTCTATATATATATGGAACCGATAAAAGAAATACTAAATTTATTAATCTTTTTATAATTTAGTTTTTTTTTGGCTTAAAAAATCTTTTTGACCAAAAAAAAGAGCTTTATGTAAGCTCTTAATAATCATCATCGTCGTCATCGTCATCGATATCATAATCAGTGTAGTTAAAGTCTGTACTAATATTACTGAAGGCTCCTTGATTGTAACTTAATTCATCATCAGTTGGAATATCGTAAGTAACACTATTTTCAGGAGTTGCATTAGCATCTGTTGAATCATATGAACCATTTTCATTTTCAGTATTATCACTAGTTGGATCATTATGTGGAATAGGTGTTTTACCCATTAAGGCCATACGTAATTCTTCATCGCCTTCACCGAAGTCAGTTTCAATATCAATTATTCTAATAATTTCTTCAAAAGAAGTTAAACCATTAACGACTTTTTTAAGACCATCTTGTAATAAGGAGATGGTTTTATTGTCGCCATAAACCATTTTTCTTAGTTCCTCTTTAGGGGTATTATTGGTAATGGCATCTTTTATATCTTGATCTACCTCAAGTACTTCATGAACTGGGATACGACCACGATAGCCACCTAAACATTCTGGACAACCAACTGGGGCGTATAAATTATCGATATCAATGTTAATAGCTTTTTTGATAACCAATTTTTCATAATCAGTAGCTGGTCGAGAACCACGACATTTAGGACATAATTTTTTAGCAAGTCTTTGTGAGATGATACCGGAAATAGCTGTACCTAGTAAGTAACGTTCGATATCCATATCCAAAAGTCTTTCGATAGTATTTAAAGCATTGTTGGTGTGGATGGTTGATACAACTAAGTGGCCGGTGATAGCGGAACGAACAGCGATACGAGCAGTTTCATCATCACGAATTTCACCGATCATGATAACGTCAGGGTCCTGACGAAGAATACTTCTTAGGGCACTAGCAAAGGTTAGACCGATTTCAGACATAACTTGAACTTGGTTTAGACCTTCGATTTTCATCTCGACGGGATCCTCAACTGTAATGATATTTAATTCTGGTTTATTTAAAGCTTGGAGCATTGCATATGTAGTAGTTGATTTACCTGAACCAGTAGCACCAGTTGTAAGGATGATACCGTTGGGAAGACCAAGCATTCTTTTAACTTTTACAAGATTAACATCAGAAAAACCAATATTGTCAATTCCTTGCAAACTTGTAGTATAGTCTAGAACACGAATAACGACTTTTTCGCCATCAACGATAGGAAGCGATGATACACGCATGTCCAATGGTTTACCATCTAATTCCGTTTTTATAGCACCATCTTGAGGTAAACGTGATTCAGTAATATTCATACCAGCAATAATCTTAATACGAGTAGTCATATTCTTTTTAACGACGTCTGGAACATAAGCATAGTCAACTAAGTCACCGTCGACTCTCATTCTTACCTTAAGTTTGTTGGGAGTTGGGTCAAAGTGAATATCGGAAGCACGATTCTTTACAGCATCAGCCATAATCTCATTAACAATTTCTACTATTGGTTGCGTATCATAATCAAATTCACGAAACATTAAATTCACTCCCATCTTATTCTTTTATAATTATACAACAAGTATTTTTTTTACTCAATGTTTTTTAGTGACTTTTAGTAAAATGGATTTAGGGTTGATTTTAAAATATGGTTGTTTTATAATACATTTAAATACGTTGAACAAGAGGAGTAAGCTATCGTATTTTTTAGAGAAGTCTTGGTTGGTGGAAAAGATTAAAGATGATAGGTGAAGGTAGCTTGGGAGTAGTATATCAGAAAAATGAGTAAGATATAATGTTGGTCGCATTAAGACATAGAGATAGTTCATAGCTATGAATTAAGGTGGTACCACGTTTTAGACGTCCTTATGTAAGGAGGTCTTTTTTTATGGAAAGGAAGAGATATGAGTGAATTTAGAAGCAGCAAAAAACGAATTTAAAAAATATGTTGAACAATTTGCAATGGATAATAGTAAGATTGTAAATAAATATGCTCATAGTTTACGGGTGATGGAAATAGCTAACCGCTTAGCTTTATCATCAAATTTTACTGAGGAAGAAATTCATCTTAGTAATTTGATTGGTTTATTACATGATATTGGTCGTTTTGAACAAGCCAGAGACTATGATACTTTTGTTGATGCTCTTTCCATAGATCATGGTGATTTAGGTTATGAATTATTAAAAAAAGGCTTGATAGAGAAGTTTACCCAGGATGAGGAAGAAAAAATATTAATATTAGTAAGCGTTAAAAATCATAATAAATTAAAAATAGAAGATGGTTTAACAGAAGAAGAAATTAAGTTTTGTAAGTTAATTAGAGATGCTGACAAAATTGATATTTTGGAAACACAAGGCTTAGAAATAGATGAAGTAAGACCATTAAAGAAGATTTTATTAGATGATTTATATAGTGATAAGATATGTAAAAATGAAGATTGTGTCAATAAGACCGACACAATAGTTAAAATGATTAGTTGGTTGGCTGATTTTAATTTTCCTTATTCATATCAGTATTTAAAAGAACACAATATTATGGAAGAAAAAATAAAGTTACTTGGTAATGTGGAAGGAATAAATGAATTGCACGATTATGTTAATAAAAAAATAGAGGAGAGATGTTAAATGTTAGAAACTAAATATGATCATAAAAAAGTTGAAATAAATAAATATGAAAATTGGAAAGAAAAAGGTTATTTTGAAGCAGGCGATAAAACTAAAGAGCCTTATAGTATTGTAATTCCACCGCCTAATGTTACAGGAAAGTTACATATTGGTCATGCTTATGATGTTTCAATTCAAGATGCTATTATAAGATATAAAAGGATGATGGGCTTTGATACTTTATGGTTACCAGGAATGGATCATGCAGCTATTGCAACAGAGGCTAAAGTTGTTAAAAGATTAAAGGAACAAGGTATTGATAAGTATGAATATGGTCGAGATAAATTCTTAGAAGCTTGTTGGGATTGGACTCATGAATTTGGGGGAAATATTAGAAGTCAATGGGCTGCTATGGGAATATCTGTTGATTATAATAGAGAATCATTTACTTTAGATGAAAATCTTACTAAAGCAGTAAAAAAAGTATTCGTTGATTACTACAATAAGGGATTAATATATCGTGGAGAAAAGATAATTAACTGGGATCCTGCGGCACAAACAGCGCTTTCTAATGAAGAGGTTATTTTTTCTGAGGAAAAGAGTGCTTTTTATCATTTGAAATATAAAATTGAAGGTACGGAAGAATATTTGGATGTAGCAACAACAAGACCAGAGACTTTATTTGGCGATACAGCGGTTGCCGTAAATGAAAATGATGAAAGATATAAAAAATATGTTGGTAAAAACGTTGAATTACCTTTAATGAATAAAGTTATTCCAATTATTACTGATGAACATGCTGATATGGAAAAAGGAACCGGTGTTGTTAAGATAACTCCAGCTCATGATCCTAATGATTTTGAAGTAGGTAATAGACATAATTTAGAACGTATTGTTATTATGAATGATGATGCCACAATGAATGAAAATTGCCCAGCGAAGTATGTTGGAATGACAAGAGAAGAGGCTCGCGAAGCGGTTTTAGAAGATTTAAAAGAAGCAGGTTTGTTACTTGAAATAGAGCCTTTAGTACATGAGGTAGGACATTCTGAACGTACCGGGGTTATGGTAGAACCAATGATTAAGAAGCAATGGTTTGTTAAGATGGAAGGTTTAGCGAAGCTCGTTTTAGATACACAAGATAAAGATGAGGAAAAAGTTAATTTTGTTCCTGGTAAATTTGAAAATACCTTAAAAGCTTGGATGAGCGATTGTCATGATTGGTGTATTTCACGTCAATTATGGTGGGGACATCGAATTCCTGCTTGGTACAAAGGTGATGAAATATACGTAGGAATGGATGCACCAACTGAAGAAGGTTGGGTACAAGATAATGATGTTTTAGATACTTGGTTCTCTAGTGCTTTATGGCCATTTGCTACAATGGGGTGGCCGGATAAAACAGAAGATTTAGCAAGATATTTTCCTAACGATTGTTTAGTAACCGGTTATGATATTATCTTCTTCTGGGTTTCAAGAATGATGTTCCAATCTGAATACTTATTAGGTTCTCGTCCATTTAAAGATTGTATAATCCATGGTTTAATAAGAGATAAAGATGGTCGCAAGATGTCTAAATCTTTAGGTAATGGTGTTGATCCATTTGATATGATTGATAAGTATGGTTGTGATGCATTAAGATATTATTTGACGACAGATTGTGCCTTAGGGACAGATTTAAGATTTGATGAAGTTAAAATGACTTCAACTTGGAATTATATTAATAAAATTTGGAATGCTTCTAGATTTGTTTTATTAAATATTGAAGATTTAAAGGAATTATCTTTGGAAAATTTAACAAGTCAAGATAAATGGATTTTAACTAAGTATGAAAATATTGTTAAGACTTCAATTAAGCATATGGATAATTATGAATTTAATATATTTGGAGCTGAAACATATAATTTTATATATGATGATTTTTGTAGTAATTATATTGAATTTGCTAAATTTAATAGTGAATCAAAAACAACTAAATCAGTATTATGTATGATTTTAACAGGTATTTTAAAAATGTTACATCCATTTATGCCATTTGTAACTGAAGAGATATATCAAATGTTACCTATAAAAGATGCAGAATCAATTATGATAAGTGAATATCCTAAGTATAATGAAGAATATATTTTTAATGAAGATAAAGAATTGATTGATAAAGTTATTGAATATATTTCTTTATTTAGAAATAAAAAGTTAGAGAATAATATTGGTAGTGATTTTGAAGTTGTAACTAATATTGATAATGAATTAATTTTAAAAATGTTAAAACTTGAAGATAAGAAAGTTGAAACTAGTACTTTAAAGGGAAGTGTTTTAGTATCTTTAGGTGATTTTGAATTAACTATTTATTATGATAATTCTAAACAAAAGAGCGAAGAATTAGATAATTTATTAAAAGAAAAAGAAACATTAGAAAATAGTATTGCTCGACGTAGTAAGTTACTTGCTAATGAAAATTACGTTGCTAAAGCTCCCGAAAAAATAGTAACGGCAGAACGTGATAATTTGCAAAATGAACAAGATAAACTAGAAATTGTTTTAAAAAGATTAGAAGAAATAAAATAAAAATATAAAAAAAGCTTTTTTAATAATTTTTAATGAATATTTAGTTCTTTTATAAGGTATAATCAAGTGAGAATTGAGGTTTATTATGAATAATTTATTAAAAGGCTTTTTTATATTTTATTTAGGGTCATTGTTAGGATGTTTCTTGGAAGAAATATGGTGTTTTATTAGAAATAAAAAAATAGCAATTAGAAGAAGTATGATTTATGAACCATTAATCCCCATATATGGTTTTGCGGCTTTTTTAATTGTGGTGGTTGCGGATAAAGTTGGTTATGAATCATTAAAGGTCTTTATTGCCGGAAGCATTATAGCTTCGTTAGTTGAATATTTTAGTAGTTTAATTCAAGAAAAGGTTTTTAAAACAAAATCTTGGGATTATTCGGCAATGCCTTTTAACTTGCATGGAAGAATAAATCTCTTATATTCGGTAGCCTTTGGTCTTTTTGCAACGCTGTTTATTAAAAATTTGAAGGTAATCGCTACTTTAATTGTAAAGTATGAAAAAATAGAAGTGACCTTAACTATAACCTTCCTTTTATTAATTATCTTTATCATCGACACTTTCTTATCATTGGTGGCTTGTTTACGTCAAACGAAACGTCGTGAAAAAATACCGGCTCAAAATAAGTTTGAAAAATGGTTAGATAAAAAGTATCCAGATGAAATACTTGATAAAATTTATAATAATAGTGTTTGTGTAAAAAGTAAGAAAAATTTGAATATTAAGTTATAATGTGGTAGGATAACTTCGTTCTTTTAAAAAGATTGTTAAAGTTAACTGACGGGCCATTCTTTACTTATACATAAAAATATGGTACAATATAATTATTGTATTGGAAATGGTTATGAGAAGTTGATTTTACATCAACTTCTTTTTAGCCTATTTTTATTTGAAAAATAAGTTTTATTTATATGATTTTATGATAGAAAGGAAATTTGTATGGATAATTATGCTGATGCTCAAGAGTTAGAAAAATTAGATAATATAATGATTAAGTATATTTCAGCTTTAAAAATTTTAGAAACACAAATTGAAATTATTAATGATGATTTTAAATATATTAAGAAATATAATCCTATAGAACATGTTAAAACACGTATAAAAACGGCTGATAGTATCATTAATAAATTAAGAGAAGATCATTTAGATTTTACGATTGAAAATGTTATCAAGTATGTCAATGATATTATAGGTGTTAGAATCGTTTGTTCTTTTAAAGAAGACGTTTATGAAATTATTGATATTTTAAAAAAATCACAGAATATTAAAGTTATCAATGAAAAAGATTATATTAATAAACCAAAAAGTAGTGGGTATAGAAGTTATCATATGATTGTAGAAGTACCAGTAGAATTAATTAATGAAAAAACTTTTGTTAAAGCCGAAATTCAAATAAGAACGTTAGCCATGGATTTATGGGCTAGCCTAGATCATAAACTTAGTTATAAATCAGAGTTTTGTACCGATGAAATTTATCGAAAATTATACCAAATGAGTGATGAATTAGATCAAGTTGATGATGAAATGAGTAATTTAATTGGGATGGAGAAGGAAATGGAGTCGTTAAAGATGGGAGAAACTAAAGATGAAAGATAATATGTATTTATATATTAGAAATTTTAAAAAATTATTTTTAACAATTACCTTAGAAGAAGATAAAAAAAATCGCAAAAATAAGAAAGATAAAGTAAAAGTATTAGCAAATAATAAATGTTAATCTTTGACCATGGTTATTTAAAGAAAGGAACCATACAAAATGACAAAAAAAGAAGTGTTAGAAGAGTTTATAAAAAAAAGACCAGCAGTTGTAGGGGCTTATGGATATGGTTCAGGAGTTTTCTTACAAAGTAATTATAAGGGTAAAAAGCCACAAAATGATTTGATTTTAATAGTTGATGATTTAAAAAAGTGGCATTTGGAAAATATTGCTATTAATAAAAAAGACTATAGTTTGATTGGAAAGATTTATTTAACAGCAGCTTGTAAAAAAAGAATTAAGGGTTTAAATAAAATTACTTATGTTAGTAATATTAAAAATAATGGTGAAGTTTTTAAATACGGTGTTATAGAAGAAAAAGATTTTATAAGAGGTTTAAGATCGTGGGAGAATGTTTTTATAGCAGGACGATTTCATAAACCAACTTTGAAATTCCAAAGTAATGAAAAACTAGAAAAAGCTATTTTAAAGGATCGTGAAGCAGCCTTCTTAATTGCTTGTCTATTATCACCATCTAAGACAAAATTGCGTGATTTGTATATGAGGTTGTGTGGTTTATCATATTATGGAGATACACGAATGGCTTTTGCTGAGAATCCTCATAAGGTACAAAATATTGTTTGTGGTAATTTTGCCTACTTAGAGCAGATATATTCAGAAATTGGGCAAAAGTACTCTTTTTTGGTAAGAAAAGGCGACTATTTATTAATAAATCATGAAGCTATTTTAAAAAGAATAATTTTTCTGCCACCATCTTTAGTTCATTATTTTATGGAACAACAGACTGATATTACTAATCTAGAAGAGGTTAGAAAGGCTATTTTAGAATTCTTTAAACAAAAAAATCATGAAGAAAGTCTTTATCAAACAGTTTCTTCTGTAAAAACAAATGGTCTTGTTCGAAGTGTTCCATATGCTTTAGCGAAAGTTTCAAAGAGATTTAAACGATAAGTTTTTAAAACTTGTCGTTTTTAAAAGGAAAAAAGAAGTTCACAAATAATATATAGGGTGAAACTAATCGACATTTTTTGAAAAAATAATGTGTTATTTTGACTATGGTGATGGAAATGAAGAAAGTATTATTGTTTGGATTGTTTGCTTTGTTGATTGGTGGAGGATTATCCTTTTATTTTTTAAAGGACAAAATTAAGAAAGGAGAAAATACTGATATTGAATATTCTAAAGCGCAAGCCTTTCAAGTAGGAGTATTCTCAAATTATGATAACGCCTCAAGAGTTGCTTTGCGTAATAATGGCATAGTTGTAAATGATGGGGATGTATATCGTGTGTATGTTGCTTTATTGACCGATGAGGAAGTTGTTAAAAAACTTGAAAGTTATTATAAAGAAATTGGTCTTAACTATTATCTTAAAGATATAACGGTTAATAATAAATTTACAGAGAGTATAGATGCTTATGAAAGAATGTTATTAAAAAGCTCAAGTGAAACATATGGAGCAATTAATTTAGATATATTACATAAATATCAAGAAAGTTTATGAGTTATTTAATAAAAGATTTACCAAGTAATGAAAAACCACGTGAACGATTAATGATGTATGGTGTAGCAGCTTTAAGTAATGAAGAACTATTAAGTATTCTTTTAAGGTGTGGTACTAAAAACAAAAGTGTTAAAGAGTTAAGTTTTGATATTTTAAAAAAGTATGATATCCATGATTTAGCTAATATAAATTATAAAACTTTGGCAGCAATTAAGGGAGTAGGTAATGCCAAGGCTTTAAGCATTTTAGCAGCTTTAGAACTGGGAAAAAGAAGTGTCAGTAAAAATAACTTAATATCCAAAATAAGAAGTTCAATGGATGCTTATGATGTTGTTCGTTATGAAATGGAAAATGAATTACAAGAAAAGATGATTTGCCTTTATTTAAATAATCGAAAAGAATTAATTCAGAAAAAGGTTCTCTTTATTGGAACAGTTAATCAAAGTAATGTCTATCCTAGAGATATATTTAGAGAAGCAGTTAAGAATAATGCAGCTTTTTTGATATTAGTGCATAATCATCCAGCCGGAAGTATTTTACCAAGTTATCAAGATACCATAATGACTATTGAAATGATTAAAATTGGCCGGTTAATGGGAATTTTAGTATTAGATCATTTAATTATTGGACGAGATGGCTTTTATAGTTATTTAGAAAAACAAGGTGAACTATTTGAAAAAGAAAATTAAGGAAGTACAAAATTATTTATTAATAATTGGTCTACTTATAGGAATTTATTTTATTAGTTTTAGTTTAGATTTTTTAAGAGTAGATGATAGTAATTTAGTAGAACTTAACTTTTTAAGAAGCGAAAATAATCGTTTGCGTAAGCAGATTATAGAAATGGAAGAAAAGCTTTCTTTTTCTCTAGAAAATTATGATTATGTAATTGGCAAAGTGGTTGTTAGAGATATCCATAATTTTTATAAAGAAGTCGTTATTAATAAAGGAAGTAATGATGGGGTAGAAGAAGGTATGGCAGTTGTGAATCAAGAAGGATTAATTGGTGTAATCTTAGAATGTAATAAAAAAACGGCCTTGGTTAAATTACTAAGTAGTGAATATAATGTCTCGGTTAGTCTCCCTGATACATATGGCAACTTATCGATGGGAAAAATTACGATGCTAGATAAATATAGTTCCATCAAAGAAGGAGATATCGTTTATACCTCGGGTTTATCAAAGATTCCGGCGGGGCTTTTGGTTGGGGAAATAACGAGTGTTAGAATGGATAGTAATGCCTTAGGAAAAGAAGCGAAAGTTAATTTAGTAGATAATAAAAATCTTAATTACGTGGCAATAATAAAAGGTGAAATATGATTATATTAAGTTTACTTATTGATTATTTTATGACTTGTTTATTACCGATTAAAACTTATTTTGTAATTTGGGAACTTGATCGGAATAAAATTGTTAGCGTCTTTATAGCAGGACTTTTTTTAGATTTAATTTTTCATGGTTTTCTTTATAATACAATTATTTTAGTTATATTATATTTAATTTTAAAGAAAATGAAGGTGAAGAAAAAATATTATTGGCCGAAGAATTTATTAGTTTTTCTGGTTTATTTTAATATATTATTCTTTTTAGGAAGAAGTCCCTTAGCTAGTTATTTGTATGTTTTAATAGAAGGTTTAGTAAGTTATGTGCTTTATTGTTTAGTTATGGAAAAGTTATTTAAGTTAAAATAAAACATATAATTTAGTGGTGATGCTATGGCTTTAAAAAAGAATAAAAAAAATAATAATTTAAGTTTCCTTATTTCAAAGCTTTTACTTAGTATAATAATTATTTTAAGTAGTTTTATTTATGTTAATTGGAATAGTAAAAATAGAACGTTTTTTAAAAAATATGTTTTAGAAGAAACAATTGATTATCAAAAATTTAATGCTTTTTATGAAAAGATGATTGGTAGATTAAAAGTAGAAAATAAAGAAAAATTGGTTTTTGCCGAAAGCTTTACTTATAAAAATATAAATAAAAATGGCAATAGTTACGATTTAACTTTGGAGGTAGGAAGTCAGGTGCCTGTTTTAAATTCAGGAATTATTGTTTTTGTCGGTCAAAAGGAAAACTTAGGAGAAACAATAATAGTCCAAGGTAATGATGGAGTTGATATTTGGTATAGTAATGTTACATTAACGGATAATGCCTTATATGATTATGTTAGTAGAGGACATATTTTGGGAATAAGTAATGATGGCCAGGTAAAATTAACATTCGTCAAAGGCGATGAATACATTTCTTATGATAAATATTTTAAATAAGTTTAAAATTCATTATACAACGTGGTTATTTATTCTACTTGCTTTAATAGCTGGTTATGTTAAGTATGTTTTAATTATCTTAATAATTGTAATTGGTCATGAAATGGGGCATGTTCTAGCTTTTAAGTTATTTAAATTAGATATTATAAAAGTTATTATATATCCTTTTGGAGGAATTACCTATGTAAATAAAAGAATTCATGAAAGAATATATAAAGAAATAGTCTGTTCTTTAGCCGGTATCGTAGCTCAACTTTTTTTAGCAATAATTTATTATTATCTTTTTGCAGCTAATTATATAGCAAGCAGTACTTATGAAATTTTTAAGGCTTATAATAAAACAATTTTAATTTTTAACTTGTTACCAATTATTCCCCTAGATGGAAGTAAGTTTATTAATAGTATATTAAACAAAGTTTGCTCTTTTAAACGAAGTTATTTTTTAACTCATGTCCTTAGTTTAATAGTACTTTTCTTATTTATTATTAAAAGCTTTGCTACTAAAGTGAATAATTTGATGATAGATCTTTTTTTACTATGTTCTTTAATTAAGTCTTTAAAAAGTTTTAAGTATATTTTAAATAAATTTTATTTAGAACGAGTTTTATATTCACATTATTATAATAAGATAGTTAATGATTGCAATGACCTTGAAAAAATGATGATTGAAAGATATTATTATTTTAAAGTAGGGCAGCGTTATTTTAATGAGAAGACTTTTATTCAAAAAAGATATCTTAAAGGTAAAGATTTTTTTCTTAATTTATGATATTATTTATAATAATAGAGGTTGATAATATGAAAGAACAGTCCCTAGATGTAATTGATATGCGTGAAGATATGAAGAAAATTGATGCAAGAATTGCTTTCTTAAAAAGAGAAATAAAGGAACTTAGTAAAGACGCAATAAAAAATAAAGATATTATAACTAATGATTATCTTAATTTAATTAAGCGTTTACAACAAAAAATAGATTTAACAGATAATTCATCAAAGAAAGATAATTTATTAAGTGATTTAAATATTGCTGAAGCTAAATTGAAAAAATTTAATGAAAAGTTTGCTTCACTTTATAAAAATAATAAAGTTAAACCAACTTTTAAAAATGTTGATGGGCAATATCTTTTAATGCCGTCACTTTTAGATAAAAAAACTAAAAGTACTGATTATGAGAAAATAAGGGAACATGAAAAAGCAATGTTGATTGATACGGCAGGTTTTATGACTTCATCAATAACTTCACCAATTTCGGGACATTTAAGCTTTTCTGGAAATGTTTCGGGCATAGAATGTATGATTTATGTTCTACCATTTCAATTAGTTTCGACTATTAAAGGAACGATTGAAAGACCTAATTCTAAATATAGTAATTTAGAAATTAATTACTTTGGTGATGATTTAGCTAAAATTATAGAAGATAAGGATGAATAAGGTGGTAATATGGGGACGTTAGTTGTTAATGAGGGAATGTCTTTTAATATAATGGTTGGTGAAGCTTTTAAAAATTGTGAAGTATTAGGCGTTTTTAAGGATACTAAAAATAACAAAAAATATATCATATATACTGATTATGAAAAAGATAAGTATGATAATTATCCTATATATGGGGCATTAATCGAAAAAGATGGTGATCATTATAAGATAATGGATATTGATAATGAAAAGGTGATTAAAGTTATGAATGCTGTTCTTTCTAAAAGTACGGATGCTTTAAGATAGGGACTTTTTAGCCGGTAATATTTTGGTTGTTGTGATTAATAAAGAGAAGGTATAAGTAAGTATTTAAAATTAATTCTTACTAAAAAATAAGTTATAAAAAATTAAGTCAACGTTGTTGACTTTTTATTTGGAAAAAGGGTGGCTTGATCGCCTATATGGTCTAATTTTATCTTAGCTTTTGTAATTTTTGACATTTTAGATTAAAATGTTAAAATATGAATTAATGTGAGGTGTGAGAAAGTGGCAAATCCAAATAGTAGTAAGTATAACTACATATTTTGAGGTAAGGAATAAGAAAATTTGCTAATAGAGGTTTGATATGAAAGTTAAAAATTTAGATTGTAATGTAAAAAATATAAAAAAAGTTAAAAATTATAAACTAGTTAATTTATTAGATGCAGATGTAGATTCTTTTACGACGGATAAAGGGATTGAAAGAAGAAAAAAATATGCCAAAATTTTAAAAAAGGTTTTAAAAGTAGCAACTCCAGAAAAAATAATTGTTGATAGTTATCCTAATTTGGATCCTGATGAACCATATATTTTTGTTTCTACACATGGCTTTAGTAATGATATAATTGCATGCTTGGCGACAATTGATAGAAGTGCTTACTTATTAATGGGTTCAACAAACCAAATAGAATATAATAGATTAATGTATGCAGCTTGGTTAAATGGTTTTATTTATGTAAATAGAACGGATGAAAAGAGTAGAAAAGAAGCTATTCCTAAAATGGAAAGAATTTTAACAAAAGGAAGTAGTGTACTGATTTTTCCAGAAGGTGGTCATAATAATACTGAAAATAATTTGGTAAATAGATTGTTTGCGAGTCCATATATATTAGCAACAAAAACTGGATGTAAGGTTGTTCCCATTGCACCATTTTATGAATTTGGTAGTGACAAAATTTACATGAATTTTGGTGAACCGATAGATTTGGCGAAATATCCTACTAAACAAGAAGCTTTATTAGAATTAAGGGATGTTTTTGCGACGATGGTATATAACAATATTGAAAGGTATGCAACGCCATATGTTAGACCGGTAGGAAGAGATATTCATCTAGATTTTATGGAACAAAGAAGACAAGAATATTTAAAAAATTCTTGGACTAGAGATGTTTGGGATGAAGAATTAACGAGGTATTTAGATTCGGCTGAAAGAGAGTCGATGGCGGTTATGGAAAGCATCGATAATATAGCTATTAATAAGGATAACGCTTCAATTATGGGGCCAATTTTAGTAAAAAGACAAGAACAAAAAAAATATGATTTTAAAGATTATATGCATCGAAATTGGAATAAGTGAGATAATGTATTTGTTTGAAATGAAAAATATTGTAAATGTATAGGAATGATTTTATGAAAAAAGCTGTTTTATTGAAACTAAAAAAAAGATTGCTTTATGCTTATGAAAAGGGTGATGTTGATGAGATTGCTTAAATAGCTGATTTTTTGAGATTGCCGAATTTAGAAACAGAAGAATATTATAAGTAGGAAAAGTTTACTGGTTATGCTAGTATCGATAAACCTCATATAAAATATTTTAAAAAAGGAACATTGGATGCTAAATTACCAGGGATAAAAATGTATGATTATTTGTATCTTAGGACAAAAAGATATTCTACATTGCCGGCTTTAAATTTTTATGGAAGAAAAATATCATTTGGGGAGTTAGATGCTAAAGTTGAAGATACAGCAAAGGCTTTTTTAAGTAATGGTGTTAAAGAAGGCGATCATGTTGTTATTTCAATGCCAATAACCCCAGAAGCGGTGTACATGCTGTTTGCTTTAAACAGAATAGGTGCTGTGGCAGTGGAGCTGGATCCTAGAACTAATGAAGAAAATGTTAAAAAAATTATTAAAGCTTCTGGAACAAAGTTTTATATAACTATGGAAGATTGTTCATTAATGATTGATAATTTAATAAAAAATAATGAAGATTTATCTTCACAACTAAAAAATGTAATGTTTATTTCGCCAACTGAGTCTTTACCTTTTGGTCTTTCGCTTATTTCTAACATAAAAGATCAATTTGAAAGATTCCGTGGTCATAAACCAATTGTACCTTATTCAAGTAAATGTATTAATTGGTCTAAATTTATAAAGAGTGGAAGAGGATATGAAGGAAAAATCAATTTAGAGTACAGACCAAATGTTGTGACAGAAATAATATTTTCAAGTGGAACAACGTCAACGCCAAAGCCAATTCAGTATACAAATGAAACTTTTACAAATATGGTAAGGCAAGTTGAATTAGGAGAAAATGATTATGCAGTTGGTGATAAAAATTTGGATATCATCCCATTATATTTAGGCTTTGGTTCTAATAATGGTTTATATACTGTATTGTGCTTTGGGATAGAGGATATTTTAATTCCTGTTCCGGTAACTGATAAATTACCAAAGTTGATTAGCAAATTTAAACCAAATCATATCTTAGGTGCTCCAATTCACATGAAAATATTATTAAAATATTTACAAGATAAACCAAGAAATATGAAAGATTTATCCTTTATTAAATCAATAGTTTCAGGAAGTGCTTATTTAGAAAGTGCAAGCCAATATGCCTTGGATACTGAATTAGCTAAGAGAGGATGTAAAATTAAAGTTGGCCCAGGATATTGTCAAAATGAGGCAGGACCTGGTATATCTTTTTCTAGCGATTCTTTTTTAGAAACTCCTAAACCTGGATGCTCTGGTTATCCTTTAATATTTACGACAATTTCTATTTTTGACCCAGAAACAGATGAGGAATTAGAGTATGGCAAAGATTTGGAAGGAGAAATTAGGTATATTACACCAACTTCGATGTTAGGGTATGCCTATGGGAGTGAAAGTGAAAACAGCAAATTTTTTAAAAAAGGAAAAGATGGTAGAATTTGGTGTTGTTCTGGAAATTTAGGAAAGATGGATAAGGATGGTGGCGTTTATGTCACTGGTAGAATTGCAAGACAATTGCATAGAAATGGTTTTAAATTTTCACCAACTGAGATAGAAGAATTAATAACTCAAAATATTTCGGCAGTAGAAACATGTGCTTTGATTGGGAGACCTGATGAACAAGATGAGATGAAAACAATTCTATATTATACTTTAAAAGATGAACAAAAAGAGAATTCTTCTATTATAAGAGAACAAATAATTGCTATATGCAGTACTTTGAAAGATTATAAAATACCTTGTGAGTATATTGAACGTGAAAGTATGCCATATACCCAAAATCAAAAATTAGATTTTAAATTATTAGAAAGAGAAGCGCTTACAGATGGTGCTGTTAAAAGAAAAGTATTGCACATTTAGAATTTTGAGGTAAATATGTTTATATTTATCTTTTTAGTTGTAATAAATTTACGCAAAATTGACAAAAATAATATCGCATGTTAACATATCTGTTGAGTAAAGGAAGAAGTGGTTGAGAGGTGATTGTATGAAAAATTTTTTGATTAGTAATTTAAATGAAAAAGATGTTGAACATTGTACTTCGGATTGTGGATTATGGGTAAGAAGAAAAATTGATAAACCATTTAAAAAACTATGTAACATTTTTACAAATGCTAATATCATTATGGAAAATATCGATAAATGTATGACTGACGATGAGTATTTTTGTAGTCTTGATTTAAATTATATTTCGCCTGATAACTATGATTTGAGTAAAGGTAAAAATAATATAGTAGTTGAACGTTATCCGAAATTAAACTCACAAGAACCTTACATTTTTGTTTGCAATCATACTTGCCCTGAAGATATTGAAACGGTATTAAACATTTTAGATAGAAATGCTTATTTGATTTTAGGTTCAATTGAGTCATTAAAGTATAACCCTGAGATGTATTTATCTTTTATAAATGGGATGGTTCCGTTTGATATAATGAATCCGACTGAGAGAAAAGTGGTGTTTCAAAAAATGCTTCGTGTATTAAAAACAAATAGTATACTTATATTTCCGGAAGGTTCTCATAATTATAGTCCTAATAATTTAATTAATCCATTATTTGATGGCCCTGTTAATTTAGCTCTTCAAACTAAAAGAAAAATAGTTGTTGTAACAATGCTTAAAGATTATGAAAATGGAGTTTCGTATGTTGATGTTGGAAACCCTATTGATGTTGAACAAATTGATATTGATTTATCTGCATTAGAATCATTAGAAGACAAAGAAATTGAAAAATATTATGTTAAATATTTGTCTTCATGTATAAGGGATAAAATGGCTACAGCTGTATATCATATGATGCCTAGACATTTTCAACTTATTACAAGAAATAGTTATGATGATGTTGAGGAAACCATAAGAATGTCTAAAATTAGAGATGCTTTTTTAAAATTGAAATGGAATCAAGATGTTTTTGATGCCGAATATTTAGTAAAAAAGACCAAAGCTGATTTAGAATATGAAGATGTTTTAAGTTCAATAACTAACTTAATTACAAATAACCCAGCAATGATAAAAACATTAGGAAAAGAATGGATAATTTTAAATGAAAGTGTATTAAGGAAAAATGTGTCTAATAGAATGAGGGAGTATTGGCTTTCTTCAGGTCATGTTCAAGACAATTGTTATACTTTGAAAAGAAAAAAATGATTTTAAATATATTAATATGTTTGAAAGTTTGTAAACGATAATTTTATATAAAAGAATATCATGAATTTTTGATATTCTTTTATAATTCGATAATTATAATATAATTTGATATTCATGGAACTAAAAAATGGTATCAGTTAGATTGTATTTTAAAATTTACAATAGTTGATTTTTATTTTTTAGAATCATTTTTAAATTTTTAATTTTAAAATTTAGAAATTAATTATGATGTTTTGAATTAAATAAATTTACAAGCGAATAATTTACTGTCTATATTATGTATGATATAATGTTCATAATTGGAGGCAGTGAGATGATAGAGTATGAAATCCCTTTAGTTTGTTTAATATTTACTTCAATGATTTCAATAATGTTTTTTTGCAAGAAAAAGGTTGAGTTAGAGGAAAATTATTATTTTAAAAATATTTTAGTATTTACTTTATTAGTAAATATAAGTAATTTTGTATCACATTATGGTGCTAGTATTTACTTAAAAAATGGTGTTGATTGTTGGTATGCTGATGTATTTTCGATTATGAATAAGATTGGTTCTTGGTTCATTGTAATTATTACTTTTAATGTAATGTCTTATATGTTGTATATATCATTTGAAGAATATAGAAAAAAATTTGTACTATATAAAAAAATTAGTAATATTTTTTATATTATTATAGGAGTTGTACTAGTGAGTTTGAATTTTGAAGTTGTAAAAGTTGGGGCTATTACTAGTGGAACTGGTTCATCGGTTTCGTTGACTTTTATCTTGACTTTTTTGAGCTTAATTATTGCTAGTTTTGTTGCATTAATTAATTGGAAAAAACGCGATAAACGATATAATTCTATGTATGCAATTATTCCTTTAATTATTGGCTTGGGAGTTTTTGTTATGTTTCATCCTGAATTTAATATTTATGATTTGATTCTATGTTTATTATGTTATTTAATGTACTTTACTATCGAAAACCCTGATGTGAAAATGCTTAATGAGATTACTTTGGCTAAAACGCAAGCTGAACGAAGTAACCGAGCTAAATCCGATTTCTTAGCAAGTATGTCACATGAAATAAGGACACCATTAAATGCTATTGTTGGTTTATCAGAAGACATTGCAACCTATAAAGATCAAGTTCCAGCTGAGGTTGTTGAAGATACTGATGATATTATAAATGCTTCTAATACGTTACTAGAAATTGTTGGTAATATCTTAGATAT
>CAKOHV010000004.1 GCA_934086145.1 uncultured Bacilli bacterium
CATCAAAAATCAGAGAAAGTTTTCCACAATCTCTGATTTTTTAAATTTAATTTAAATTTTACCGGAACTCAAACTATCTATGTCTAAAAGATGGATTTATCTCTTCTGAGATCTTATCATCCAAGGCATCAAACAACGCTTGATTCTTTTCATCTAACTCATCACGCGAAACATTTGCTAAATTGTCTTTTATCTTTCGTAAACCTTCACGATAAGTAGTCAGATTAATCTCACCATAATCATATTGATGACCAAGTTGCTTAATATCAAAATTAACTTGAGCAAGGTTACACTCATTATCTGTTATATTGCCAAACTCTCTTTCTTTTTGCTTGTCATAATAAGCAACATTTTCTGCAAAATTAACAAAAGGTTCTTTAATATAACGTCCAACACCAAATAATGTTCCTTTTAAAACATTCTTAGCTCTTTGTAATTTGAATTTTCCACTTTTTTTAGCCTCTTGCAAAGTTAAACCTTGTGCTTGAATCTCTGGCATATGTTTAAACCATAATTTATTATTTTCCTTATTGATGGCACATTTTACTAGAGTTCTAAGTCTTGGGAAAATAGCAACGTTTAAGTCGTAATCTGGGGTACTAACATACCCTTCTGGTCGACCATACCAACTTCTACGATTCCAATTATTTCCGGCTGGTGAAAAACCATCAAATCCGCCACGATATGGTCCTCTTCGACCTGGTCCCCCTGGTGGTGGCCCAAATGGTCCTCCTGGAGGTGGTCCAAATGGTCCTCCTGGAGGTGGTCCGTAATGTCCTTCTGGCATAATATCACTCCCTAATTGCTTTCATTATACAATAATGTTGAAAAATAAACAACTTTTCCCTAAAAAAAAGAGCCTAAACCCTTATATTTGCGCAATGTATTCAAGTAACTTCATAAACATCTTAACAAATATCTTATCTAAGCCCTTCTTTTGTAACTTTCTTATTTCAATTCGTTTTGAATCTATTTTCATATCAGAGAAAATTATATTAGAAATTTGTTCTTTCAAGCTTGTCTTAATCTGTAAATCAGAAATAATGGATTCAATATCTTCATTAATTAAACGAACAGCATCAATCTCAATATCTTTTCCTTTACAATTGATAGTTAACTGCCTTATCGTTGAAACATCATTTACTTCAACAACAAAGTCGGCATCATCAACATACGATACGGCCTCCACACGTTCACTACCAACATAAACAATAACGTCATTTGCTTCACGCGTATTTCTAAATCTAACTCGATAATTACGTTTCTCAGGAATAATTCCTGTTTTTCCTTCTAAAGCTCTTATTATAAGTGTATAGTTATTTGTCAAATAATTGTAATCTACTCTTGTTAAAATATAATATCCCTCTTCATATAAGTTACTATAGCCATCATCCTCATATAAATTATATGAATTATTACGTCCCGGAAAAACATGAATTTCCATTGTTTTAGGCGCATCAGTTACATTTAAATTTTCCTCTAAATCAGCCAAGCAAACTATTGAACCACTCTTGGCAAATACAGGATAATCTTCATCTTTATAAAAGATAACATACCTTTTATTTCCTGGGAATTTTTTTCCTGTTTTAAAATCATACCAAGTTCCTTCTGGCAAGAATATTTTTTCAACAGCACGATTCATGATATTATCCTTAGCTCGAGTAATTGGCGCCACAAACAACTCTGTGCCAAAATAATATTCATTCTTATAATCAAGTTCATCATATATTTCAGGATATTGATAATAAAGAGGTTGAACCAAAGGTAAACCAACTTTATGATACTTATATGCTTCTGAATACAAATAAGGTATTAAACGATGCCTTAATTGACAATATTCACGAACAATTCCCAAAGTTTTAATATCCCATTTCCATGGTTCTCTTTTATAATACTTTCCATATTTAGCCCCAAATCTAAAGATTGGACTATATGTTCCAAACTGTACATACCTTATATATAGCTCAGCATCTTCAATACCATCTTTATATCCTCCAATATCATGACTCCACCAAGAAAGCCCAATATTAGATGAAGTACTATCAAAGTAAGGCAACTCTTTTAAAGTATTCCAACCAACTAGTGTTTCTCCACTATAATGAACCGGAAATTTATGAGGAGCCATTGTTGAAGGCTTCGCTAAAATAAGTGGTCTTAAAGCCTCATCCTTCTTAAAATCATTGAAATGATAATAGTTAAGAGCATCCTGTGTCTTCTTATCTTGATAATTACGATAGTTTATCCAAAAGAAATCAATTCCCAAATCATATAACGGATCAATTAAATAATCAAAATAAGCTGCTACCAAGCTTTTATCAAAAACATTAAATGGAATTGTTTGTTTTTCACTTATTCCTAATTCTTTAGCAATTTCATCATAATGAGGCTCATGCGGATATATACCATCACTAGGGTCAATATTTAACCCAATTTTAACACCTCTATCATGTAAATATTTGACAAATTCATTAGGTTTAGGAAATAATTCTCTATTGAATGTAAAGCCCGAACTAAATCTTCGTAAATTATTTTTATCTTTTAAATGCCAGTTATCTCCTAATAGCAAGATACTAAGTGGAATCTTATGCTTATTAAAATTAATTAACAGCTTCTTAACATCATCGAAATTATAATAATCTGTTTTATTCCACCATATTCCAAGAGCATAACGTGGAATAAGTGGTGGCATCCCTGTTAAAGTAAAATAACTTTGTAAACAATTTCCAAAATCCTTATTATATAAAAAAACGTACGTATCAATTCTTTTTTTATCATTAAAGATAATAGATCCATCTTCCCCAATAAAATTAGACTTCGAATCATCAATAGATACAAAACCTTCTGAAGAATAAAGTCCTTTTTGTTTGTAAAAGATATCCTCTATTTTTTTCTTCATATATTTAAAATCTTTAGCCTTATCATCTTGAACCGGCGCCTTCTGACTCTTATCAAAATCACCAATTATTCCATAATAATTACGCGCTTCTGGATGGTTAAAATACCATTGCTTGTTATCTGAATCCAAAAGTTTTATCCGAAAATTTACATCAGGGGCATAAGCTGTTCCAACAAAAGGCTTTTCTTTGATATATTGTAAATTAAAATATTTCGTTGTTATATCCAAAAATCCTTCATTCTGGTCAACTTTCATTTGTGGAACACTAAAATTTCTGAAGCTTGCAAATTCTGTCGGACGATCTTCGAAATATCCTTCATCACTAAATTCAAGTCTAACAAGTAAATCGCTTAATATTGTTATACGATAAAATTGTCCTTGAAAAACCGCCTGCGGTTTGCTTATTGCATCTTCATAATTTACTGCAAAATGTTCTCCTAACTTAGCCATTTTTATCACCCTTTTATATTATATAATCATCAAAAGTATATCATAATTTATTATTAACGACAATTAATATAATATCTAAAAAATAAGCATCATGTTATAATATCAGTGGTGATTTTCTTATGTTTGAATATACAAGTGATAATAAACGATATCATACTCTTAACTATTATTATAAAAATAAATATGGTCATAAAACATGTAAAATTTCTTTAAACGCCAATTTTTCTTGTCCTAACAAAGAAAAGACTGGCCATGGTTGTATTTTCTGCTCGCGCCTTGGATCCGGTGATTTTGCAGGCAACAAAACTCAAAGTTTAACCAAACAATTTTATGAAATTAAAGATATAATGGACAAAAAATGGCCTAATTGCTCTTACATCGGCTATTTTCAAGCTAACACCAATACTTACGCTGATGTTAACACTTTAAAAGAAAAATACGAAGAAGTTCTTAAACTTCCTAACGTAGTTGGCTTAAACATTGCCACTCGCAGTGATGCCATATCTCAAGAATGCTATGATTACTTAGAAGAACTATCTCATCGAACTAATTTGTGCATTGAATTAGGTTTACAATCTATGCATGAAAAGACTTTACAGTTTATTAATCGCGGTCACGACTTACAAAATTTTGAAAAAGCAGTCAAAGAACTGCAAAGGCGCCACATCGAAGTCGTTGTTCATATTATTAATGGCTTACCAGGTGAAACCAAACAAGACATGGTCGACACCGTAAAATACCTTAATAATTTAGGAATTAATGGTTTAAAAATCCATATGCTCCATATTATCAAAGATACTGACCTAGCCGACTATTATGAAAAGCATCCTTTTCATGTTCTTACAAAAGAAGAATACATCGATATTGTCATCACTCAACTAGAATATCTTTCTCCTAATATCGTTATTCATCGTATTACCGGTGATCCTAAAAAAGAAGATTTAATTGAACCAACATGGCTTTTAAAAAAGTTCTGTGTCTTAAATGATATCGATAAAGAGATGAAAAAACGTCATACCTATCAAGGAAAAAAATTAACATCATAATTCTTTTTTAATTCTCTTACTTAACCAAAACTAAAGCATTTTTTGCAACTTTATCATCATTAGTTTTCTTAACATCTCGTTTACGGAAACGACATGTATATGTACAATCCGTTTGATTAGTTATTTCAAAATCAAGCGCTGCCAATTCAGATAACATCACTTGATTATCTTTTCTTACAATAACAAATAATTCATTAAAAGAAGAAACCTCAATAAATTTTGCTAAAGCTTCAATGGCATAATCATGTCCCACATAACTTTCATAGATTTTATATTCAATATGGGCATTAAATTTTAATGAAATATACCCTACAGGAATATTTTCCTCTCGTAAATATATTGTATAATCAACTGATGCAAAATCAGCAATATCTTTCTTTTCCATATATAAATGTTCTGTTTTAATGCAATCAACATAACAAGTTTCATCAAAATTCTCTAATTTTTTCAAAGTCGAATCTATTATATTAAAAGATATATCTGTTGGAATAACCATTTTTTCAACAATTGAATAATCATCTTTCTTAGTTAATTCCACCAAAATAACCGAATAATTTCTTAACTTTTCAAAATGTTCACGATCAAAATGAAATCTTATTTCTTGCTGAGCATCTATATATTCAAGTAAATTAGTTTTATATTGCTTACTACGGGCATGACAATCACATGCCATTTCTAATAAATCGAGGTCACTCATGTCATTAGGGCTATCATAGTGTTCTGGATGATGTGAATTACACTTCCAATGTAATTTTATTGCTTCCTGTTGCTTACTACTCAAAACATGTTCGACATCATGCATTGAATCGATTTCATCAACTATACTCGCCAAGCACATAAATTCTTCTGTATTCCTTAATTTAGATGCATCATGATCATGACAACGTTTCATCAATCTAATAGCATCAACACTTCGGTTGTTTTTAGTCAAATAAGCCGCTAAATAGTTGCCACTTCGTACAACAAAGGCTTTATGTATTAAAGTATCATTAATTTCTCTAGTTAACTTTTCTGTACTAATTTCTTTTTTCATTTCTGCAAGTCCTCCATGCTATAACAAAGTATTCTATCACAAAATTATAAAACGTCAATTTCCTATTATAAAAATATACTGAAATAAAAAAAAATATTCTTAAATAAAGAACGTCAATAATTAGTAAATATTTTTTGTAAATAAATTTTTCTTACTTTTTCCATTATTTTATTTTTTTCTTATTTAAAGTCTCCTTCTTTCCGTGCTTTTTCTTAATTTTTAAAATTAATCATGCCTATTTTTTTGACATTTTTCTTTTCTTAACTTTTATTTTTTATTTTAAAATTTGAATTACTTCATTGACAAAAAAAATAAAATAATATATCATTTAATTAGCATGATAAACGTCATGCTGGATCACTTTCATGATTATGTATGAAAGTGGATCAACCAAAACCCCCTGAAGGAGCCGAAAGGCTCCATTTTTGTTTGTTTAAATTTAAAAGAAAATGATAAATATAAATTTTACTATTCACTTTATTGTTATCATCAAAAAAAGGAAAGCATAAGAAAATTCAATACTTTCCCATCTTTTCTCAGATAGTTACTTCTTAGTTTCATCATCATAATTCCAAAGACCTAACTTCCCGTTACATAAAATTGGTTCTTCTAATACTTCTAGTAATTTTAATTGCCAAGCATACCTGCCCTCGGCATATATCCCACATTTATAATTATTAGACTCCTTATCAAGATGTTGCAAATATTCATCAGTCATTTCAATACAATCAACAAGTTCACATTTACATAATATAAATCCGGGCTTTTCCTCTGACTTTAATAATTTCTCAGCTATATCAACCCCAGGCAACTTACTTTTACTAAGACTCGCATGGATATAAATTGGTCCACGATAATTCGTTTTCCACCTACGAGTTTCGACCGTTTTAACGCCATCTTTTATTAACGTTGCGTACGGTTCATTTAAAGACAATACTTTCATAAATCCACCTCGTTGCCATTATATCAGAAAAATGAATGTCAATATTACTAATAATCTACTCTTTTTATAATTATTTACCATACAATGTAGTATAATCAAGCTGAGGATGTGATTTTTATCAAAACTGAAAAGAAAATAAAACACCATAAATTAAATACTCTCATTATATTTTTATTAACGATCTTAGTTCTTTGGCTATTATTAAGACATGACTACCAAAACATTATCAATTCTATTTTAAAAGCAAATATTATCTGGCTTTTTATAACTCTTATTATTTATCTTTTGTACTTTATCTTTGATCAACTATGTTTCTATAATATCTTAAAAACATATAAAAAAGACATTAGTTTTAAATATGTCTTATATCTAGGAATAATTACGAAGTTTTTTAATGGAATAACCCCGCTTTCAACTGGTGGTCAACCTCTCCAAGTGTATGAAATGCATAAAAAAGGTATTAGTGTTTCTAATGGAACTAACATAGTTATTCAAAATTATATTGTTTTTCAAATTGTCTTTATGCTTTATAGTTGTATAGCCGTTATTTTAAACAATACCTTACATTTATTTGCTAAATCACCTATTCTAGCTAATTTAACAATAATTGGCTTTGTAGCTAATTCCATTATTTTAATATTACTATTATTAATAAGCTTCTCTAAAAAATTTAATAAAACAATTGTAGTTAATATTATAAACCTTCTTGCTAAATTAAAAATAGTAAAAAATAAGGAAAAACAAATAAAAAAATGGACCAAAACTTGTGATGAATATTACCAAAATGGTCAAGAACTAAGCAAACATAAAGCAACCTTTCTAAAATGTTGTCTTTACCAAATTATCAGTTTATTTCTTTACTATCTATTACCATTATTTATTGCTATTGCTATCGGCTGTGCTAATAACTTAACTATCATTTCAACCATTGCTGCTGGCGCCTATATCTACATCATGAGTTGTTTCATTCCTATTCCTGGGGCCACTGGTGGTACAGAGTATGGTTTCCATGGTTTCTTTGCTAATTTCATTAAAGAGCCAAAACTATCTGCTTTACTTATACTATGGCGCTTTATAACTTACTACGCTCCTACGATCATCGGCGCTATCATCTTCAATATCGGTAGTAATACAAAAAAAGAATCAGATTCAGTCTAAGAACTCTAATTCTTTTAAAATCTTCAAATACTGTGGATAATCCCTAAAATTATTCACAGTATTTTTTTCTACAAAAAAGCTAGCATCTTTTTTACATTGAACTAAAATCTTAAAGTCTCTTTTTATATCTCCTATTTTAAAGACCATATCGCCACTTTGTCTGGTTCCAAACAAATCACCTTCACCACGTAATTCAAAATCTTTCTGACTAATATAAAAACCATCATTACTTTCTTCCATAACTTTTAACCGAGGTGCCAAAGTATCACTTACTAAATAACAATAAGACTGTAAATCATTACGGCCAACCCGGCCTCGCAATTGATGAAGTGTAGCTAACCCAAACCTTTCAGCATTAAAAATAACCATCATCGTTGAATTTTTTACATCAACACCAACTTCGATTACCGTCGTACTGATTAAGATTTTTACCTCACCATTCTTAAACTCCGCCATTACTTCATCTTTTTCAGCATTTTTCATTTTTCCATGTAAAATAGCTGTTTTAATTTTATTATTAAAAGCTATATCAAACTTATCTTTTAACTTCAAGACATCATTCAAATCCGAGTTACCATCTTCATCTTCTATTAAAGGCGCGACAACATAGATTTGATGACCTGCTTTAACTTCTTCTAACATATGAAACAATACCTGTTTTAAATTTTTTTGTGAAACAACCTTTGTAATTATATCTTTTCGCCCACTTGGTTTTTGTTTAATTACTGATGTATCCATATCGCCATACAAAGTCAAGGCATAAGTACGAGGAATCGGTGTTGCAGATAAATATAAAACATCAGATAAAACTCCTTTATTCTGTAAGATTCCTCTTTGATTAACCCCAAAACGATGTTGTTCATCAGTTATGACTAGTCCAAGATTTTTAAAATGAACATCTTCGGAAATTAAAGCATGTGTCCCAACTAAAATATCAACCTCCCCCTTTTGAATAGCAGAATAAACTTTATTCTTTTCACTTTTTTTCATACTTCCAACCAATAAAGAAACTCTAATTCCCGTTTGCGCAAATATATTTTTTATTCCCTCGTAATGTTGCCTTGCTAAAATCTCGGTTGGGGCCATCATTGAACTTTGATAACCAGCTAAATAATTAATATACATTCCAATTTCTGCCACGCAAGTTTTTCCACTACCAACGTCACCTAAAACCAAACGATTCATTCGTTTAGGGCTTACTAAGTCATCATAAATGTCTCTAATAGCGGTCAATTGATCTTGCGTAAGCTTAAAAGGCAAAGTAGCAATAAATTTTTCAACTTCAGCATACTCAACTTTTCTACTAATTCCCACATTGCTTAAATCATACTGATATTTTAAGTAATTCATTTTGAACATAAAAATAAAAAATTCTTCATAAATACATCTTAGTCGGGCTTTTTTTAAAGCTTCTGTACTAGTCGGAAAATGAATATTATAAAGGGCTTCCTTTTTTACCATAAAATGATACTTTTCTTGCAAATAACTTGGTATATCATCTTCTAAATCAACTCTTAAAGTAAAGCAATCACTTATTATCTTCGTCAATACTTTATTATTCAAACCATTTACTAAATGATAAACTGGTAAAACTTTAACTCCCGTAATCAATTCAAACTTAATATCATTAGCCGCAAAGTTGTTTCTAACATTATCATACTTTCCAATTACATTTATTATCCGTCCAACTTTTAAGTTATTTTTATAAAAACCTCGATTAAATATTGTCACATTGATTAAATAACCATCGGCATTTAATCTAAAAGTCATTTTATTAAAATTTTTATTTATATAAGTAACATGTGGTTCACTTTCAACAATCCCTTTTATTGTACAAAGCGTTAAAGGTTTAACCTCATTCATTTTGATAACTTTTATAACTTCATATCGATAAGGATAATATTCTAATAGGTCTTCAACTGTATATAGTTTAAGTTTATTTAAATAATCAAGCAACTTATCCCCAACGCCACCTACCAAACTAATATCCATTTTTATCACCAATAAAATTATAGCATACATTTGTTTCCAAAAAAACATTTTATCTCATTAAAAATAACAAAAAATTATACCAAAAAAGAGCATTTTTACTCAAAGTTATAGCCAAGTTTAATGACGGAAAATTTCTGCTTTTTTTTAACTTTTTTTACCGAAAAAACGTTGACAAAAAAGGCTTATAAAGTTAGTATATTAAGTACCAATTCACTTTGAGGCGAATTGGTGCTAGTATCACACTAGCCAACCCCTTTTTATTCTTTTTTGGAGTTGTTCTCAGGGGGACAACTCCTATTTTTTTTTGCTTTAAATTATGTTAAAATAAACAAACAAGGTGATCTTTATGTTAGAATTTATTAAAAAAATAATTTTATATCTTATCCATATCATAAAATGTCTTTTAAGAAAACTAAAAGGCTTTTTTAAAGCTTCTTCTATAAACTCCGCTCCTAAAGAAAAAAATCCACAAATTACCGCAAAAAAAGAAACAATGTTATACAATAGTAGTTCTACCAACATCGATACCGATCACAATAAAAAGAATTCTCATAACCAAACATTAGAAATATCTGAATCTACACCGCTTCAAGAAATTGACCCTACCATCAAAGTTATTACTATTTCCGACAAATTAATTGATTACTATATCAAAAAAGCAATTAATGAAGAAATCATCGAACAGAAAAAAGAAATTCCTCTATCAATCAACAAATTAAAAGAAGAAATAAAGCCTATAATAAAAGAAAAAATTAACCAAGAAAATATTAAAAATACGCAAAGTTTAAAAAAGGAAATCAAAAAAGTAGTTAAAGAAAAAATTCAAAGTCTTTCCATTAAAACCAAAGAAACTTCTCAAACTAAGTCACAAGCAAAGCCCCAAATTTCACCAACTCCACCCAAAAAAGAAACTCCTATCCCCTATGTCATCGCTACTTCCATGCCACCCAAATTAACCATAAATCCGCAGCAAAAACCAACTATTACTAGTAAGAAAAAAACTATTACAACTACTAAACCTAAAAAAGAAATCAGAAAAAAAGCTGAAGCTCAAACCATTACGATGATTCCTTTAGTGAAGAAAGATGATTTAAAAATAAAACCTAAAGACACACTAACTAATGCTTTAAATGTTTCAATCGCTCTAGGCACCAATGTCGCTGATAAACTAATAAAAGGTAACAGCAAACCCCAAAATCCACCTTCTATTACGCCATCTCCCAAACAAAAAAGCTCTCAAGAGCCCAAACATAATCCATCAACTACTTCTCCATCTCAAGCTAAGGATATAAAACACCATCCACTCCCTTCCAAAAAAGAAGTTACTCAAAAATCTGAACCACAAATAGTACATAAACCTGACCAACAAACACCCAAAAAAGAACTTGAATCAGCTAAAATAGACGAAGAAATCCTTGCACAAAAATTCCAAGAAGAATTAAAAAAAGAACTCGCTAAACCTAGTCCTAATCCTCCTGATACTAAAAATGATAGTAAAAAACCCCCAGAAAATAAGCCAATCACAAACGAAAACGAGCCAACACCAGAACAAACCAAAAATCTCAAAATAGCCAAAGAACTTATAATACCTAGTACTATTATCCTTGAAAAAGCAACCTTAACAACCATTAACGAAACAAGCAATGAAATGAAATCATCTAAGGAAGTAGAAGAAAAAGCCTATGATAAGTACGAAGCTAAAATAGATAAACTACTAAACGACATTGAAAATTATGAAATAAAATATACTAAATCTTTAACTGAAGAACAAAAAAAAGTATTAAATCAACAAAAAGACAAGTTAAGAAAAGCTAAAGATAACATCCAAATCCAATATCAAAATGATCTTGATGACGAAAAGAAAGAATACAACAAGAAAATCAGTGATGATGAATTAAATGGTTTACAAAATTATTTAAAATCCCTTCATTTAGAACAAGAATTAGAATTTAATAATAATCTTTTAAATCAAATGAATAATCTTCAACAAATAACTCAAGAACAAATAGCCAACATTGATAAAAAAATATTAATGAAAAATCTAAAGAAAGCTTCTCTCTTAGCTGAAATGACTTCAATAATAGCTTTTCCTTTTATTAGAAGTAAATATTTCTTTTATTTCACCGCAGGTTTAATCATTGACAATCATTTTAATTTTATAAACGCCTTTTTTAAAAGAAAGATGAACAAATTTCAACTACCTAATTTAAGCGCTTTAAGGCAAGGTAAAGACGCTTTAGATAAAGCAATCGACCAAACATACGATAACATCGAAAAATTGCAATACATCACCTATGATGCCTTAAATAGATACCCTGAATTAAGCTATGATAAGAAATTCAATAAATATGTTAATAAACTAAATAACAATTTACAAAAAAACTATGAAAAACTAGTTAAGAAAAGAGAAATTATTGATAAATACTACAATAAAACTAATAAACAAGTAAAAAAACTTCAAAAGAAAAAAACAAGCTTCTTTTAAAAAAATTACCTACTAAAAATGAGAAAAGCATTCATTCTACTTTTCTCATTTTTTTATTTTTGACTTAATTCTTTATAAAATTGATATCTCTTCATTGCTTCTTGTTTATTAAGTTCTAATATTTCCTTCGCTTGTTCTGGATTTTTAACTAATAAACTATTATATCTAACTTCATTATTTAATAATTTTTCATATTTATCAAAATCAGGTTCACGACTATCTAAATATAATTTATCTTCTTCAGGTTTATATCTCATTAAAGAAGTATAACCACATTCAACAACTAAACGTTGTTCACTAGAAGAGTTACTCATTCCTCCTTTAATACCTTGTTCTATACATGGTGAATAAGCAATTATTATAGAAGGTCCATTATGTGCTTCAGCTTCTTGGAAAGCTTTAATCGTTTGAATAAAGTTACTTCCTAAAGATACATTAGCCACATAACAATTAGGATAACTCATCGCTATTTTAAATAGATCTTTTTTAGCAGTCTTCTTACCACTATCAGCAAATTGAGCAACTTGACCAACACGTGATGATTTACTTGCTTGGCCACCTGTATTTGAGTAAACTTCCGTATCTAAAACCAAGATGTTTACATTTTCACCACTTGATAAGACATGATCAATTCCACCAAAGCCAATGTCATAAGCCCAACCATCTCCACCAATAGTCCATACACTACGAGCAGGCACATAATCTAACATTTTTTCTAAATCTTTTGGAATTTGTTTATCTTTCAAGTCTTCTTTAACTTTTTCAGTAATAGCAAAATCATTTGGATTATCTAGCCATTCTTGGTATAAAGCTTTAACTTCTTCATCAACACTCTCAATTGATTGTTCAATGATATTTTTAACACGTGAACGACTCTTATTGTAACTTAGTAACATTCCATAACCAAATTCAGCATTATCTTCGAATAATGAATTAGCCCAAGGAATCGAATATGGAGTACTTGGTACACTACCACCATAAATTGAAGAACAACCAGTTGCATTAGCAATTATTAATTTATCTTTAAATAATTGCGTTAATAATTTTATATAAGGAGTTTCTCCGCAACCAGCACAAGCACCACTAAATTCAAATCTTGGTTTTTCAAATTGCGAACCTTTAACAGTTGAAATTGGGAACAATCCTTCGGGATTATGATACTCTTCAAACATATAATTAGCATGTTCTTGTTTTTCTTCATCATACTTACCAAAAGCTAAAGCTTTTTCGCCCCCTTTACCAGGACAGGCATTAATACATAAACCACAACTAGTACAATCAGCTTCTGAAACAACTATTTCAAAGTTATAATCTGGTTTGCCAAGAAGGGGAATACCTTGTGTTTTATCAGTTAAAGCAAATGGTCTTATAACAGCATGTGGACACACAATAGCACATTGACCACATTCTAAACATTTACTACTATCCCATTTAGGTACATATGTACTAACATTACGTTTTTCACGTTTTGATAAAGCACATGGGAATGTTCCATCACGATAAGGTACTAAGTCACTAACCTTTAAATCATCGCCTTGACGGGCATTTATAATATCAAAAATGTTACCATCTTCCTCTGCTTCTTCTAAAGCATAAGTTAATTCATCTGTATAACATTTTAAATTATCTAAAGACATCGTAATCGCTTTCTTATTAGCATCAACAATATCTTGTCCTTTAGTTGCAAATTGTTTTACTATTGAACGACTTACAGCTCCTAAAGCATCCGGATAATCAATTAAATGTAAGATAATCATTTCCATTATTTTACTTATTTTACCTTTTATTCCAACATCAAGAGCAATCTTTTCAGCATCAATGGTATATAACTTAATATTTTTTTCTATAATATCTTTCTTAACATTATTAGGTAAGAAGGCATTCATATCTTCTTCATGCGTATTAATAACTAAAGCCCCATTTTCTGGTAATTGACTAGTCATATCAAATTTATATAAATATTCTTGTTTAGTTATAACAACAATATCTGGTCTTGTTACATAGTAAGGCGCATTAATCTCTTTATCAGAGATACGTAAGTTACAAATTGTAACTCCACCACTTTTCTTTGAATCATATTGGTTATAACTTTGAACAAACTTATCTGTTCCTGTTCCAACAATCTTCATTATATCTTTACTAGTACTAACCATTCCATCACTACCAAAGCCAAATATTTTTATTTCTTTAGCATCTAATGAAATATGATAATCTTTTTTCTCTAAGCTCAAGTTAGTAACATCGTCTTCTATTCCAATCGTAAAATTATTTTTTAATTCACTATTTAACATACAATATACAGCATATATTTGATCAGGTGTTGTATTTTTACTTGCTAAGCCATATCTTCCCCCAACAATTTTAACACCTTCACCCATTAAGGCACTACAAACATCTAAATATAGTGGTTCACCAACTCCACCAGCTTCTTTAGTACGATCTAAAACAGCAATTTTACAAACGGTTTCTGGTAAAACTTCTTTTAAATACTTAGTACTAAATGGACGATATAAATGAACTTCTATTAAGCCAACTTTCCATCCCTTCTTGTTTAAATCATCAACAACTAATTTTATCGTGTCACAAACACTACCCATAGCTACAATAACATTTGTTGCGGCCTCATCACCATAATAGTTAAATGGTTTATAGTTTTTACCAGTAATAGCATTAATTTTTTGCATATAATCATTTACTATATCTGGCATTTTATCATAAAGTTCATTACGTGCTTCTAATGATTGGAAATAAATATCTTCATTTTCTGCCATTCCTTTTTGAATATGTGAACCAACATTTAAAGCTTTATTCTTAAATTCATAAACTTTATCAAAATTCACCAAGTTTAATAAATCAACTTCTGATAATTTTTTTATTTTATTTACTTCATGACTAGTTCTAAAGCCATCAAAGAAATGGATAAAAGGTAAACTTCCTTCAATTGCACTAAGGTGAGCAACCGCTGCTAAGTAATTAGCATCTGCTACATTAGTTGAAGCTAGCATACAAAAACCAGTTTGACGTGTTGCATAAACATCTGAGTGATCTCCAAAAATGGATAAAGCATGAGTTGCTATAGTACGGGCTGCTACATGGATAACAGCTGGTAAGCATTCCCCTGCTATTTTATACATATTAGGAATCATTAAAAGTAATCCTTGACTTGCTGTAAAAGTGGTCGCTAGACTACCAGATAATAATGCTCCATGAAGCGTTCCGGCAGCCCCAGCCTCACTTTGCATTTCTACGACTTTAACTGAATCGTTAAATAAATTTTTTTTATCGGTCTTGCTTATTACATCAACTTCTGAAGCCATTGGACTAGAAGGCGTAATTGGATAAATACTAGCTATTTCACTAAAGAAATAAGCTGTACTTGCACAAGCCTTATTACCATCTACAATATCATACATATTAATCTCTCCCTTACTTACTTAATCCGTTTGAAACATTAATTCCAAATAATTCTTCTTCATGTTCTTTTGCTTGTTCATAAATTTGAGTTACATTGCTAACCCAGTTACTATTGCCATCCTCTACTGGAGCATGAATGGCGCCAATTTCTTCAATGGTTACCGCTCCCATTAGTTCGTATTTTTTTAGTTCCAAGCATAATTCGATAAATCCTTCATCTTTGGTACTAAATTCCCACCAATCGCCATTTAAACGAAGTCCCGCTGGATTATTGCTATTTCTAAATAAATTACTATTAAAACCAGTTTCAGTTCTAACAATAGCATAAGCTAAACATCTGTCAACACCTAATAAATCAGCATAATACGCAATTCTTTTTTCATAATTACCTTCATAATCAGCATCACTATAAACATTTAAACTTTCACTACTTAAGCCAAATTCATTTGGGGCTTGTTTAATGTTTCTAACAACGTATAAAACTAATTCTTCTAGTGAAGATGCTCTTACCTCACGTCTTTTACAATGAATTCCTGGAATATATAATTCATTAACAAAATCCGCGGAAGTAAAATTATCAGTTAGTTTTTCAAAAACATTACAAACTTGACGATAATCTACCGAATATATATCACAATACTTCCTGATTAATTCACAAGTTTCTTGTTTTAATTCATCTAATGGACTTTGAGTTTCTGGTACATAAGCTGCTGCTAAAGGTTTATTTATCTCAATATTTATTTCTTGAGCAATAGGAAGTTCTGGTTTCGCAGCCACTTTATTCCTTTGGAAAGTTACAAAAGCTTCTATTGATAGGAAGATAGTTAAACCACAAACGACAACTTTAACCATTCCTTTATGCCCTTTATTTACTTCCCCTTTAGTTTTAACATTTTTCTTACTATAACCATTTTTAGTTAATTTATAATTTTTAGTTTTAACAATCTTTCCTTGCGTTTTTCTTCCTTGACTTGGTTGAGGACGATTAACCTGACTTGGACTTGGTTTAGCATGATTAACTAATCCTTGATTATTTTTCACTTGCTTAACTTGCTCCGAACTAGTTTTTCCCGGTAATTTACGTTCACAAGCAATTGTATTATCATGAAAATACTCCCGAGCCATCTTTACTTCTTCATCACTTAATTTAGTAATTATTGGAATACTCATATCACAATATTTACCATCTTTAGTTATCTTATTTGGATCTAATAATTCAAAATTTATCATTAAAATTCACCACACTACTAATATTATTAAACATTTACAAAGCTTTAATAATATCAATTCCTTCTATTTATTCTTTTTTTTAAACACAATTAATTTACTAAGAACGTAATTAACAATTGTCACAATTACTTGCGAAATTATTTTACCAATCTTATCATTCCAAGTAAATACTGAAACAATTAAAAACATTGTTAGCATATCTAAAAGTAGGCTAAAGACACGTGCTCCAACAAACGAAGACACTTCTTTTAAGTAATTTTTTTCCTTACTTTTAAAAACATAAATTCGATTAGTTACATAAGCAAAGCCTACCGCAATTACCCATGATATAATATTAGCCATTTGTAATTCCAAACTATTACTTGGATCTAAGAATGTTGTTGTACAGATAAAGTATGTTCCTAAGCTAACTATTGTCGTTAAGCCCCCCACAACTAGGTAGTTCCATAGTTCTTCATTCTTATGATATATTCCTAACCCCCAACGCCACAATCTAACAATTATATTTGGTTTATATTCATAGTAATTAAACAATTTATCTTTCTTTACTAAAATACCTTCTTTAGCTTCTTCAATCAAAGGCAAATCATTGATAGAATCCGTATACATCTTATTAACTATTGCTTTAGGATACTTTTGATAAAGATTTATTACCTTTTGCTTTCCATGACAATTCTTGCCCTTGACTTCTCCTGTTATTTTATCAATATCCGTAGCCATTAAATCATAAACTTTATATTTTTTAGCAATCGGTTCTAACCAAAAGATCCCCGATGCCGATATTATTATATCTTTTTTATGATTTTTTTTCTCGACCCAAAAGGATTTTAATTTATGTTCATGTTTTTCCCAAAATTTCAAGACCATACTATCAACATCCGGTATATCTTGTAGAAATGAAAAAAAGGTACTTTTTAATTGTTCTTTTGAACATAATTTTAATAAATAACAGATGACCATGCCCAACATCTTTGGCAATCTTCTAATTATTTTAGGATATTTTTTTAAACAGAAGAGAAATAAATCAACTCCCGAATCCCCATCATATATGGTTCCATCAAAATCATATATATCATATTTCACTATATCACTTCCAAACTTCCTTTATTATACCATGATAACGCCTTTTTAAAAAGCAACAAAAGTACCACGTCTTGTGATACTTTTATCTTTTAATTTTCATCGATTAATTTTTCAACTAAAGAAATCATATTACTTGTATTACTTTTATATTTTTTTGGTTTAAATTTTTTTACTTTCTTTAAAGCTTCACCTAGATTATCTAAATCTTCTACGCCAATAATATTACCATTTGCCGAAAATTTTTCAATTATTTGTTTTTGATGATCATTAACGTGTTCTCCATATTTAGCTAATCTTGGAACAGCAATAACTTTTTTATTACATTTTAAACCAGTAATAATACTCCCAACTCCCCCATGGGTAATTAATAAATCACATTGTTTCATTAACTTATCAAATTCTTCCATAGGAATTAAATCAAATATTTGCATTTTATCTGTTTCATACTTCGTACATCCAGCCTGAACGACAACTTCATCTTGAATATTACCATTTTCTATTTCTCGTAATACTGCGTCAAGAAGTCTTGTAAATGGTTTATCTTGAGTTCCTAAAGTTACTAAAATCATTTTTATTCACCTTTCATTGTTTGATTTATTTTATCTTTAGCATCATCAATTGTTTTTTGAATCGGATTCATAACATAAGTTAATTGTTTAGGAAAACTAGCTGTATAATTTTGACCATCACTACCATTGACACTAATATTAGTTACCGTCCATGAGCTCATTGTTTCTAATTGGTTTCTAGCAATTCCTTGAATATCATCCATCTTTATATTAGTAGCAACATATGGCTTAATTGATTTTAAAATATCATCATATTTTAATAAGTACTTCTTATCACTTGATATTTTTTGAATAATTGCTGCCATTACATCAGCTTGATTTTGTCCACGATGACGATCTCCCGTACTGTATGCATATCTTTCACGTGAATAAGCTAGAGCTTTTTCCCCATCCATATGATTTACTCCTTGTTTAACCGTCCAACCTCTTTTATGGAATGATTTAAAAGTTTTATCACTGTAAACATCAATTCCATCAATGGCATCGACAACACTTGTTAAAGCCTTAAAATTAACCTTTACATAAGCATTAATATTAATATCAAAAATATCTTCAACAGTTTTCATAGAAACATCAATACCATATAATCCAGCATGAGTAAGTTTATCTTTCATTCCTGTTGTTCCATGAACTAAAACATAATAATCACGTGGAATACTAACTAATAAAATATTATGATTCATGGGATTAATAACAGCTAAAATATTAACATCACTTAACCCAATTGGTGAAATATATCTCGTATCACGGGTATCTAGGCCACTTATATAAACAATAAAAGACTTCCCAACATCTATCGTTGATTCCGTCCTATCGACCTTTCCCGTTACAACAACTTCCCCAACTTTTTTTACCAATTCCATAAAACTACTATTTTCTTCTAATAACAAATCATAAATAGTCGAACTAACAACCATACCATCTATTTCATTTAATTCTAGATCATACATCATATTTCCAACAGAATCATAATCTTCATATTCTAAACTAACTTGCTTCCCTATTTCTTTTTTTAAATCATCACTATTTTGCTTTATTATTCCAGTTTTATGTCCCTTTAAATCACTCAAAGTATTATACTCATCACTTTTGATAGTTAAAACATAATATGTCGTCTTTTCTTCAACAACACTAACCATATCTTCCAAAATATTTATGGTCTTATTTACATAACTAGTCCCCATACCAAAAGCAATCCCTAGTAACATAACTAAAATAAAACCAATAACATTTAAAATCTTATTTTTAAATAAAATAAAGAAATCACATATTATATTAAGAACTACTACTAACCCTATAATTCCTAATAAATACTTATTTGGTAACATCTTTGTCTTAACTAAAGATAATACTAAAATACATGAAACTACCAAAAAAAGAAAAGAAATAAATATCTTTACATAGCTATATATGGTCATTTTCTTTTGCTCTGCTTTATTATCACTCTTTTTCATCATTTTCCCCCTAATAAATCCATCCACCATAAATGGCATTAGGATAATATTGTAACATACTTTCCCATTGTACAATAAAATAATCAGCAAATTTATAAATTATTTTTCCCGCTTTAGTTGGACTTGAGTTATTAGCGAATGTTTCAATAAATATTACTTTTTTACCAAATAATTTAGCTAAGCAACACATCGGTCCAACGTTATGAGAACCTGTTGTTACTACAAAATCTGGACGAATTTTAATCATTAAGTATAATGATATCCAACAATTAGCAAATAACTTAAATAAATAAGTTAATTTAGCACGAAATGTTGTATAAGTTCCCGATATTATATAATGTACTCGCCCCGGATATTTTACCTTAAGTCCCATATTACTTTTGGTCTTTTCCGTTACAATTGTATAATCATACTTCGTAAAACAAGGGGCTAGTTGTAATAACTCACTTAGATGTCCCCCTGTACTAGCAATAAACATAACTTTTTTTTGCTTTTTCTTTGCCATAAAACCATCCCTCTTCTAATTTTGGCGATTTTTTTCAACCTGAAAGATCAATGAAGCTATCATCTTATTAAAATACTTTAAATAAAGTCCTTTCTTGCTCTTTTTTAAATACTTATTCTTCTTATACTCAGGAAAATTTTCTTTTACTTTAGTTAAAGCATAATCAACAGCTTCTAAATACTTTTTCTTATCTTTACATTTAGCCATTCTCTTAATAAATGTTGCTAAAGAATACCTTACATAAACATATTCTAACTCTTCATAGTATTCATCAAATAAATTATGCTCTTTATAATACTTAAAAATAGAATCAAAATTATTTACCATATCATATAATTTTTCATTAAAAGTATAGGTAATCGAACCTTCCCTTTGCATATATTCATAATAAAAGCCATCAACAACGCCTATTCTGTTTACATTAGGCAACAAACGATACATAAATTCAACATCTTCATAGGCAACGCCCTTTTTAAAGCTCAAATCTTTAAATAACTTTCTTTTATATATCTTGTTACATGCGGCCGGATAAAAATCATACATTTGTGCTTTAATAGCTTCTTTACCAATTAAATCATCTAAATAGCCAGGTGTAACATCAACTTCATGGTCTTTATAAATCATCTTAACTCCACAAGTCACCAGTTCAAAGTCACCTGCATAAGCCTTCTCAACCATGTCCTTAATAAAATTTTTATTTATCGTATCATCACTATCAATAAAAGCTAAATAATCTCCTTTGGCCTTACTTATTCCTGCATTTCGGGCATCAGATAAGCCACCATTTTCCTTATCAATAACCTTAATTAAATCAGGATATTTTTTTTCATAATCTAAACAGATTGCCAAAGTATTATCTTTCGATCCATCATTTACCAAAATAATTTCCATATCGTCTATTTTAGCTTTTAAAATACTCTCAATACAAGCCTTCAAATATTTTTCGACATTATAACACGGAACTATTACACTCAATTTAATCATAAAATCATCCTAACTATAAATTCATTATAACACAAAAAAAATAAACATTTTTTTAATTAAAATGATTTTCTGTTGTTGATCTTATTTTTTATTTTATTTATAAAATTTTTTTTATACAATTTTTACCATCTTTTACTCTATAAAAATTATAACATCAAAAAAGAATAGATTTTTATTTTCTATTCTCTCAAGTTAATAACAATGGTCTATCAACTTTTTAAATTATATATAAAATTATAAATAAAGTGAACATGTATATTACAATAACAGTAATCATTATTTTATTTGATAAAATCACTTCAATGGGATCACCATGAGAGTCACCTTCAATATCAAGACTATATAATTGAAATACTACCATTATAATAGGAATAGTCCAAAACAAATAGTCATTACCTATTCTATTAATTGTTGAAGCATCAACACACCATAATGAATAGAAAGCAACAGATAAAACTAAAGAAACATACATATTTTTATCTAAAAATTCTTTATTATATAAAGCTAATACACTTCTACTTTTCTTACCATTTTTTATAATTTCATTTCTTCTTTTTCCAAAGCCCAAGAAAAAAGCGCCAAATATAACCATTAAATATAAGAATTTAGACACAGCAACATCTATAACTACACCACCATACATGACTCTCATTACAAAACCTGATACTAATATTACTACATCAATAATAGGAACATTTTTTAATCCAAAGCTATACAAAATATTAACAAAAATATATATTAATGGAATTCCAAAAACCAACCAATTATGATTTAGATAAAACAAATATGATGAAGTAATAGCTATTAAACTAACTAATACAACAATTGTTACATAAGCCATCTTAATTGATATAGCACCACTTGCTAAAGGTCTATTCTTTTTTACTGGATGTTTTCTATCTTTATCAACATCATTTATATCATTTATGACATAAACAATAGATGCAGATAAAGAAAAACAAATAAAAGCAATTACACAAGTTAATACCATATTCAAAGTAAATAAATTTAAACTAAAAAATAATGGTAAAAATACTAATCCATTTTTCAACCAATGTTTTACTCTTATTAATTTAATATAATCTTTCATTACAAGAACCTCCTACTTTCAAAATAATTATATAACAAATAAATAAATTTAAAAAGTCGAACATTCGACTTTTTAATAATCTTTTAACATTAAATACATTTCAGATGCGGTCCAAGCGTGTGATAAATATAAATCTTTTTCACAATAATATTCAGAAACAAAACATTCATTTTCTTGTTTATGATCTAGATAATCATTTCCACCTTCATAAGTTAAAGGATAAATTTCATCTAAGATAAATAATTTACCATAACCACTATAATGATAGAATCCCCAGTTAATGTAAGGATAAAAAGATGACGTTTGTACTAAGGAAGACTCCACTTTATGCTCCATATACCAAGTTAATTTACCATAAGCATCATCAACTAAAGGATAATCTAAATCAATATCAATACCTAATTTTTCGGCACCATATATAGCTAAACTTGTAGGATAATAAGTTTGAATAACACCATCTACCATACCACTGATATGATTTTGATCATCTTTTAAAACAGAAATTTCTTTAACAATTTTTTTAACTAAATCTTTATTATTAGCCTTAGTAGCTCCAATAATATACAATAATTCACCAAGATTATCCGGTTCATTAATATCTGATGCCCTTGAATTATCATAAACTTTAATTAAATTATCAACCCAATCAAGAATCAAATTTGTATTATCAGAATATTCTAATACCTTAACAACCATCATAGCATCTCTATAATAAGCTTGAGTATACCCCCAAATATTTGGCTTAGGCTCCGAGCCATCTATATTAAATAGTACTTCTTGATGCAAAACTTTTAAAACTTCAGAATATTTTTTATCTTCATATTCAGGTAAATTTATTTTAGAACCTAAAGTTAATTCTTCTTCTTGATTATTAGTATATAAATAAACTCCATTTTCGTTTTCTGTTATTCTATAAACATTATCTCCATCTTTCAATATAACAGTATACATATTAGGAATTATTTTTTCGTAATCAAAGTTAAATTCTTTAATAACTTCACCAGTGTAAGCATCTAATAATTTTCCATTTTTATATACCATTTTATTTCTATCTGCCATACCAAAGAAATAAACTCCTATAGGATTTTCAGTATCTTCGTATGACTCAATCATAAAGGCATTTTTCAATTCTTTTAATTGCTTTTCGTAAATATTAAATTCGTTTTCATATTCACAAATAATATCACAATTATCTTCTTTTTTATCGTAATTAATGATACTATAAAAGCCAAACATTAATAACAAAATAGCCAAAGAAGAAATTAACTTATAAATTTTTTTATCAAAAATAAACATAACAGCAACAATTAATAATATTAAAATAATTAGAAATGGTAAAATTCTTAAATGCTCAACAGGATTAAATCTAGGTAGTAATGTTAAATACATCATAACAATACCTCTTAAACTCATTACAATAACTATACCTATGGAAAATATATTAATAATTTTATTATTAAACAACTTTATTTCTAACTTATCAACTAAATATCCTAGTAATAAAATTAATAAGAAATTAAAATGACAAACATATAAGAAAGCAATTGAATTACCATAAAACAAATGAAGACATATATTAAATAATAATGCAACCAATAACGCATAATATAATTTATCTTTCATTATATTTAATCTAGTTTTAAAAATATACCAAACATTCATTACAATAAACGTAATAGTACAAATAATTGAAAAAACATTAGTTATAACTGAATATTTAAAAGTTAAATAAACTCCGGTTTTAGGTAAATATAAATTAGTTACATAAAAGGAATATCCAAATAAAACATTAACAATATTTAAAACTTTTTTTTCAGAAAAACCTTTTTCAATATATAAATTTTCTTCACTTGTACCAGTAATAAGATCAGTAACATTTTTTGTAAAAAAGTTAGGGGCTGATTGCCATATTAAATTTTGAATACAAGCTAAGAATACACTTAATGTTAAAGCAGACATACCAACTATTATTGTTAAAACAATTCTATTTTTATTTTTTTTATTTAATGTAACAACAAAAAATAAAACTATAATAAATTGAACAACATTAGTTAACGTAACTGCTAAACTTCCAACACCTAATAAGGTTAAAATAATATAATCTAAAAGTTTTAATTCTTTATCCATTTTAACAGCCGCAAACACCCACATTAATGCTAATAATCCCTGAGCGAAAATATACGTTTCAATATTAGAACTAAATACAATTTGGCCAAAACTAGTTCCAAATAAAACTGTTAATAACATAATAGTATTATTCTTTAAATTAAACTTTTTCAAAACAGAATATACCGACACTAAACTAATAGATGCAAAAACACTTTGAATAAATAAACAAGATAAAGCATTATCCCTAAAGAAATATCCTAATATTTTACAAACAGGTTGAAATAAAATAACAAATAATGGATGAACTGTGGCTCTATAATGATTTGCTGTAAAAACAGTTAAATCTTCAAGAACTCTTGGAGTATCTACATCGAATAATACATTCCAAAAATTATATAATCCTAAACAATAAGAATATAATATTCCCAAAGAAAAATAAAATGCAGTTGCCAACAGGAATATTGATATTTCTTTTTTATATTTTTTTAACATATTACCACCCTATTTCTTAAATATTTTTTTACCAATTTTCCAAATAGGAGATTTAACGAAAGCCCTCCAAGCGGGATATTTCCATAATTTATCTTTGTCAATATTGAAGAACTTATCATTAAAGCCAGGATAATGTTCAACACAATAGTTATATACAAGCCATTGATATTCATCAAATAAATATTCCATATATAATTTATACACACTAAGTGCAAGTGATTCAGGAATAATACAATTAGAAGCCTCCAAAGTATCAAATATATTATCAAATTTTTCAACCATGTTATCCACTGTAAAACCATTTAATATTTTCTTTCTTGAATTTTTCTTTAACTTATCAAGATTATCCAATACACAAATTACAGCGCTTTTATAATCAATAAGTTCTTGTTTTTCTTCTTCATTAGTTAAATTTTCTTTATAATTAACAATTTTACCTACTGTATCATCAATAAGTTCTTTTTGACCACCAACATCCGAAGAAACAACAGGCACCGCCATAGACAATGATTCATAAGAAGTTAACGCCAAACCTTCTAACCTCGAACAATTAAATGTTAAATCGCTAATTGAGTATACCTCAGCCGAATTTTTAACCATACCAAGCATTATGAACTTGTCGCTTATTCCTTTAGACTCAATCAATTTTTTAACATCATTAAATAATGGTCCATCTCCTGCTATAATAAAAGCCAAATCACTACGTTCTTTCAATAACAAATCAGCAACATTTACAAATAACTCAGGTCTTTTTTCTTCGCTTAATCTAGCAATAAAAGTAATAACTTTTTCATCAGCTGAAATACCATATTTTTTTTTCAATTCATCCCTATCAAATTTAGAAGGATCATATTTATCAGAATCAGTTCCAATATAAATTGTATCAACATGTTTAATACCAAACATATCTTTTAATTGGCTAGCAGTAAATTTGTTACAAGCATAAGTATGATCAATACATTCCTCAAAATCTTTTGAATATCTTCCAAAAGATCCTCTAGGATCTTTTAAATCTACCGAATGAATATAATCTACTATCTTGATATTAGGATAAACTGCTTTAATATGCGGCAACATTGCATAACCATATGTACTATTAGAGTTAAATACAATATCAACATTTCTAGATTTAATTAAATATTCAACAAATTGAAGATAATCTTTTCTCTCTAAGAAGGTAGACATGTCATAACACTCATTAGAGCTCTCTACAAATTGTTGTCTCAATGGATTATCACTAGGGAAAGTAGTTAAAACAATCGCATTATATTTATCTTTATCTAATCTCTTTATTAATTCTAAATTAAATAAATCAGCTCCACCGACTACCATCCACGGAAAAATGTACAAAATAGTTTTCTTATCTGTTTTCTTATACATTGGTAAAACAAAATCTTTCCAATTATCAACATTGAAATTATCAGGAGTTATATTTTTTTCACCACGACTTGGAAATTGATAAACTTCTGCATTATTAGATACTTTTTTAGCAGTCTCATTAACATATTTCATAGCATTATTATGATTTTTTTTAGCCCTCGATAACTCTCCAGAATTACTTATTCTATACCAAAACAAAGGCGCATTAATTCTTACCGGTTTCTTTCCAGCTTCGAATAGTTTCAACCATAAATTCCAATCTTCATACATTGATTTTTCTTTAATTCCAAAGCAACCTACTTGTATAAGATCATCTTTTCTTACAAGCGAAGCAATACCTATAACATTTTCCTTTTTTTCTCCTCTTGCTGATAAATATCTATCCCAAATAAATTCATTACCACCAAAATTAGTCATGGCAGTATATGACCAAGAAGCATCAGGATGAGTTTCCAAAGCCCAAAATAAACATTCGATCATATTATTTTCCATTAAATCATCACAATCAATAAAGAAAATATATTTACTTTCTTTAGAAGCTTTACTGATACCAAAATCACGAGCAACTGATGGTCCACCATTTTCTTTATGAAAAACTTTAATTCTTTTATCAAGCTTAGCCACACGCTCTAACTCTTTTAGTGAATCTTTATCCTTTGAGCCATCATCAACAATTATCCACTCAAAATATGGATATGTTTGATTAAAAATACAATTAGCAGTTTCTTGTAAAGTAACCCCACCATTATAAAATGGAGTTACTATAGAAATAACCACTTTTTTTTCATCGATTAATTTTCCATACTCCCTTTTTTCTCTTCCAGGTAACAACTTATAATCTATCATTTTAACTTCCTCCCTTAACCCACTTTTTTCTTTATAATTGCTCAGCAAAACCTTTTTGCAACTTATTAAATATCATATAACCAATAACACATAAGATTATACCTATTATAAACAATACTCCTAAGCCACTTAAATCCGGAACAGTTTTATCATAAAATATTGCTCTATATCCATTTATAACATAAGCCATTGGATTAAATCTCATTATCCATTGATAATCAGCAGGAATTCTCCCAGATGCATAACATATTGGAGTTGCATAAAATAATAATTGCAAAGCTACACCTACGAAATGTGCTAAATCTCTAACATATACAGTTATAGCAGATAATAAAAATGCAAAGCCTAAAGTCACAACAAATTGTACTATTAAAATTAATGGATAAAATAATATATGCCATGAAAATCCATAACCAGTTAATAAAATAAAAGCTAAAATAATCACAGTTGAAATAATGAAATTAACACATTCACTTGTTACAACAGATATTGGCAAAATTTCTCTTGGAAAGAAAACTTTTTTTATAATTCCACCATTTTCAATAATGGTAAAAGCAGCTTTATTAATTGCAGTCGAAAAAAACAACCAAGGAATCAAACCACAAACTAAGAAAATCACATAATTATCATCTGTTTGCATTATTAATGGAAAAACCAATGCATAAACAGCAATTTGTAATAGAGGATTTAAAAATGACCATATTACACCTAAAAATGAATTTTTATATTTACCTCTTATTTCTTTACTTACGCTAGTTTTTAGCAATTCTCTATAATCATATAATCTTTTAAATATATTCATTTTATCACCTACCTAGTAGCCTTTAGATATGCATCAACAACTTCATCTGGTTTAGCATCCATTTTTATTTTACCATCACATAACCAAACAGCTCGATCACATAATTCTTTTACTTGCCCCATACTATGTGTAACAAAAACCATTGTTTTTCCTTCATCACGTAATTCTTTCATTTTAGCTAGACACTTTTCTTGAAAATGTTGATCTCCTACGGATAGAATTTCATCAACTAAAAGTATTTCGGCATCAACATTAATAGCTACTGAAAATGCAAGTCGCATGTACATTCCAGAAGAATATGTTCTAACAGGATTGTCAATGTAAGAACCAAGTTCGCTAAATTCAATAATTTTATCTAATCTTTTATCAATTTCTTTTTTTGATAAACCAAAAATTGAAGCATTAAAATAAATATTTTCGCGTCCACTAAAATCAGGATGAAATCCTGCTCCTAGTTCTAGTAATGAAGTAAGCTTTCCTCTCGTAACAATTTTTCCTTTATTAGGGAAAATTATTTGCGTCATCAACTTAAGTAAAGTTGATTTACCACTTCCATTTGTTCCTATTAATGCCACACATTCTCCTTTTTTGACCCTTAAATCAATGCCATCAAGAACAACTCTTTTTTCTTTTTTATTTCTTGAAAACATGGAAAGAATACTTTCTTTTAAAGTATTTGATTTATCTAAATAAACATCAAAAGTTTTATAAACATTTTCACAAACAATGCTATACTCACTCTTACCCATAAATTCTACCTTCCTTTCATTATATATTATATCATTATATTAATAATAAAACGAGCAAAATAAAATCTCAACCAGCAAACTTCTTTATTTTTATTTTATCAATCAATTTATATACACTATATAACATCAATGAAATTAAAACTGTATAAGTTAAGTTTAAAATAAATAATAAAGCCAATTTTATAGCCCAAACCATTTCAATTCTATAACAAAAAGGTAATAATAAAGAAGAGCCTACACCTTGTGCAAAATAAAATAAAATAGCATTTTTACCTATAGTACAGATAATATTATTTTTTACTTTATAAGTAGAATTAAAATACCACATAGTAACAATAGATAACAGAGAATACGTAAAATAAACAAAATTAAAAGCTAATTTATAATTTTGCATTAAACTAAAAGAATAGTCCGTTTTTAATAACAACATAACACAAAATAAAGATAAAGAACAAAATATAATAATAAACTTTTTGAAACTCAAATTATTATTATAAGCATAATAGCCTAATAAATATATAATTATAAAGAATGTCATTTTTTTAAAAAATAACACGCAAGGAATTGAAATAAAATTTAAAATCAAATAAAACACTAATATCATTATAATAAACCAAATTAAATTTTTCTTGGTATTAACAATTTTATTAACACAAAAAATAAAAATAGAACTTAAAAATGAAACAAAAAAATACATAGGCATAAACCACATAGATCCACCTACAACCTGAAGTGGCATTGTATCTGAATACTTAAATAGTAAACCATTTTTAAAATTTTCAAAATTAAAACTATTATAATCAAAATATAAAACAAATAACATGTAGATAGCAAAGAAAACAATATATTTAAAATATAATTTTGCTAAAACCTTAATTGTTTTTTTTACACTATTTGAATAATTATACGTCATACCAGATATAAATATAAATAAAGGCACATCAATAAATAAAGATAAACTTTTTACATTTTGCGGAACATACCCTTCTCCACTCCAAAAGCAACAATGTATAAATACAATCCATATTGCCGCAAATCCCCTATAAAAATCCAAATTATAGTTTCTACTTTTTACCATGCTTACCACCTTAAATACTATTAAATAATATAATACCATAAAAAGAATTTATTTTTAAAAAAATTACAGTTCAGTCAAAGAATTGTAACTTTTAAAAGGTGCCTTGAATGACACTTATCCCTAGATAGTAACTTAATTTGTACTTACATTAACTGTTAATTTAGATAAATTTAACTTCGTAAACAATGCTTTATCTTGATTAGTTCTTACTGTTAAATTCATTACTTGACCATTATTATTAACAAAATATTTTAAATTAGCTTTATTATTAAAACTGGACTTACTCATTTTAACAGTATTTATTTTTACTACCAGCAAACATCGCTTCAGCAGTTGTAACACTTTTAACATCAAAATTTGGAAGTTAATAATTAGTTAAATTGCTAGTTCCAAAGAACATTCCCTCCATATACTGAACTGCTTGAGTATTAAAATTAGAAATATCGAGAGATACTAAGCTAGTACAATTTGCAAACATTCCTTTCATATTAGTAACTCGTGCTGTATTAAAATTTCTTAAATCTAAGGACTTAAGGCTAGTAGATGGTGAATATCCGCTACTTCCAAACATATAACTCATATTAGTCACATAAATTGTATCCAAAAATGTTAAGTTATTAATTTCTTCAACTTCCGATAAACCATCTAAAAAGTAAGAACTATCTGGATTAGCATATAAATGTCCATTACCTTCAATGTATAAATCATAATAACCATTATAAGTTGAACTATTTTTTATATATGCTTGTACCGCTCCTTCATTTATTCCATAATCCCATTTAGCAACAGCTCCTTCGGCATCAGTTAAATGATCTACCAATGTTATTGTTTTGATTTTTTCTGCATAGTTTGCATTTTTATAAGCATAGTTATCATTAGCAAAAGTTCTTCTAATAACTGGTGCATCTAAACCATCTATTATATCGTTACGAATGTCATAGCCATACGGAACACGTAACGTCGTATAGTAATAATTATTCGTTGTTTCTTGCATTGTCTCTTTATTAGACGTCGACTTATTATAATCAAAATACTGATACGTCTTTGTTTTAGCTTTTTTTAATTCCATAACTATGCGATACCCTGATGCTTTAACGGCTTCAGATGTTGAAACTCCCGTATAACCATCTAAGGTATATAAATAATTAACGGCACTAATTGATAAATTTTGTAAGGCTTTATTTCTTTGACAATACAATGTCTTATCAGCTAAAGAACCACTTTGTTCATCGCAAGCTATTACTTCATTAACATCATAATGCATGAAAAAGACATGATTAATATCCATACTACCTTTTAAACTTTCACAAAATCCAGTCGAACTTGCTCAACCTGACGCTTCTGTGACACTTAAAGCATTACATCCAAATTCCACAATTGACAAAAATCGGTTGTCAGTACCAGATGTATTAGCAAATTTTGTATCAATAAACTCAGTTAAATTATTCCTTTCTAGGAAAGATAAATAATAATATGTTCAATATAAATAAATAGGGTCATCATAAAATATTCTCGTCTTGGCATTATCCAAAACCGTTGTAAAAGCTGAATATACCATTAAAAGAGTCGTTGCTAAAAACGCTATAACAACCATTGTCTAAACCAAGATAAACCCCTTTGCCTTACTACACTTCATCATACATAACTCCTACACTACTTTAAGAAAAGTTTATCATAAAGAAAGCAATTGAAAGCCAACAATTGCTATTTATCTTTACTACATGAATTTTAACTTGAATTTCCGCTTTTGGGTTAAAAACAAAAATAAGTCTTAAAAACAAAAATCCCCTATAATTTTAAAGAGATATATTTTATCCTTTTTATCCCAAAATATAGACTTATTTCCGTTTCATATTTTCTTTTTCGAAAATAAGTCTTGTAATTTTAAATATTTTAATAAAAAGTGAAATTTACGCTAAAAATTCACCCTGTATTTCTTATCGTGGATAATATGTAATAGCAAATTCAATAATATTAATAAATTCTCTAATAGAAAAAAATCCAATACAAATAATAGCCATAATTGAAACACATGCAAACACATATTTATTCTTAAAAATTTTTTTCAAAAGCAAATAAAATAATACATAAAAAGCCCAACCAAAATATAGACTATACAATATTAATCCATTTTCAGAAGTACCCCATCCTATTATCATCAATATAATAATAGAAAATAATATCCATAATATAGAAACTTTAGAAATAAATTCTTTTCTATTAATTATAAAACTAAATAATAATACAACCAAAATAATAATACCAACATAATTAATAGAATTGAAATTAATTAATTGATAAGTTGGATACCAACCATTATCCAACCACACAATATGCCCTGTATTTGGAATAAATAACCCCTTAATAAAAGAAGTATATTGACAAACCTTATTAAAAAAAGAAATTTTTTGACCACCAAATTCAGATAATAAAGAAAGAAAATCAGTAATCGATAATAATTGCTGTAATTGACCACTTAATATAACTACAATCATAAAAGCAATAAAACATCTAAATACATTTCTTAAATACATTTTTAGATTATCATATTTACAAATAAATGGTAATAAAACACCAGAAGTTAATAAAGAACCTGTCGCTCCAATATATGTATAATTAATCTTAAAATAATTATTGTTAAATAAATATATACATAGCAATAAATAAAATACAGCAATAACATATTGCTCAAGCATAAATCCAAAAATAATAAAAGGATATGAAACAAATAGCATCAAATAAAAGATAATTTTTTCTTTACCATCAATTTTCATCAATTTAGAAAGCATTATAGCAACCAAAGATAAAATAAAAAATTGCATAATGATCATAAATAATTCATATACCACATTATCCGGTATAAAAAAGAACAAATCATTCATAATATGAGGAATAATCGAAAATGGTAAAGCAAAAACACCGAATAACGGTTGTCTTATGTCATTTTCAAGACAAGCAACATTAAACCAAGTATCGTAAAAAGACAAATAACTACTATCAGAAGTATATATAATATCGTAATTCATATGAGAACCACCATAATAAGAAACTCCAAACGCTGTTGTTTTATAATTGATAAAAAAAGATAGATAGAAAGAAATAACTAAAACTATAAGCATAAAATATTTATCGATCTTATCAATTTTATTATATTCTTTTAATAATATTGGTTTAATCTTATTAACAATATAATTAATAATAAAAAAGATAGAAGGTAAACATAATATAAAAAATAAAACTATTATTAAATTATAATATTTGTCTAAAAAACTAATACTACTGAATCTATCGCAAAATAAATCAAAAGATATTTTAAAATATTTTAAATATAATTTATCAATATATAAAGTTAAAATACTTGTATATATTATTTTTTTTCTAGAAAGTTTATCAAACTTATATTTAAACAATAATATAGATAAAACAATAAAAATTGAAATCATAGTAAAAATAATATTTTTTAACGAATAAGGAACTAAAACAATACTAAAAATCATCCAAGAAATAATAATCATTATTTTTAAAAAAATTTCTTTTATTTTCATAACAAACCTCCGTAAAAAAATCATACAATAATAAAAAGTTCTTAGCTTTTTATTATATCTAAAATTTTCTTTTTAATATTTTCATTATATAAAATATAATCAAATTTTTTTTTCAATTTAAAGCCATTATCTAAATAATTTTTCATCATTTCATAAACAGCCTCTGTCGAAAAATCACAGAACAAACCATTTTGGCCATCCAAATCTTCCCAATCGCTAACTTTCGTAGATAAAATTACTTTATTCATAATCATCGCTTCCAAGAACACAACAGGAAATCCTTCGTAATCACTTGCTAGTAACACCGCATCACTTATCTTATAGTAAGGATAAGGATTACTTTTACGACCTAAAAATAAAATATCATCACTTAAATTAGCATCTTTTACTTGTTCTTTATACATTTCTGTATCCGGTCCATCGCCAATAAACAATATTTTAAACTTATATTTTTCTTTTTTTAATCTAGCACTAGCTTCTATAATTCGTGATAATTTCTTCTGGTGTTCATCATGTCTTCCAACATTAACAAATAAAGGTACACCATCTTGTTTAACATAATCAACTTTTTCCTGGGCTTTTGTTAAAATGTTTTCACCATCTATATAGTTATTGCATACCATGGCTTTATCTTCTATTCCTTCATAATGGGCACAAACATCTCTTTTATTTTCCTGAGATACAAAAACAATATTTTTAAACTTTTTAGCCATAACACCATCTAAGAAGTTAACCATTTTTTCTTTATACAAAATATAGTAATTGCCATGCATCCACAATGCATTATTACTAGAAGCTGCTAAAGCAAGATGAGCTCCTGGTATCGAATAAGTGCAAAAAGAGCAACTAAAATCATACTTATTTTTTAATTGTGACTGCCATTTTAATAACTTCAATCTATTATATATTTTTCTTAAAATAACTATTTTATTATCACTAATCTTATATTCTAATACTTTTACTTCCTTAGGTATTTGTTCTAAAAATATTCCTTCTTTTTTTTCTAAAATTAACGTTACATCATACTTTTTATAATCTAATCTATTTAATAAATTCACTAAAGCCTTTTCAATTCCTCCCAGCCCTAAACTATATGCTGTAAATAATAATTTTTTAGCCATAAAACACCTATTTATTTATAATTTCTTTCATCAATTCTTGTTCATCTTTAACATCAGTTTCTAATACTTTTCCGTATTCACTATGTTCTAAGATTGTTTTAGCTAATAACTTAGAACAATCAACATCATGATACCATTCTAATTTTTTTATTTCATCCGGAACATAAGTTAAGTTAGTTGAATACATTCGATCAAATAATCCTTCATCATATGCTTTTTGTAATTTATCAATTCCTGCTGAGAATAAAGCAAATGTTGCTATTAAAAATATTTTTTTAGCTCCTCTACTTTTTAATTCTTTAGCAACATCTAACATCGAGCCACCAGAAGCAACCATATCATCTATTACTAAAACTGTATAATCTTTAGGGTCTTTCCCTAAATAAACATGTTCTACTACCGGATTCTTGCCATTAACTAATTTCGTTAAATCCCTTCTTTTATAGAAAAGTCCTACATCACAACGTAAAATTTCCGCATAATAACGAGCTCTTTCCATAGCTCCCATATCAGGACTGATAGTTAACATTTTTTCTTTGTCTATCTCTTCATTTTTAAATATTTCTTTAATTATAGTTTCTGTAGCAAAAACATTTTCAAAGGGTAAATTAGGAATAGCATTCGAAACATTAGGATCATGACAATCAAAAGTTATAATATTATTAACTCCTAATTTTTCTAGTTCTTGCAAAGCTAAAGCACAATCCAATGATTCTCTTTCTTTTCTCCTATGTTGCCTTGATTCATAAAGTAACGGCATAATAACATTAACCTTTTGAAATTTTCCATTGGCAGCGCAAATAACCCGCTTAATATCTTGATAATGCTCATCAGGAGCCATATGGTGGATTGTTCCATGAAAATCATAAGTTATACTATAATTTCCAACATCAGACAAAATATATAAATCTTTATCTCTAATTGATTCTTCTATATATAACTTACCTTCTCCATTATTAAAACGACTTGCTTTAACATTAACTAAAGAACTACCTTTTTTCTTAGTCATCTCATTTATATAAGTATCTACTTTTTCTCCTAAATCTTTACAATTTTCAAATGCAATTATTTTTAAATCACTCATAACAATTCCTCCCTAAAACCTGCTTGCTTTTATATACCCTGGTATAACCAATAAAGCAATTATAAAATTATATCTCTTAGCCCTTTTAATACATTCCCTCTTACTTAAACCACATAAGTAACTAAACAATATATAATGTTTAATAAAATATAACTTTCTCTTAAACAAAGTATCTTTCTTTATATAAGTTAAACATTCATTAAAATATTCATAATATCCGTAAGGATATTTTTTAAATATTTTATTAATATTCTTTGAATATCCTTCTTCAACATATTCTCCATAAACTAAGTATTTATCTTTAAAAACCATTCCTTTATAAAATTGATCTAATTTATAATATAATCTAGCTTCCGTAACAAATTTTTCATTTTTACATACTTCGTAATAATATTTTTTTCTGACTTCGGTTTTAAAGACTATTGCCATATCAAAGTCATAACCATATTTATTATGTATATCAAATAAAGTAACAACTTTATTATTTAGTTCTTTTTTGGTATCTGTATTTTTTTTACCTAATTTTCTTTTATAAATTATTCCATAAATTTCATCATTATCTAAAGCTATAAAGTCTTCAGCAATTGTTTTTAAGGCATTATCAAGTAGATAATCATCTGAATCAACTTCGATAATAGCATCTCCTGTTACGTATTGCATAGCATCATTTATTTCTTTTTGTTTGCCTTCATTTTCTTGGTAATGATAATCTATTTTAAAATTAACTTCTTTAATCCATTTTTTTACTTCTTTTTTAGTATTATCACTTGAGCCATCATCCATTATTATCCATTCAAAATCTTGAAATGTTTCGTAGTTTTTCTTTAAACTTTCAAACAACTTGGGTAATAATTTTTCTCTATTATATGTAGCCGTCAAAACTGATATTTTCATCTTAGTCCCCCTCTATTACATGTCCTATTTCTTCTAAGATTTTTTTATTAGTATCTTTGCTACTTTTTTTAGTCTTAGGTTGTTTTTCGATAATTGATTTTATTCCTTTATAGATGCCATTTTCATCATTTTTTAAGATTAATTTACTATCATAATCCATTAAAGTTTCACGAGCCGCACTATCTGTAATAATAATATATTTATTTAAAGCTCGTCCTTCAAGTAAAACCATCGGATATCCTTCATAATATGAAGCAAGTAAAAAATAATCAGCGGCTTTAATATAAGGGTATGGATTTTCTCTAGATCCTAATAAGATAAAGGTTTCCGTAATTCCTAATTCATCAATTTTATTTTGTAATTCTTCCTTTAATGGTCCATCTCCAACAATATAAATTCGATGTTTAAAGCCATCATCAATTAACTTTTTATGAACATCAATCAATCGTCCTACTGCTTTTTGTTCTACTAAACGCGAAACTTGTACAAACGAAATCATATCATTCTTTATCTCTGAAGCGTCACCATCTAAAGCTTTTTGCAAAACCAATTCACAATCCAAATAATTATAAACAACTCTTTTCATAACTTTATTTCCTTTAAAATATCTTTGAAATTTATTTAAATTATCTTGGGAAACAAAAATAAGTTCATCATATTTTAAGTAAGTTTCTTTATTAAGTTCTTGTTTTGCTTTAGCTCTCTTTCCGCTACCAAAGACATCCTCAATATCATTATGAACCCACGCCACTTTACGTGCATCTCCTGGGCAACTAAAAATCCATGTTATTGGTCCTTCTAAGAAAGCTATTTCAACATCATATTTCCCCCTAATATATTTTTTATAAAGCATATTTCGTAAATTTGAATTAAAAAGTTGAAGAGATATTTTTAATCTAGTAACTTTATTTATTTCTTCATATTTTTGTTCATAAACTGAAACTAGTTTTACTCTTTTATCTAATTGTTTTTCAAATTCTCCATTACCATACAAAGTAAAAATAGTTATATCATATTTTTCTACTAATTTATTAGATAAATCTACTAATACTCGCTCTGCTCCTCCTAAATTTAAACCTGTAATACCAAAGACTATTTTTTTCATAAGTTTTCACCTCTTCCATCTTTACTTAAACTACTTATTATAATAGCTAATACCAACATACATGTACTTGAAAAGAAAACATAACCCGCAACCAGTGACAAACCAAAAGCTAAGATAATCCCTGCTAAGTTCATTGCTAAGCATATATTAAATTCTTTAAAATGCCATGTTCGCAAATTCTTGATTATTAAATATATAAAAGGTCCAATATACAAAATAAAACCAATTAAACCAAAGTTAAATAAGATTGACAGTAATTCCATTTCCATTATCATTTCTCCATAATGAACACTTCGTCCATTACCAAACAAGATATAAAGGAAATTTTTTTGTTGTTTAATCAATGAAACATGATATATAAGTTGTTGATAACGATTATCATTTGCTTTTATTTTTTTTCGATTTGCATAATTATATAAATCAAGATAAGCTTTTTTCATTTCTTCACTCATATAATCTTTTTTTAGTTCTAAATTTTTTATTTGCCAAACAATAACTGCTGTATCACCGGTTGTAAACCCCGGCTTATTCGTATTAACATCTATAATAGAAGCTTCTTCAGCAATATGTTTTCTTCTTTTTAAGGTTTCAGACCCCCCAACGCTTACCAATAGCAAAACTAATAAAACAAGACTAATTCCTAAAATAATTTTCTTAGGATTAACTTTTTTATCTTTAATAATCTTCAATATGAAAGAAAAACTACCATATAATAGTATTAACAATATAAAACCTAACATGCCAGTTCTTGTTCCTACTAAATAGACTAAATAAATTCCTAAAACAAGCCAACTTAAATACATTGCTCTTTTATCTTTCCTACTTATCTCATCAATACTTCCCATTAAATTACATAATAATAATAACAAAATCGTACTAATCGAATTACCCGAAAGAAAATAACTACGATACCCCATCCCCTCGATATAAGTTGTAAAAGAAGTCTTTGTCAATATTGAAAAATATATTACTATTAAGTATTCAATTAACATTAAGAACATATACTTATTTATTTTAGTTAAATATCCTTTCTTTCTAAAATAATAAATAATAAATAATAAATAAATATTATAACTATAGTTAATTACGTATGATAATTCTTCTCCCAATGTTCCATAACTTATTCCATAAAACAAAGATTTACTAATTATCAAGTGAACAATCCCATAACCAAGTAAAACTAATGATCCTAAAACCAGACCTTTTCGGTACTTTTTTTCTTTAATAAAAATATATAACAATAAAATAACCGGAATAATAGGTCGTAATATCATTGTTAAAGAAATATTTAGTTGAGGAACACATGTTTTAAGTAAATAACTTCCAGCATCTAAAAGCGGACTCAGTAAGATAAATATATATATTAAATACTCTATCTTAAACTTTTTCATTTACATTACCCCCTCGAATAAAATATTTTAATATATAGTTTAGGAGATAATTTAAATAAAATTTTTTTAATTTTTCTAACAAAAGTATCTGTTAACATATACTTAGTTATATCTCTATTTCGTAATTTTTCTAAATAATCATCTAGTATTTTGCCTTGCATTATCCGACATCTATTTATCATTCCATTAGAAACATAACTTTTAAATAACTTTCTAGTTTCAGCCCTTACCTTAATTTCATCAATCATTTTTAATAAATTATCATATTGGACAAGTGAATCATTATTCTTAGCAATAATTCTTTCTTCACTATTATTAGTCATAATACTATTTTCTCTAACATAATAATTATATCCATTATATTCAATTGAAGTCACACTATCAGCATTTACGACTACAATTGGTGTTAAACCAAAATCTTCATGAACTCTTCCTGGTATATAGGTATATTGACACTTACGCCAATAAGCCAAACTATAGGCATACGTAACCGGGCTAACAAATAAATCATTTTTTAATAAAATTTTAAAAGCTTCTTCCCCATCTAAATTCTCAAAAACATCAGGTTCATTATAAGTAATTTCGGTTCCATCAATCATTTGAATCTGATACTTTACTAAATCAACTTTCCCTTTATCTAAAACTTTTTTTACTTTTTCTAATAACTGTTCATTTATCGTATCATCGCTATCAACAAAGATAAAATAGTCACCTGTACACTTACTAATTCCAAAATTTCTTGCTACCGCAACACCTTTATTCGGACAATCAAAAAGTCTTATTCTTTTATCATCAAAGCTTTTAATAACCCCTAATGAACCATCTGTACTTCCATCATTAACAATAATTAATTCAAAATTATCATAGGTTTGCTTTAAGATACTTTCTATACATTTTTTCAAATATTTTTCAACATTATAAACAGGAACAATTACACTGAATTTCATAAAGTATCACCCTACCATCATTTTATCATAATATTTTTTAAAGCAAAAGAAAAAAGCCTATTTAAGACTTTTCTTTACTTCCTTTTTATCTTTATTATGCATAAATAAAATATCTGTTTTTAAAACTAAGAATAATAATAAAATCATTAAAGCAACATAAATTGCCATTGCAACCTTTTGATCACCTAGAACAAAAAAGATTGAAACACTAGCAAATAAGATATTAATACCATAAATAATAAGGACAGTTGCTTTAACGCTAAATTTCATTTTTAATAGTTGATGATGAAAATGGTCTTTATCTGGTGTTCCAATACTTTCACCTTTTAATAATCGGCGAAAGATAGCTAAAGTTGTATCAAATAATGGAATTGCTAATATTAATAATGGAACAATCAAAGAAGTTAACGTCGTTGCTTTAAATCCCAATAATGCAATAATACTTATTATAAAACCTAAAAATAAACTTCCCGTATCCCCCATAAAAATCTTCGCTGGATTAAAGTTATGTACCAAAAAACCTAACGTTGCTCCTAACATTATTAAAGATAATGTTGTATCTAGACCAGCCATGCGATCTAACATGAATGCAATAATCGAAATTGTCGCAAAGTATATTGAAGATACCCCAGCTGCTAAACCATCTAATCCATCAATTAAATTTATTGCATTAGTTATTGCTAATATTAAAAATATTGTTATCAAGTAATTAAAAGGAGCAGGAAAGTCCATATTAAATCCTAAAACATCAATATGGTTTAAAACTATATTGCCATAGAAGACTACAACACAAGCTGCTACGGTCTGCACCATAAATTTAATTTTAGCCGATACTGGTTTAATATCATCAAAAATGCCTACCAAAATTATTATAAAGCCACCAATTAAGATTGATAACATTTGTAACGACATTTTACCAAAAAACATATACCCTACCAAGAAGGAACCAAAGATTGCTAATCCCCCTAATCTTGGCATCGGCTTAGTATGAACCTTACGAGCATTAGGAATATCCATCGCCCCAACATGCAAGGCCATTTTCTTAACCAACGGAACTAATATTGCACTAACTAAGAAAGTTACAAAGATTATTAAAAATATATTATGATTATTTACAGTAAAATTCATAAACATCACCTACTTACATTATACCCCATCTTATAGGCATATGACTATTTTTTAAAAAAAAGAAAAATTATTTTTCCTTTTTCTTACTTTTCTTATTTATTTTTTTATCATCTTGTTCATCATCAATAACAGGTAAAACCTCTGTTTCTTCACGAACATATTTGTCAAAAGCACTAGTTACAAACGTTTTATCATCTAAAAATTCTTTTTGGGCTTGTTCACGTAATTTCTTTTGTTCTTTAGCTAATCTTTTTATGTCTTTTTTAGATAAAACGTTAGATTCGGTTCTAATAATACTTGATTCTAAAGTAACATCATCAATAATATCATTAGTCATTGTTTCATCATTATTAAAGTCTAACTCAGTTGTTGTTTCTTCAAAATTTTTATCATTTGCCGTAGCTATATTATTTATAATTTCTTTTTCTATAGCTGAAACACTATCTACCTCAGTTACATCCTTTTCATCTTGTTTTTTTGCTTCCTTAGGTATTTCTATTTCTTCAACTTTATCTTCTTTTTCTAAAACGTCATTTTCTATTTTCTCTTCTTGCGTTGCTTGTTCTTCTGTGTTGACATCATTTTTAGCTGATTCTTTTAGCTCCTCTTTTTTCTCATTTTTTTCTTCTAAAATATTATTATTTTCCTTTTTTACATTTTTACTTTCAATCAAACTAATTAATTTCTTATTTTTATCTTTTATCTTTTTGTTAACTAGTAACAAAATAATTACAAGTAAAAAGGATACAGCTAAACCACAACCAAAGACAATAGCTAAAATAAAATAAGTATCTTTACCTAAAGTACTATTACTTAAAGTACTATTTTCATAATATTTTTGTAAAGTTCCATCTTTTACATCATAAGTATACCAAGCTTTTTCACCATTTTTTAAATTCATTCCATATACTAAGACTAAATTATCATTATCTTTTTGATAATAAGCTTTTACTTTTATACTTCCAATCTCAATTTCTTTATCAAGATCAAAACCTTTAACTTTATTATCTGGTTCATATGGAATCAAAGTAACTGCTTCCGTAGCATATTCTTTAAATGGTACATAATTATTACCATCATAAATATATAAACCAATATTGCCTTCTTCATCTTTTAAGCCAACTAGAACTAAATCAGTTGTTTCATTTCTAAAGCAAATCACTTCTTCATCGTTAATCATCGTTGTACTATCAACAAACAAGTTTGGAGCTATTAATAATTCTTTTTTTCTGACAACTGAATAATTTTTGCCATCAACGCTAACATTTATTGGATTCAATTCTTTTCTTGTAATATCAATATTATATTTTTTTACATTACCCTTTTGAGCTGTTACCGTAATTACCACTTTATTAAGTCCTTCGGCAAGTTCAATTGTTCCACCACCACTAACTTGAGCGTGACTTTCATCTTTAACAGCACTAATTACAACACTTTCAACATCATTTGGTACTTCTAAAGTATAATTAGTCTCATTTTTGTTAAATTCTGGACTTAATGTATATCCTTCAATACTTAATGATTTCAAGTCTGCATTACTACTATATGTTGCTTGAATTTCTGATTGTGTACGAGCTGTAATCGTCGTACTTCCTACTGAAGAAGTCAAAGAATTTCCATCGTCATCATAAGCGGCTGCTCCTGATAAAGAGAATGTTCCTGAACCACTTTTATTAGCTTTAAATTTAAATTTTACACTACTATATCCTATCAATGTACTACCAGTTCTAACACATTTTCCACCAGTATCAGTTGGCGCATCAGTCAAAGTAAAGACATCCGCATTATAATTTATACAATATTCCCATCCGGAAGCTCCCGTAACTGCTACAGTTACTGTTACTGTATTTCCAACAGTCACTGATGTTGAACTAGCTCGCACACTAAAACTAGCTGCCTCAACATTCAATATAAATAACACATTTATAATCAAAAAGACACTCAAATAACTAAGATATTTCTTCATAAACAACTCCTATAAATTTCCTTTTCCTAATATATGTTTTTGAATCTGTAATAAATCAACAATTGATATTTTACCATCATAATTTGTATCTCCGGCATACATTCTATAACCATCTAAATTTCCACGACCTAATATATGTTTCTGAATTTGTAATAAATCAACAATTGAAACATTTCCATCACCATTCGTATCACCACGAACAGCAATAGTATAAACTAAAGAGTCTTGTGTTCCATTAACCGTAATTTTATCTCCTGTTACTAAATTTCCGGCATTTTTAGCATTGCCATTAATATCAACAATTGTAGCACTTCCACCACTAGCTGTAACAGTATTTACAACTGTTCCAACTTGCATACCAGGTGAAATTCCATACATTACATCCTCATTAACACGTACTCCCATTTTATTTACTACATCAATTGCTTTAATTACTGGAACATCAGGAATAATACGTTTAACATAAACTATATATGTCTTCGTATTACCATTTTCGGCGGTTACGCCAACTTGAACAACAGCATTATTATCTGCATCAAATGAAACTGTCCCAACGCCACTTACAACCGCCTTGCTATCTTCCGCTGTCGCGGATACGACAACTTCTGTTTTGTCAGTTGTTATATTGTAATTATACTCAACACGATCCCTATCAAATCCGGTAACAGTAACACCATCGATAAGTAAACTACTTAAATTATCATTACTACTTTTATCAACTGGCTGAACTATTTCATCACTAATCCCCATAAAGACTGGGATAACAAAGTTAAAATTAGAATTTAATAAATTACCTGCTTTATAAGCTTTATACATTGTGTTAGCTTCACTTGCTGGAGCATAAATATTAGTCATATATTGGTGAGAATAAAGTGGATAAGATGTTGTTGGCGAAATATTAAACTTTTGATAGTACCCCGTATTTTGTCCCTTCTTTATATAACCTTCACTTATAAATTCGGCACCACCAGAAATAGCTTTAGCTACCGTATTCCAAGGCCTTTGATAACTTAGATTTTCACATTTCGTAATATCATAATAAGGTAGACCATCTTCAGCAAAAGAAACACATGAAGCCCCCGCAATAAACCCTGAAGCATAAGCCAAACCACGTTGAACTGTGTAAGGATAAATTGCATCAGCATAAGCCCCAATATTAAAGAAATTATAATACCCATCTAACGAATATCCATCAGCTGAATATCTATTATAAGTAGTAGTATAGGTTCCTGATACCGAAGCATAGGTCTGATTATTAGCTCCTTCTTGAATACTTCTTGATAATATATGCAATGGATTTACCCCATTATTAGCCCCGGCTTCTTTAAATTCACCAAGATACTTCAACAAATTACCATTACCAACAACTTTTTTCATTGCTTCATCATTAGATATATCTTTTGAACTTTGCAAATCCAAAAATTGAAAAATATGTTCTTCAAATAAACTATTTCGTGGATCCATAAATGACATAATAGTAGCAGCATTTACATAATAATAACTACCTTCTATAAAATTACCATTTAACCAATAATTGGAATTACTAGTTTGTAAAACTGTTTTACCTTCTTCCTCTAAGGATACTTCATTTAAAGACTTACCAATTTGTTGAGCTTCAAAATTCCAATTAGGATACTTAGTATGTAAATAATAAAGATAAGGACAATAAGATTGATGAAACCCCTTCGTTACTAATTCATTACAATAGCTTTCATAATTATCGCCACTCGTCAACATTGCTTGATCAACATTTAAAATATAGGAAGAGGAAACAAAACCGATTTTACCATTATCAAAAGAAATTCTTGTTCCATAGGTTCCTCCTGCTTTATCATCTAAGACAACAACTCTTGTTCCATAAGCTAATTCTGTCATTGTAGCAGAACCACGAAGAGAACTTTCATGAACAACTAAAGCATCAGCACTAATTATACCATTATAATTTTCAAGAGCATCAACAGTTAAAAACATCGTAAAAAACAGAATAAGAATATAAGTAATTTTTTTAACCATCTTATCACTCCTTACTACCATCCATAACCATTATAGCATAACCTATATCAGATAACAACGTACCAAAATGTCTATAACTGTAAAGCAGCAACATCTTTTAAGTAACAATTGTTATAGAAAATAAATTATGATATGATATATACAATAATGTTAATGAGGAGTGGTTACTACGAAAATTCTAACAAAAAAGATGAAAAAAATAAGTAAAATACAAAAATTCTTTTATTTTGTAACAATCATTGCTTACCTAGCAACCTTTATCTACTTTATTTATGGTATTCTCCATTTAAAAGGTATTGAAACAGCTATTAGAATTATTGCAGTTATTATATTTGCAATTTGGTTTGCCGTTTATTCTCTAGCCGGATTAATATGTATGCTTTCCAAAAAGCAAAAAACCTTTATTTTTTTAACCATCATAACTATTATTTTCTGTCCTATCTTTAGTGTTTCATCATACTACATTAACAAAGTATATGGGGCTTTAGAAAATATTAATCGGGAAAAAATAACTTATGCATCTAATATGATTGCTTTAAAAGAAACAAAGTTTAATAGCAGTTCAGTCATAGGAATGATCGAATCAGAAGACGATATTGAAGGAAATAACTTAGCTAAAAAAATAATTAAAAACAATAGTTTATCTAACAAAATTGAAACTTATGAAGATTATCAATCAATGCTAAAAGATTTATACAACAAAAAAATTGATGCTTGCTTTGTATCTAGTAACTACGCCATCTTATTTAGTCAAGAAGATGCCTTTCCTACTATCGCTGATGATGTCAAAGTTCTTTATGAATATAGTGAAGAACAAGTAAATAAAGATGCTGAAGTATTAAAAACTAATACTAAAAAAGACTTAACAGAACCATTTACAATGTTAATAATGGGTGTTGATTCTGAAAAAAATGGTTTAACAGCTAATCAAGCTTTCAATGGTGACACCTTAATCATGGTTACCTTTAATCCTAATACCTTAACGGCTACCATGTTTAGTATCCCAAGAGATATGTACGTTCCAATTGCTTGTAACAATAATCGTTATGCTAAAATAAACTCATCAGCTGCTTATGGTTCATCTTGCGTTATAAATACAATTAAACAATTAACTAAAATAGATATTGACTACTATGTTAAGATGAATTTCCAAGGAGTTGTCGATTTAGTAGAAGCCTTAGGAGGCATAACCGTCGACGTTGAAAAACCAGACTTTGCTTACGATAACAAGCACATTGGTCAAGTATGTGAGCAAAACTCAAAAAGACAATTTGGTTCTAACCTAGTATGTATGAAAACTGGTGTTCAACAATTAAATGGTGAACAAGCCCTTGCCTATGCAAGATGCCGTCACCTATATGCTGTTTCCGATATTGCCAGAAATAAGCATCAACAAGATATTATTGAAGCTATGGCACAAAAAGTTAAAACTTTAAGAAGTGTTAAAGATTTCGAAAATATCTTAACCGCTGTTTCTAACAACTTAGAAACTAATATGACAACTGAACAAATCCTTTCGATATATAACGTTGCAAAAGATATGCTTCAAAATACCGATTCATCTTCATCATTGTCAATCAAAAAAACATATCTTGCCTACTATAATTTACCAATTTACTTACCTTCATCAGGTTCTTATACTAGTGCACTAGGTTACTATCCTCAATCATTAGAAGCAATTGTCAAAGCAATGAAGGTTAATTTAGGTTTAGAAACTGAAAAACCAGTAAAGACATTTAAAATTAGTTACAATGAAGATTATACAACCCCTTTAATCGGTCAAGGATTAACAGGTGGAACCAAATTGGAACGTATGCCAAACTTCATTGGTTACGATCGCTATTATGTAAGTGATTGGTGCTCTAAGAATGGCCTTTCATGTACATTCAAAGACCAAGATAGTTCTAAAGAAGTCGGCGAAGTCGTTGACCAAGCTGTTCATGAAGGGGTCTTACTAAAATCAATATCATCAGCTACTTTCTACGTTAGTAATGGTCGTTACCAGTCATTGATTGAGGACGATGATAATGACGATGACGATGAAGACAATAACTCGAATAAAAATAATAATTCCAATAGTTCAAACAATAATTCTAGCAATAATTCTAACAGCAACAAAAACAATGATAAAAATAACGACAAAGATAACAGCAAAGATAATGACAAAAATGATGATAAAAATAACGAAAAGAATAATGACAAAAACAATGATTCTTCAAGTGATTCCAACAAAAATGATAACAAAACAGAAGATAAAAAAGATGATAAAAAAGATGACACATCATCCGAAACTAACGAATAAATTATTAAAAGTACCACCAAGGTACTTTTATTATGAATAAAATATAAATATAATAATATAAGAAATGAGGTTCAAAAAGTGCATAACGAAGTATTTTATACAAAAAAAATAAACAAAGATATAACACTAGCTGTTATTAGTGATATTCATTACTATCCTAAATTCAATACAAACATATTTAGAAGATTAGAAAAACAAGTTCAAAAAAGACAACCAAATTATATTTGTGTAGTTGGTGATATCTTAGATGAATCAAAATTTACAGAAATAGATAACTTAATTACTTTCTTTACCAATTTAGCCAAAATTTCCCCAGTCATAGTCGTTCTTGGTAATCATGATGAAAAAACTGGAGCAATGTTTAAATGGCAATCCAAAAACAATTCTGTTTTAACTAAAGCTTTAAATAAAATAGATAACCTTCATCTTCTTGAAGATGAAATATGGCAAGATAATAATATAACTTTTTATGGTTTTAACTTATCATTTAATTACTATGAGAAAAGCGATGAAGCATATGAAGTTTTTGTTGAAGAAACCAAGCAATTAAAATGTCCTCTTCAAAAAGAAACGTATAATATCACCCTATTTCATAGTCCAGCTAATATCTACCAATTTATTGCTAAAAACCCTAATCATCCCCTTAATCAAACTGATTTAATATTGTCAGGTCACATGCATAATGGTTGTTTACCATTTATAATAGCTCATCCTCTTAACAAACTTTTCAAAACAAACGTCGGTTTAATTTCCCCCCAAAAAACATTATTTCCAAAATTAGCTCAAGGAAAAGTAACTTCTGAAGTAAAAGATGGTTACATTTATGAAGGTGTAACTAAATTAAGTCATTCCACTAAGATGTTCCATGCTTTTGATTTTATCTTTCAAAAGAAAGTCGAATTTTTAACTATTAAACCTAACAATAAAGAATAAAAATTCTTATAAAATATCACTAAAAAAGCAAAAAAGAGAAAAGTAAATGTAAAATACTTTTCTCTTTTTGTTCACCTTACTATCTCTTATCTAAATTAATCTTCATCATAAGTTGGTTTCAAAGTAGGTTGATAATCTACAACACTCCATCTTGCCCCATCTTCTTTTACGACAACAACAGAAGCTTCATCATCATATCCCATATCAGAAACATAACTTATTTTTAACTTAACTAAATAACCATCTTTTTTTTCTTCGTCAACTAAATAAGTTGTTTTTTCTGTTGAAACAACCTCAACACTACTGACTTCTGGTAAAGTTTGTTTTCTATCTCCATAAGTATCATCTATTAAAGTTGAATACAAAGTATCCATTACCTTTTTGCTATACATTTCTACTTTATCTTTATAAAAATACTCTGTTCCTCCAACATCATATTTATTAAGTTTAGTACTCATCGTATACAAATCGATTACAAATAACTTAGCTACTTGGGTACTATATGCTTCTTCATCAACCTTAGACTCTTTCAATATTTTTTTCAATTTTTCAAATTCACTTTTATAATATTTACTATCTTTATCGCTTATAGAATAACCATAATCATCTAGGCTATCGACAACCTTTACCGTTACGACATTCTTAGGTGTATTATTATTCTTTTTTAATTTAAAATTATAAAATAACAAGCCACCAACAATTAATATTACTAATAGCAATAATATCCATAATTTATTTTTCTTCTTTTTCTTTTTTAACTTCGTTTCGTCTTTAATATCTCTTTTTATTTCTTTTTCTTTAGCCATTACCATCACCATTTCCTATGTTTGAATTACCACTTCTTATATTAGCCCCCTCTTTTTTTATTAAATCATGAACAATAATATTATTTGAAACTGTTAGTATTTTATCAGCATATTCTTTTAATGAACTAACATAGTTTTCATCTATTATTGCATTTTCTTTTAAAATTAAATAATTATTAGATGTATTACTATAATAAATTGTATTTGTAACAAAATTACCACTAGGGAAAACTACAACATTATCTTCTTTTATATCATAGATATCATGTCCAAGTGCATAAGGGTTACTAAATCCTAACATATTACCTAGTGTTGGCATAACATCATACATTCCCATAACATTGTTATTTACTAATTTGATTTTTTTAGCCACATTTTTATTTTTAGTCCAAATAATCAAAGGAGTTCGACGATTGATTTCATGAGCATAATAGTCATAATTTACATAGTTAGGATTTCCTTCTTCGTAAACTTCTCCCGTTTCTGTATTATAATTATAATAATATTGATACTCACTTTTATCTAATCTGGCATCATGATCCCCATAGAAAACAAAGACTGTATTATTGTAATATTCACTATTTTTTACATATTCTACAAATTGTCCTAATGACATGTCAGCATAATGAGCACTAATAAAATAGTTACCTAATTTAGTTCCCTTTAAGTAATTATCTGTTTTTACTTCCTCTTCTTGAGTCTGTTCATTTTTTACCTTGTATGTATTAGTTAATTCTAGTTTACCAAAATTATCATAAATTTCCGGATTCCAATCTGTAGCTGCAAATGGTGAATGGTTGGATAATTGAATTAAAGTTCCCATATAATTCGTATGTTCTTGCTCTACTTTTTCAAGTTTTTCTTGCATTTGTTCAAAGAACATTGAATCATTTAAGCCAAGCCCAACACGATCTGTTTTTTCATCATACTTAAATGTTTCTTTAAAAAACATATCCTGATATCCTAATCTTGGATGCATATTATTTCTATTCCACATTGAAGAACTATTAGCATGAGCACTAAAGGTATAATAGCCTTTTTGTGATAATAGTTTTGGAATTGTAACATAATCTCTCTTATAGTATCCAACGAAAACTGTTCCACTACTTGAAGGCATTAATGAGGTATTTAAAGTAAACTCTGTATCACTACTTGTTCCAACACTAATTTGTGGATAGAAGTTACTAAAATACATTCCTTCTTTTGATAATTTATTTATTGTTGGTGTTATTTCAACACCATTTACTTTAGTATCAATCAAAAAATTTTGAATACTTTCCATATGAACAAAAATAACATTCATACCTTCTAAGACATTAGTATACTTATTATCATGCTTAGATTCATTTTCTTTAAACTTATTAGCATAAAATTCTCTGAAGTTCTTAGCAGCTTCATCATATCCAAATAAAGAATTTATTTTAGGAGATAAACTTTGAACCAAATCATTTCCTTGATATAAAATTATACCAAAACGTTGGACAATGTACTCCCTATTCCATTGTTTTACTAGTCTACTAGCATCAGTTCCCGTAATATTTACTAAAGTAAATGATAAAATTATGAAACCTCCTAATAAGGTTCCCACAAACATTTTCTTCCCCTTTTCAATACGACCTACAAAATTATAATAATTACTAATTTTAAGTAGACGATGAATATAGTAGTAAAAAAAGGGAAAAAAGACATAAATAAAGTCAATAAATCTAAATTTTTCAATTAATGAATCCCCAACTTCTCCTACTAAGCCAAGTTCTGCTAGTAAGCTGAAAGAAGCAAACGAGGTGTAAAAAACATAATAAATAGAATTTACAACACACATTAAAGTTACTACTAAAAGCCAAAACATATAATATTTAAATTGTTTATCAGCTTTAAATAAGTATCCAAAAGCTCCTATGATTACTAATAAAGCTAAATCACAAATAAAAGGTTCATAAGCAAATGTATTACGTAACGTAAATTTTCTTAATAAGACAGTCTCTATCATTGCAAATAGTACAAATGTTAAAAATAACTTATTTGTAGAAAAATACTGTATAATAAATTTACGTATTTTTTTTAAAATATTTGATATTTTATTTTTCATTTCATCCCTTCTTACAGAACATATTATAACATATATCAACATTTTGTTACAACATTGTAATTTTAGATGATTTTTTCGTGAATTTTTAGACTAAATTCCATTTTTTATGAAAATATTTAAAATACAAGACTTATTTCCGTTTTTAACCTAAAAGCGGAAATCCAAATTAAAATTCACGTTTTTTAAATTTATACTTGAATTTTTTTTAATTTAATGGTATCATCTAATTACGTGTACAAACGCAGGTGTAGTACAATGGTTAGTATGCAACCTTGCCAAGGTTGAGATGGGAGTTCGATTCTCCTCACTTGCTCCATTTGAAATCAACTTACGAGCTTAATTGTTCGTAAGTTTTTTTATACAAAATTTTTGTTAAATGTAATAACCAATAAATGAAAACAATATTTTATATAAAAAGATACGGTTTCTAGTGATGATAAAAAGCAGAAAAGAAAAAAGACGATTACGAATTATAACCATCAAATTACTTTAATCCAAATTCACTTTTCTCTTGCAAAGATTTTTTTCGTATCATACTAATAATGTTAATAAGTTTAGACATTTGACCAGTTCCACTATTTCTTATATAACCATTAGAATATTCACATTCTATAAAAGAATTAAAATTATCTACAATTGTCTTATTTTCCCAAGGAAAGTATCCTTCATCACTAATCCAATCTTTAGAAATAGTTAAAATATCATTTTTATCTTCTTCTTGTTTCATTAATAGATAATAATTTATGCATTGTAAAAAATAATTCGTATCGCTTGTTGAACAATATTTTTTTGAATCCAATGATGACATATGTTGTAGATAATTTTGAGATGTTACGTTTATCCCTTGAATCCAAACAGAATTTGGATCAGCAATTACATTGGCTCTTTTGCCTTCCAATTTAGATAGTATTTTGTTGCATAATTTTATATATTCATCGTAATTATTTGAGTCTTTTTTATATTGCTTAAACAATTCATTTACCACATAGTAATCGACAACTCCATACTTTTCAAATGTTCTATCAACTATTTCCTCTAATTCTATTTTAACATTAGGATGTTTTCTTTCAATCAAAGATTCTGCTAACAATTCATTTTTTAGAAGAACTCCTAAAATTAATGATATTCCATCACTATCTAAATGAATATTTTTTGTTGGGAAATTTATAGAATCTTTAAAAAAATCAACCATACTTGAATCGATTATTCCTAATAATCCTACCAATTGTTCTTCAATATCAATTTTCTGATTTTTAAATATAATTGATAATGCAATACTTAAAAATTGATTATTAATATTTTGATTAAACAACTTAAATGTATCACTATCATCTATTTTATCCGTCGTATCAAACAAATAATCCCACTCATTAATATCAGTTGAATATTCTTGTATATTTTCAAAATCATATGAAATTTTATATAAGCCTTCAAATCCATTTTTAAAAAAAAACTCATAGATTTTTTCCTTTTCTTTTTCTCTTCTTCTATATTCTTGAGCCTCACTTTGAATAATTAACGGCATATTAGCCATTAAATCATCGGGTATTGGCATTTTTTTAATCATATCTATTAAAACAACATTACAATATAAATCAGAATAATCATAATTACATTCAATCAAAATCTTTGATAATTCTTCCATTTCGGAAGAGGATAAACTACTACGTTTTTCTGACTTTGTAAGCATAGCAGATGCCAAAAGTGGAAAGTTACTAAAAGTTAATAATAATTGATTATATCCATCTTTATTTACAATATATTGAAAAATAGAATTCTTATTTATTAAATATACAGTATCCATTATACTAACCGGCACTCTGTATCCATCCTGTTTATATGCTTTAATTAATGTACTAGGAGATATTTTTTTGTATAATATTTTATATGTTAATAGTTGGACAATCCCTTCTTCAACAAACTTTTTTGATAAATCATCTTTAGATGATAATACATGTAATAATTCATGTACAAAATTAAACAACTCAAATTCAGAATCGTTACTATAATATTTATTAATAGTTATTCTTTTTTCTTTTCTATTTACAGCTGCTCCTCTATAATCATACTTATCATTTTTTATTATCAATTCATATTCTTCAATTTTCTTTTGTAATCCTTTTTTACATTCATAACCAAATTCACTTTCAAAAAAATCACTTATATCACTAATTGCATTGTCTATTATAGATTTATAGTCCATCTCTTCACCCCTTAAAAGATATAGCAAAATTGTATCATAAAAAGTATTAGAAGAAAAATTTAAGTGCTTAGTAAAAGTTTTCACCATCTTGGTTACTTTGAAGATGAACAAGCAATTAAAACTAAAATTGAATATTTAAACTACCCCAAAAACGAATCACCGCTAAAAATAATAAAGACAATGCCAACTAAGCATTGTCTTTATTAATAAATTTCCTAGCAACTACTCTATTATAAGGTACAAATTGGAAATCAAAATATGTATAATATCCACCTTTTGGACACCTTAAATATTCTGTAATTTGCTTGGATACAGAATCAGAAATTTGATTTATTCTAATAACACTATCATCAGTTTGAACTAATGGTACAACATATCTTTTTTTAGCTTTTACATTAACACAATATTTTTCATCAATAGGCATAGTACTGCTATAAACTGTATCAACATCTTTAAATAATTTAAAACTATCTGATAAATATTTATCTTCACAGGTTAAAATTTTATTAATTACTTCTTGCTCTGAAAGTGTATACAAATCTTCTATTGTTAAATAGCCGGCATTGTTCATTGACTTACACATATCTGCTAAAAATTGCATTACTGTTCTATCCTTATCACTTCCCCATTCAGTCCATAATTTTAAAATTATACCTATATATTCTTCACAAACTTCTTTATCTTTGAAAGCAAGTTCTGGTGTACCATCTTCATTCGTAGTTACAACAATATTGTTATACATTTTTCGAATTTCGTCTAATTCCCAAACTCTTAAAAAAGTTAATCCGCTTGAAAAGGTATATTCAAATCTATCAGCAGACAGTTTTGGTGTATCATTGTCAGCAATAGGATAAATCTTATAGTCATCTACTTCTTCTAATTTTATTCCATCTCTTTTTAACAAGCTCATTATTTTTGAAGAACTTTTAATAATGTCAGAGGTTTTTGCTTCAGTAGACTCTTGAGTTTCTGAATCACCATTCATAAAATCTATGCAATGCTTAAATACAGGTGTAGCAATATCGTGAAATAGACCTGCTAGTGTTTGTTTCTTATCGTGTGTAAAATGCCAAATAATTAAAGCAACTCCAACACTATGATCCAAATTTGAATACCAATATCTAAGATTAAAACATTTAGAATAATCTGTACCACAACTCATACTTATTTTACTAATTCTTTCCATTTCAGGAGTATCAATATACTCTAATAACCATGTTGGAAATTCAGGTGATAGAATACTAAAATATTCCTTTACCTCATCATTTAAACTATCATAATATTTATTCATTAAAATCACTATCTTTCTTACTTACAACATACATCAAAAAAATCTTTTCCGAACTTTGTTTTCTTTATCATTCCTTCTGTTATGTCTAATTTATCTAAAAACTAGGATGAACATTTTCTTTTTAGTATCCTCAAGCATCATATTCACAATTACTTTTAATTCATTCATAGAATATTACTCCATTCCGCACCTTAAAAGAGTATCCTAATTAATAAAACAAAACTATTATAATAATAACATATTTTGACATTTTTTAAATAAATATGGATTTTTTTTATTAAGAGTATTGTAATAATTTTATTATTTGTTATAACTGATTTATTAGAGAATTTATATCATATTTTTATAATCTTAATTTCACATACATTTATAATATATTTGTAGTTAAGACGCCATTTTAAATCACCTCATAAAATAATAGCTTCACAATTTTGTATTTTATATAAAATTTTTAAATTTCTTTCTTTTATATTATCATGGAATTTTTATTTACTTAGATTTATTCACGAACTCACCAAAAAGATGCTTTTAAGTCCTATAATTATCCCCAAAATTTTCCAGACTATCTTACGTTGAAATAATTTCTTTGAATTCCTTATCAAACATTTTTAAATATTCATTAATAATTTGTTCCATTTCATAAGGGCATTCTAGATAACAACTAATAGAATCACTTTTTCTAACATATGAGACTATATAACTATAACTACTTCCTTCAATAAAATTATAAGTCTGATAAAAAGGATCAAATTGTATCATATAAACATCATCTTTATACGTAATCGGATGCGAAATATAAGAATCAATAGTTATAGAATATATGCCCTTGCTAGTTTTCTTAATATAATTATCGTCAGCATCTAAAATATAATTATTTTTTTCTACGTATTTTGTAATTTTTCTAAAGAATTTTTCCTTTCAGCGATAATAGAACTAGTAACAGTATCACTCTTAAAATTCCTACCAATCGCCTTAACCTTCTTTGAAAAGAAATTATTACTTTTTAACTTCACTTCATTTTTTAATTTTATCTTTTCTTTTTTCTCTATATTACTATCCTTATCTAAATAAGTTATTTCTAATGTCCAATTATCTATTTTTTTACTTTATCCTCCGTAAAAATCTCATTGTATCCCTTTAATTCACTCAGATAACCACCTAAACGATATTGATCTTCAAATATTAACTCTTCACCATTTTTTAAACTTATTTTAAGTATATTTAAATCTAAACTACTTTTATTATGACTTAATTGACCAAATGTATAAAATATTCTTGATTGGTATCAATAAATAAACCTTCATTATAAACAAAGTTTTCACTTTCACCACTTAAACTATACACCTTAAATTTATTATAATTGTTAATAAAATATATAAATAACGCTGAAACAAATAAAATGAATATTATAGTAATAATACTTATCAAAAGTAATATCTTATTTTTTTCCTTAAAGCATCTTAAAAAATATATGGTTGCTTCATCTTTTTGGGCTTTTTTATTATCTTTTTCACCACTTAAAAGTTCATTCAATGAAATATTTAACTCCATACATAAATTTTCAAATAATCCAACGTCTGGCAAAGATCGCCCATTCTCCCATTTACTAACTGCTTTATTCGTTACATTTAACCTCCTGGCCAATTCCTTTTGCGTTAATTTTTTATTGTTCTTTGTTCTGCAATAAAATTCCCAATTTTTTCTAAATCCATGCACTAATCTACTCCTTTAACTTTTACAATTACATTATATAGTATAAAGCTAAAAAAAAGAGTCTACACTTGGTAGACCATTAAGCATACAGCTTATAAAGACAGGTTATTCTTATGATTTAATAACATTGTAAACAAATTATTTACTACGTCATAAATAATTTCAATAATTAAAAATTGATTAACTTTTATATTTTAAATAAAAATCAATAAAATAGATTTATTCAATGCCTAAACATTCCTTATCTTATAATCCAATACTTTGCAATTGTCATCTAACATAAATTTGCCTTCAAACACGTAATCTTTAAATAAATATGGCGTAAATTTTTGATTTTGATCAAATTGCTTAATATTTGGCAAATCATCTAAGTTAATCCATTCCAAAGTTCCTTCAGGAGAAAAAGAAGTCAATTTCCCTTCAAACTCATTAGCTACATAAACAAATATTATTCCTTCATTAGAATCTTTCCAATAAGATATCCCTTGAAGTTTAGGATTAACTAGAGTAAGTCCCGTTTCTTCATAATATTCTCTAATTATACAATCTAGTGGACTTTCCCCTGTTTCAAACTTTCCTCCTGGTGGAGCGTACACTTTCCCCCATTTTTTAGTGAACTTAATCATTAAAACTTTATTATCTTTTTTCAAATAACAAGCAGTCGCATTATAATGGGCAATTCTATGTTTCTTTATTGCAAAAGCAACCCAATTTTCGTTACTTTCCTCATCTCCATGATTTTCAGTATGCCCAAAATCGTGTATAACATCATCAACACTACTATATTTATTCTGAAAATCATCCTCATAGTATTTCACATAACAATCATGCAAGTTATTAAAAATTTCAATATTTTTAACATCAACAACAAATTCATCATCTAAATTAGGCAATTTTAGAAATCTAATAATATCTCCAATTCTAACTTGCTTTCTTTTTTCATCATTAAAAAAATATACTCTTTTTCTTCGACCAGACTTTAAATCATTAAAATCTTCTTCTGTCAAATTCATTACGTGCTCCATCCATTTTCCCCCATCTAAAAACCTATTATTTTTATTCTCTTATTATAATAAACTATTTTAATTGTTTGCTAAGAAAAAACTCAACTCATCAAATTAAAAGGAATGTTTTAAATATTATAGTCGAACGTCGTTCCTTTCTCAACTACTTATTTTAAATCGTATCGTTGTTTAAAAACTTCAATATATTTTCTTCTCATCACTGACAATAATTGTGAAGCAACCTCGCAAGAAGATTCATTTAAAGTTAACAAAGTAGTATCTAATAAGATCATATCTCCCACACTTATATTAAATAATTCTTTTAATGCTTCAAGACATCTATTATATTCCTCTAAATTTTCAATATTTAAAAATTTTCTCTTTTCTAAAGCTAAACTTGAAAGGTAATCTCTTTTTAATGAAGTCAAAGGATCGGCATATGTTATAACTAAAAAATCGATTAAATCTTTAGACAACAAACGATATTCTTCTTTCAAATCTTGATATTGCTCATCATCCATATCTCCTCGAGCATACAAACGATAATTCCATATCTGTCTGTCATTTATGGAACGGTCAATCAATATAATTTCTTTATCAGAGCTAATAGCATTTTTTAACTGTTTCGTAATTTCTTCGATAATAGCAACATTAAGGTCAACAGAATTTGCACCTTTATATTGTTCCTTAAATTCTTCTTTATAATATTTAGATGTAGTAAATTCATCAACTATCGTTGTTTTAAAGCCACCTTTTTTTAAGAAATCATTTAAATTATTTATTATAGTAGTTTTCCCTGTTCTAGGTGTTCCACTAAACTCAATAACAAAAGGTTTTGATAATTTAACTAAGTTTTTCAATTTTTGTAATTCACTTTTTTGCGCATGAAGCCTTTTTAACGTTTCATAATATTTCTCATTATCCACAAAAATAGTATTTTTCAAATACAAATCTTCTTTAGCATTAAAAACTACATCTAAAACATTTCTTAGTCTTTTAAAAATAGGAAGTTCTTCATCTTCATAAGCAACTAAACTTTCATAGACACTTGTATAATACCACTTTTGTTGTTCTTCACCTCTTTTAAATGGTGAAAAATCTCTTTGACCACTTTTTTGAAATTTAATCATTAAATCTTCAAGGTTATCTATTTTATCTGCACAAATAATCACCTTATTTCTTAATGATAATTTTTTTGTTTCACTAATAGTATGTTGCTTTCTCTCTTCCCAAGACAATGACTTATCAGGTTCAGAAGCTCCCTTAACTAAGTGCGCAACATCTTCTCCAAATTCTTCTTTTATATCATCAAAAGTATATTTGGTGTCTTCGATAACATCATGTAAATAACCAGCTACCACTACATTATCATCATAACCATACTCTTCTAATACCTTGCCCACACTAAATGGATGCATAATCATTGGTTTATCTGGCTCCCCTTTTCTAATTTGTCCCCAATGAGCATTTATTACAAACAGTTTGGCTTTTTCTTTTAAATTCACAATGTGATTTACCTCCATGTATTTCTTAACAAAAGCCCACTTATCTTTTAAAATAGTATCAATATCTTTCTTAAACTGTTGATATTCTTCATCATAACAATAATGCTTAGCGTATCCACCTTTTCCATACTTTTCAAGTAAATGATTATAACAGCGTTTAATCATTTGAATCAAATCAAAATCTGGATAATGTTTTAAACTATAAGCATGAGTTCTTTTCAAGACCATTTCAATACTAGTGGTTCTATCTGCTGAAGAAATAATTTTACCATAAGTACTTCTTGGTTCATATTCTAATGATGCACGATGATCCTCTATTGCTTCTTTGATAATTTTTCTTTGTTCATCATCAAAGAAATCTTTCATTTTGTTATTTTCATAAAACATCTTTGCTGACAACACTTCATGATTATCTTTATCTATATAATGGGCAATATCATGAAATGATGCAATAGCATATACCATGTCAAGATTTATATCAGGAAACTGTTCAGCAAACTTCAAACTTCTTGTAACAACATACTGAATATGTTCTATTCCATGACCCGCATCATTCTTTTCATACACCGGTAATATTTCTTGTTCAATGTACTCTTTTAATTTTTTATTAATCCTTTTCATACAACACCACCATTCTATTTAAAATATATCATATAATACTACATTCGCCTAGATTACGTTTTAAAAACTTTAAAAATTACCTTCAAACTAAATTCAATATACCTTTTATTTTGAATAATTTAAGTTAATAAGTTTTTACTCATTAAACAAAATCAATTATATTTTGCTTGGCTTAACAACTTAGTAACTTTATTTGCTTACTATATTAATTTTCGCCATATAAAAAGACAATTCCTTTAATTAAAATTGTCTTTTTATAAATTATCTTACCAAGAGCTACCTCCGCCGCCACCAGAGCCACCGCCAGAGAATCCTCCTCCTGAAGAACCTCCACCACTAGAACTACTAGACGGACTAGAAGACATTGCACTTTGTGCTGATGACATTGTCGAATCCATAAAATTACCAAATGAAACAACATCAAAAGCATTATTACTATCATACCAGCTTGGTGCTTGTAAAGCTATTGACTCAAATTTTTTAATCCATTTATCAGATACTCCTAAAACATAGGTAAAGGGAAGAATATCATAAAAATATGTTGGATTTTCCATTACCATTGCTTCTAGTTTTTCTTTTTCAGCTGTTTCTAAGAAATTTTTAAATCCTCTTAATTTACCTAACACTTCATTTCCATACTTTGTTCTTTTAGGCATCAACTTAAGGAAAACAATCATTCCTATTAAACATAATAGACCTACAATAACTCCTATTAAATATATTCGTTCATTAAGTATTGCTTTAGTAATTGGTAACGTCCTAAAGAACATTGAAGAATGAAATGCCGTAAACCCTAACCAAACAATTCTAAAAAGAATAGGCATTCCCGGGAAAAATATTCCAATCCCAAAGAATAATGCATAGAAAGCACATAGAAACAACGTACTTCCAACTTCTCCCATTCCTCCATAATCGATAGTCGGAATACTAACCACGATTATAAGTGAGATAACCATTAACAATCCTACTAAGACAGATGGCCAAAAAGTACTTCCTTCAAAAATTTTCTTTTTGTTTAATTTGTCATTCATATTTTCTAATATTCTATTCATTGTAATGTAAAAGTTATCATACAAATCCATTGAAGTAACAGAAACAGTATTAAAATTATCTGACATCTCTGATCCTGATTCTGAATAATCAGTTTTTCCTTCACTATCTTTAGTTTGTGTTACTATTTTTTTAAACACATCAAGAGGCCTTATATGTGCCCTTGAAAATAACCCATTTAGAAATAATTGTTCATTAACGTTATTTCCATCATATTCTTTTAGTTTTGTTATACAAAAATTCTTAAATTTAAAGGCTAAAACCTTTTCTTCCAGTTCAGAAATTTTTATATACCCTTTATTAGCTAAATATACCATAAGTGATGTAACATCTCGATTATCAGCTTTTCCTTTATATAAAAAGCCTACTTCTAAACTATTAAAGCCTTCAGGTGGATAAAATTCAACTGTTTCAACTACTTGATCATCACGACCAAATATCCACCATAAAATAAAGGCAATTAATAAACCTAGGATTGGTACGATAAACATTACATAAACTGATGGTCCTATCTTAAATCCAGCCCCTACAAAGTATCCTTCTGGTAATTCACATCTAATAGTTAAGGCTTCTTCTTCATCAAGAATTCCTTTATAACTACCAGTTATTGTCTTTTCACTAACTTGATAATCTATTTTACTATTATCCGTTGAACCAGTCGTCCCTGATGAAAAACCTAACTTACTTGAATCAAATTCTTTCGGCATAGTAATCGTAAAAGTTACATTACCTATTGCTGTATCCCATTTATCCCCAATTATATTGTAATATAATTCATCATAATCTTTTACGGGATCTTTTCCAATATTATAAGTATACTTTATTATATATTTTTGTTCACCAGTCAAGGTTTTATCAGCTGATCCAATTTTTAAATTATAGTTACCATCTTCTTTAGTTGTTGTATAATCTGTATTAACATTAACATTAGTAATTTGTACACGATTAGATGATTTTGACCCATCTAATCTAGTAATATCATTTTTTAATGGAATACTTCTAATTATTCCATGTTTTGCTTTATTAAAATAAGCCGTAATTGTTTCCGTTACATCAAAAGTATTATTTTCATTAACTATTATCTTTATATCATAACTATCAATAACATAATCATAAGAACTATATTCACTATTTTTACTAGGAGTTAAACTTGCTACATCTTCTTTAACTATCATATTATCATTAATATTAATAACTAAATTATAGTAAGCAATCTCACTAACATTATGTTCTCCTAAAATACTTAGATTAGACATTTGACTAAATTCATTAATTCCTGCTAGAGCTTTCCCTGGCTTAACACTTTGAGCTACTAAGTTATAGTTATAATCATAATAATATATTGTTGCATCATAATATATCGGTGTCCCAAAATCATTTTTTATCATTCCACTTAGACCGAAAGACTGTGTTGAAGTAGTTGAATAATCTCTGAAAGTAAGTTCAAAGAAATTTATTTTTTCTATTTCTAAGTTTTTAGTGTTACTGATATTTACATAAGAAGTTTCACCATTTAAAGCACAAGCATTTAATGGAAATATAAAAACTAAAGATAGAACAATTGCCATAAATAAGGATAGTTCCTTAATAATTTTTTTCATGTATCCTCCATAAATCATAGTTCAATTTTGACATTTTCTTTTTCATTAGTACTTGCTTCAAACATTGCCTTGGCTTTATAGCCAAATAAGCCTGCAAAAATATTACTTGGAAACATTTCTATTTTGTTATTGTATTGTCTAACAACACCATTATAATATTTTCTTGAATTAGCAATATCATCTTCAATTTTAGTTAATTTGTTACTTAAATCTTTAAAGTTTTCATTGGCTTTTAACTCCGGATAAGCCTCGGCTAAAGCCATAATTTTATTAACACTACGGAATACTTGTTCATTTGTTTTGATTTTTTCATCATCTGACATTTGATCATAAGTACTATTTCTTAAATTAACCAGATCCTTTAAAGCATCTTTTTCATACTTTGAATATCCTTTTACCGTTTCGACAATGTTTGGAATTAAATCCCATCTTTTCTTTAAATAAACATCCATTGTTGAAAAGGCTTCTTTGACTTTATTATTTAATTTGACAAAACTATTGTATAAAACTAAAGCATAAATAACAATAAAAATAACTACTGCAATAATAATATAAACCCACATATTCTCACCTCCTATTATAATTTCTATTTTATCATACTTTCATTACTTGATATATATTATCAATTTACTTTTTTACATATCTAATTTTTTTTCATACCTAAGTAATCTATTTTTTAACAAGCCTTTTTACTCTAAATAACTTAATAAAAAAAAAGTAACAATCAATCACCTTTCCGTAATTAATCATTACATGTTTTCTTTAATTTAAAGTGTATCCAATATTTTAGAATATTCCTTTATATAATCTCTTCAATTATTTTTATTTTTTTATTAATAATAGCCAGTTCTTCTTTTGTAGCAATATAATTTATGTAAATACTAAATAACATTTCTTTAGCTTCATCACTTATATCCTGTTTTAAAATACTTTTAGAATAATCATATTTAAAAAGATATTTATCTAACTTAGCATTTTTTATTTCATTCATGATATCAGAAGGAATATTTTTTTTCTTATCTTCTGGTAAGACACTAATTATGGCGTTTATTTGAATTAAGGCTTTTGTTCTTTCATCATTCATTTTTTATTTTCCTTTCTTACCTAATAATAAACTATTTATTTGGTCATTTTTTTCTTTATTTTTTAATAAAAAGGCTAATAACTGTCTATTATTTGAAGCAAAAGCAACTAAATCTTTAAATAATGATTCTGATATTTCTGAAGAATTTAAATCAACATTTGCCCAATCCGTAACTTTAGACCAATCGGTAGCTAATAAATTTAATTGTTGAACCAACGTTATACTATCGCCTAATTCAATATTTTCTTCTATTTTATGGTGCTTCAATTTATCGAATTTTCTTGTTCCATCAGGTTCCTTACCAGCCAAAAAGGTGTCTATTCCCATTATATCTGATACTGCCAATTCATCTCTATACCAAGTAAAATCATCTTCATACCATGTATTATCTAAATTTAAATAATTCCAAGCATGTTCTTGATCGACTGCAATGATTGATTTAGATTGAATTCCAAAGTAAAGGGTTAACGTATTTATAATAGTTGAAAAGCCTTTACATACTGTTGCCCCAACTAAAAGTCCTTTCATATTTTGCGATGCAGCTATCCTTTCATATGATTTAGTATCATAAAAATCAATTTTATCTTTATTATTCATCAAGTTCAACGCATCATAATCATACTTTATATATTCAAACAGATTATTAACTATTTGTGCATAAATTATTTTTTCTCGATTTTTCAATTCTTTAGGAGGAATAACAACTTTATTTACTATTTCTAAAATGATTTCTTTAATAGCAATAATTTCTTCTTTATTATACATGTAACCATTTTTTCTTCCAGCCTGATTAACATATTCATAACCTTCAAATTTTAAATAGTCAGTCCCTAAAAAAACTCTTTCACCATCTAACAAATATTCTGGATTTACCTGAAAAATTGTATCATATAAATATACTCCATTCTCGTATATATACCCATCAGGATTATCGATATCTAAAAGTTCTCCAGTTTGTAATATTCTTAAATCATTAGCATTTGCATCAATTATTTCAAAATACATTTTTTTATTACGACGCGAAATAATTTTCCAAGCATTACTACCATCACATCTTGCCACTAGAAACACCATGTTTGTCTTATCACTTTTTAAAATTATTCCACTTGGTAATACAATCTGTTCAATATTGTTACTAAAAGTCAATTTTTTTATCTTGCTATTCAAAGGAACAATTATTCTTTTTATCACATTATATTCATCTATTTTCAGTTCTTCAATTTTAGGCGGAATAACAAATTCTTCCGTAAATAACATACACCCTGTACAATCCATCTCACTAACTTGAGTATTCTTTCCAAATCTTACTTCATATAACCGATCGCCAAAAGCATGACCATCAATTTTCTCTACTGAATCTGGTATTAAAATCTCATTTGTTATTCTTATTCCCATAATTGAACCAAATTCTATTCTTTTTAATTTACTTCCCTCTTCAAATCTTAAAGTAAAAGTCGTTCGATCAAAAAATCCTTCTTCAAAATCATTTTCTAAATAAAAGCTATTAAAAGCAAGGGTTTTAATTACTTCTGCTTCCTTAGGAATGACTATATCTGTTCCATAATTTTTTATATAATTAATTACCCAATCCTTCGTTATATTCAAAATAATCACTCCGTTTTCCCTAAATATATTGGTATTCTAGCATAAATTCTAACAATGACCAAATATACCTTCCAAATTTTCTGCTTTGTATTTCATAAATGCAAAAAAGCCTACACCTTATGTAAGCCTACTAAATGTTTAACAAGGAAAATAACCCAAACAATGATTTTATTCCTATTTTGTACCTTAAATTTTCCCCCAAAAAGTCTTATAGTGCTAATACTTTTTTACTATTTCATTTTTTCTGAATCAATCAATTCTAAATAAATACTTTTTAAATCATTTTCTGGAATCTCAAGTTCCCTTAAAAGAGCATACGCTGTTTCAATATTTATCTTAAAAAAGCATTGTTTATCATTTAACATTTTTTTAATTAATAAATGTTTTGCTCTCTTTTCTTCATCTAAAGTTTGACTAATTATCTTATCATTAATAACGATTAATTTATCTATCATTTTTTTCTCCTATCTTTTATTCCAGGAATTGTCGGATCTTCTACATCAATATACCCCATGGTATCATTATCAAATAAACGTTGTAACTCATCTCTGGCGACTAAAACCAAATTTAACCCTGGTTCATACCTATATCTATCAATAATCAACTTACCTTTTTCATTTGGATGCTTCAAAGATATAATAGCTAGAGCTTGGGCAGCATTTTCTAAAGTATTTCTAATAATCGATATTCTTATATTATCATTTTGTTCTCTTCTAGAAAACAAAATTTTTCTTAATTGTAATAAATATGAATATGCATCTATTCCCACTAATTTTGAAGAATTAACCTTGTCTATTAAAATATCAATTTTTTCTTGAAGACCAACCTTTTCTATCATATCTGTCTTTTGTAAGAACTGAGCTACTATGTCATCAAAACTTTCTAAACCATTAATTACATTTTGACTAATTTTTGGTTCTCTTTCTGCAATATATTGATAAACTTTGGCAACTTCAGCATCAAACTCTGATCTTGTCTTAGAATTCTTATTTTCACAAACCAAACCCGTCAATTGTTGATTTAACTTCGCTTGCACTATATCACCTTGTAAAATACTAGTTACCGAATCGGCTTTTACTAAGTATTTCCCACATCGACATTTTAAAAAAGTATGTCCTTCACTATATTGATAATAATCATCATCAAACTCCGCTTCACCATCTTCACCATTAAATTCCACAACTCCCACAAAGTTCTTATAATTTATTCCTATTTTATGTAAAAGATAAGAATATATGGCATTAAATTCATAACATACAACTTCATTATTTTCCAAAGATATACTCGAAATATGATCAATCGTTTTATGTTTTTGAACCAATGGCCCGCTTTGATTAACCGCATAAAATTCTTCATCATAAGTTAATGTTTTACACATTTTTATATAAATATATATGGCTTTTTCCAAACTATTAAACTCCGGATCAATTCCACTTAATAAAAAATCTTCTAGCTCAACATCAACTTGAATTTGTTCCAACATCGAATCACTCGTATCAAGATATTTATTAATCATCTGGACATCAACAATATCCGAAGAAGTTATACTTTTTAAACGGTCTTTCAAATTATCATCAACCAAATAATCAGTTTTTATTTTTTTATCTTCATAATACTTATTAACAGCATATAAAAAATGTGCTATCGGTATATTTCCTAAAATATCCTCTTTTTCCATCAAGCTATTAAACTCTTCTGTTGGCAAATCCATAAATTGATAAAATACTCGAACTGGAAAGCTATATTTTTCGCCATCAATAGTTACTTCATAATTATCTTCATAAGTTTGCTGTTTATAATTTTCATACGAAACATAACTCATAAGTTCATCATAACGCTCACTTATTGAAGGAAATTCATTCTTATCAATTTTTTCTAATAAATGAATAATCATCATTCTATTAAGAGAATACTGATCAAGTGCTTTTCCCTTTTCATTGATAAAAAGAGCTACAACTGAAAATAATCCTTTTTCATATATTTCTTTAATTTTACTAAAATATTCATCATTAGCTATGATATCAACAATAAATTTTTTACTTATTTTTTTAAAGTTATATCCAGGAATTAACAATTGTTCTGGATCAGTTTTATATTTTTCAACCTCTGGTGAAATAATTAGAATTCCTGATTCAGCTATTTTTTTCAAATAATTTAACTCCGGATGATTTTGAACAATAGCTTTTATTCTTTCGTCATACATATTAAGACCTCACTTATTATAATAAATATTATACTATATATCTTATTATATTATCTAAAATAATTTAAAACTAAGGATTTAAAAACATTTTAATTTCCTAATTCATAGATTAAAATCACCAATTAAGAACTTGTAGATTAATAAAAATAATTTATAATATTAATAAATATTTAAAATTTCTAATTTAATTTATTTTTTAACAAAAAGTCATCATAAATTATTCTTTATAAATTTATCTTCCATTTAATCTAATAACCTTTATTGCATCACTCCATTTATTTAATCTTCAAAGTCTTATAATAACTAATTTCTAATAACTAAACTACAAGTCGAGAACAAAAATTACTACATTATAGTATAATTATTACGAGGTGAGAAACCATGAATAATAACAAAATTGGTCAACATATAGCTACTCTTCGCAAAGAAAAAAAATTAACACAACAACAACTTGGTAATAAACTATTTGTAACTGATAAAGCCGTCAGCAAATGGGAACGTGGTCTAAGTTTACCAGACATTTCACTACTTGAAAAATTAGCTGATGTTCTCGATACAGACATTTATAGCATTCTTCAAGTCGAAAAGAAAGACAACATTGATTTAACAAAAACTTTAGAAATAGAAAAAAAGAAAATCAAAAAAGAATTAACCAAAAAAATAATTTTATCTACCCTACCATTCCCATTTATCTGCTTACTCATTTTATTTAAACTTATCCCCTTTGGCTATAATATTGAACATCCCCGCTATACCCACAACGAAAATAAAATAATTAACTTAGGAATCCCTAAATTTTCCTTTTTAAGTAAAAATAATGAAAATAGTTATTCTTATAAAAATTTCAGAGGAAAATATATTTTAAAAACAGAGTTAAAAAATTATGTGAATACTTTAGAACATATATCTTGTAACAATACAACCTATTTTTATGATTCTGATAGCGATACAACCATCATTGACTACGACGTAAATGGTAATATTTTTTATAGTACGATTTCTTATAGCATTAAAAATGGGAACTTTTGCAATGAATGGCAAATCCATGAATATTCAAAAAAATTAGGTTATTTAACCACTTTCCGTACTTTATATGCCGAAAAATCTAATTTAATAATTTATTTTCTTCCTAATTTAATAGTTGAAGATAACCAAAACAAATGGCTAGCTTCTTTAGATATCTATTATAATGATGGTCAAACACAAAAAGTTATTGAAAAATCTTCAGGAACATTTGAAATAATCAATGATGAACTAACTTATTACAGAACAGTCATTACCGAAAGCGATACATCCATCAAAATTCCTAATGTTTCAACATTCATCATAAAAGAAAAAAAATTAATTTTAAAAGAAAATTATCTTAACACCTATGAAAAAAGCATTACTTTAAAATAAGAAGGAGAACAAATGAAAAAAATACTTAATAAAATTAAAAAAAATATCCTTATTTGTGACTTAATTTTTATCATTTTTAATATTTTACTCAATTTTACTTTATATATTATAAACATTAGATTTAGATTATGGGTAATTATCATAATAATCTTAATATCACTTATCGGTTTCATAAGTGGTCTCATTCAACAAATATTTTTCTTTACCCAAAGTAAGAAAATAGCTATTTTATTATCACTATTTTCTATCATCTTATTGCTTACTCAATTTGTATTATTTCTTCCAATCATTGGATTTATAGCTATTTTTAAGTATAAACCTGAACATACAACAACTCTCGATAATAAAAAATATGTAGCCGTTGTGAATTCATTTCTTAACGTTGATGTCGATTATTATGAATACTACGGCGCCTTCTTAATGGGAACTAATATTAAAATCCATGGTGATTTTGGCAAAGGCGGTTTTGATCCAATTGCTAATCCCAACATAGCTGATGGCGTTATATATACATATTATGATCAGCAAGGAAAAGTTACTTCTAAACGTAGTGAAATATATTTTAAAGATGAAACCGGTCAAATAATAAGCAAAGATGAATACGATATAAACATTAATAAAAAGAAAAACAATAATAATCATGACAATTACTTATTACCAGAAGATGCTAAAGTATTATATGAAAAAAAATTTGACGATACCATTCTGAGATTTAGTCAAATTGATACTGCCTTGGGGCAAAAAATACTAGTAAAAGTAATAAGAAGTAAAGATAACGGTCAAAACTTTTATTATGTAACCGACAATAGTATTCAAGTAAATAACAATGCAAAGTATGAATTTTTAACTAAGGATAACGGTTTTATGGCTAACGAAAGAATTTATCTTGACGGAAGTAAAGAAGGCCTAATCGTTACAAATGATGGTGGAAAAACTTTTCAAAATGCCAATTTCACTTATAAAAAAACAAATGTTGAATATATAACTATCGAAGACTTACCTTACTACCAAGATAATATTCTAAAAATTAAATGTTCTGTATATCAAAGAAAAAAAGATGATTCTGGTTATGAAAATAAAGAATTAATATTTACTAGTAACGATAATGGCTTTAATTGGAATTTAGAAAATAATTAAAAAACTAAAAATAAAGATAAATACTTTTATAAAAACTAAAATAAATTATTTAAAATACCTTACTTATAAAAGATCTGTATAATACATAATTTCTTTATTTAATGATTGAGCAAATACAATCTCCTGTTGAGTACTCTGACCAATATAGCCATCAATATTTACAACTAAAATAGCATCCGCTATTTTTATTTTTTCTTTATGCATTTTACCCAATATCTCTATTTCATCGGCTGTAAATGTCTTTTTTAAAGAACTAGCAATTGGTACTAATACACAATTCCCTTTTAATTCCATTTTTTCTGCTATTTCTAACATTTCTTTATAAAATTTCATACTTCCACATACTGTTATCACTTTCATAAAATCACCTTCAAATTCAAAAGATCAATAATAATAAAAATTAATTTTTGCAATATCTTATCATCAATTTCTATAAAGAAATAACCTAAAAATTTTAAAAAACTTTAATTTAAATCAAATTTTTTAATTTTTATAAACCATATGGTGCATAATCATTAGGTATTGTAGGATACCCATTCACATAATAATTAAAAATATCATTTAACATTTCTATTAAGATACCAAAATTTTCTTCAGTAATTACCCCTTTACGCCAATAGTTATTAGTCAAAGTTACTTTTACTTTATTATACAACGCTTCACGTTCTTCTACATTAATACCTTCTATATTTCCTAACGCCCCATCAAATTGTAAAAGTAATTTAATTTCCAAATTTATCTTATTTTCAACATCTTTTTCAATATTTTCCAACAATTCATATAATGATATTGCTAAATAAGAAGAAGAACAATCCTTATTTTCTACATTTTCATAATTTTCTAAGTAACTTTTAAGTTCATCTATTGTATAATCAGCTATATTATTGTTTTTTAAAGCAATACAACACTCTGAATCTAAAATATAACTTTTCAAAGAAATTTTATTAAATTTAATACTTTTTTCTATTTGATACATATCCTCCGACATTTCAACCAATTCTGCGGCTTTAGTCAAAAAAGTTACTAAATTATCGTTAATGACACTTTGAATTTTTTTAATATTATTATATGATTCTAAAATCTTATTATTTATATTATCCATTTTCTTAACATCCTATCTATTTCACTACAATGTATACAACTATTAAAATTAAACATGTAACAGAGAAAACAATCAATAATAATCCTAAATTATTCCCCTACAATAAGATTACTATCCTATAAATATTATAACATCAAAAATTATTCTTTTTAATAATTTAAATAATCAAAACAACTTTATCTAAATTCAATTAATATTACTATTTTAATATTAAAAAAAATTACAAACGATTATGTTTGTAACTTAATTACATTCCTGGACCACTACCAACAACGTGATCTTCATTTTGTTCTAATTTTTTTTGTTGAATATAATTTGCTATAATTGCCCTATTTCTATTATCAAATATACATTTTGAAAATCTTATGAAATCACTATCATCATCTAAATAACCTTCATTATTCATTAAATCTAATATTGTTTGACGTTCAAATCTTAATATACTACTGGCCTGTAATTCTTGCGAAAGTATTGAAGAAAAGCCAGGATATATGGCATATATCTCTTCAGTTTTACCACCAGATAAAAGTAAATCTTTAATTTCATTTTTTACATAACATAAAAAATCAACAACAATTGCATAATCTAAAGTCATCATAGTTTGTTCAAAAGAAAACGTTAAACCTTTTTGAATTTGGGCTTTTTTATAATCTTCTTCTAATTTTTTTAATCCTTTATTGTCATCATACATATAATTTATTCTAACAAAATACTCTTTAGAAACGCCCATCATAATTGCTAATTTTGATAATAAAGCATCATACATTTCATAATTATGAAGAGCTGAATATATAGTTTGACCTGCTTGCATTCGCAAATTTTCTGAAGAAATTTCTTTTTCTTCAAATGTCACACCATGAACTAACATATATACTTGTTCCGCAAACCATTGCGTTTGAGCCTCCATAATCAATCTGCCAATATTTAAATTTTGATTAATTCCACAAGGTTCCTCTTTTTTGTCATAAAGCATTTTTTTATTAGTTTGTGCCGCATGATGAATTTCATGATATATAGTAATCTCTTTTAATTCCGCTGGTAAAGAATCTCTAATATATAAAACTCTATCTTTAATATTTCTTTCTCCTTTAAAATCATCACCATATTTTTGTGTAATAGGATTATCATCCTTAAAGAAGACTATCTTACCAATTCTCAAAACATTATCTATTAATTCGTCTATTGCCATTCCTTCTGGTATTACATTTTTTGTTAATACAGCTACAAAATAATTTACAAAGTATTTTAAAGTTTCATCATCAATTCCTGGTTCTTTAGCAATTATTTTGTTTTTTATTTCTTCATACATATTCATCCCCCCAAAAATCAATGAATACAGTATAAGATAAAATTATAAATTAAGCAAAAATAGCTACAAAATATTATATAAACTACTTTTCTTTACCTATTTTAATAATTAAATATAATCCAAAATTCAAAAAAACAAGCGCTAACATCATTCCAAAGACTTTTCCCAATAACATTTGACTTTTTAAGACCATCATTATTCCTAAAAAAATCATTAAAAAGCTCAATAAAATCACAATGATATATCTTATTATTTTAGGCATTTTTTATTGTTTATCAAATCAGCTATAAATGGTTCCAACGTTAACACCCCTTTTCTAAATATTATTTATCATTTTTTATTAACAATTTTTTTATTGATTAAAACAAGTATTTAATATTTTTTTTAAATACATTTACTTCACTACTATTATAATCATAACAAAATTATAGTATCTTTTATAAAATCTTCTGAATTTTATAAACATTCTCATTACGTAATATTTAAATTTTAAAAATAGCCAATTTAAATTTCATTTAATATTTCTTTGAATTTAGTATAACCAAACTCTTCATTAAGATGACCACCATTTTTAATAATATATTGTTTAGTAGTTAATTTATCAGCAAATTCTTTCTCGAAAGCCAAATTAACATATGGATCATTATCAGAATAATAACATACTATATCTGAACAATATTTTTTTACATCATCAAAGCTGTTGATAAACATAGACTTATTAACAACATCAAAATTTTCATTTACTCCTAAAAAATTATTAAATCCACATACAAAAAGCAACTTTTTTACTTTTATTTTATTAAATATTAAATATTTACATACAAATATTGGAGCAATACTATGAGCTATAATAGTTGTCTTTTCGTTTAATTCCAATTTATTTAAAACATTAGACCAACTTTCAAAATTTTGAATTCCAACGCCAACAGGCATTTGAGGTACCACAACTTTGTTTCCTTTTTTTTCTAACTCATTCTTCAACCAAGGAAACCAATTTCCATCTTTTGAGCCAAAACTTCCATGTATAATCAAATAATTATTTTTCATTACAATCCTCCATTTTTTAAACTATTATATAACATTATTCTTTTATAAATAATTCATTATACTAAATCTCTTAAAATTTCTGTTACTAAATTCATATTTTTCTCAGAAGACATAATACTTATTAAAAGCTTTCTCTCTTTGTTTATAATAAGATATTGACCAGCAGAGCCGTCTCTAAAAACATAGCCATCTCTTGATATAAAAGTATAATACCCTACTCCAGCTTTTGGTAAAACTCTATCTTTTTTATAAATCATTGGAGTTTCCAACTGCATTCTACACATTTCATTAATCCAATATTCAGATATTATTTTTTTATTATCAAACATACCATCATTAAGTAAAAGTTTTCCTATTTTATGAAAGTCACTATGTTTCAAATATAATCCCGTTGCTCCTGGACAATATTTTCCATAATCATCCAACTTAAAATCTTTAATATCCATTTTTCGAAAAATATTTTCATTAATAAAATCTTTTAAATTAATTCCAAATTTTTCTTGAAAAAAAACTGCTATTATAAAAGGTTCTACATTATTATAAGCAAAATGTTCACCTACTTCATATGGCATATCATAGTTAAGAGCATACTCCAATAATTCTTCTTTTTTAATATTTTCAATATCTTTTGTTGACATCATTTGTTTTTCATAACCTATAGTATGAGTCAACAAGTCCCTAATGGTCCATTTTTTTTTTTAATTATTTTTATTTTTTATCTTTACAACATTTTCCAAAAAAGGATAAACCAAAGTATCTAAAGTAAACATTTTCTTTTCAATAGCAATTCCTACGGCCATTGCTGCCAGCACCTTAGAACAACTTCGTAATTCATGCAATTTTTCATCACTATTAAACCATACTTCTTTAAAACCATTTTGTTCCCAGAAAATACTATCAACTTGCAGATTATATTCATCTCTAATTACCTCAATATTTTTTACAACTTTATCTATCACAATAACTAAGTACCTTCCTAACTACATTATTTTATATTCGTATTTTAGCACATAAATATAACCTACTCCCATTTTTTTAAAAATAATCACTATAAAAAAATTGCTTATACCAAGAAAAAATGATAAAATACGCCACGGATGTGATATTTATGGAAGTAAAAAGTAATAATATTAGTGACTTTTTCTTTACTGAAATACAAAAAAAAGGCAAATACGAAATATTATTTAAGGAAAATAAAGCAACTATTATCCCTCGCGCTAAAGAAGAATACTATAAAACGCCCATTACTATTCCCGATTTAAATTATTTCAACGATTTATTAATCGAATATGTTAACGCAATTAACGATTTTAATAAAAAAAATATTTTACAATTAGCTGATTATCAAGACTTATCATATATTTTTAACATTATGCTTTTTAATATAGCAGCATCAGATGCTATAGACCTAAATCAATATCTTGAAACAAGAATAAGCTTCTTTAAAGATTATAATTTTGAAGAATATCAACAGCCAAAAAAAGTATTTGCATGTCAAAATACAACTTTTTTCGCTCAACGAGAAAATGAATGCTTTGGCTTAGAAACTCCTTATATAATGACTTTTTCAATGACTACTAACAATAAGCTATATCAATTGCCCCTAATCAGATACAGCATCGACAATAAAGGAACCTGCTTTATTTATGCTGTTCAAATTGGTCGTGGTCGAAAATGCGAGAATCACAATCCAGAATACAAAGATATTGTTAATCAAGTTAACCAAGGAATTAAAGAATATCGCAATATTTCACCTAGTTTTGTTCTTATTTTAGCAATGTTTTTAAAAATACTAAATGATCATAATATTCAAGACATTGTTATTCCCGACTTCTTATTTAATCGCTATAAAAAATATTATCATGCTAATACTACTAGTAAAAGCGACGAAATACTTAGTCGTATTTTCAAAAATATGAATATCCTAGTAAAACGAATCGATGAACAAATAGAAGGCTTTAGCATAAAAAACTATCCACTCGATTTTGATAGTTATTATCATATTCAAATAACAAGTTTAAATAGTAATAACAAAGTATTGAATAAATTATTAAATAATCCATAAAAAAACACGCTTTTTCCACTTGATATGAACCCCGTTTCTTGGACAAAATAGAAACGAGGTTTTTGTATGACTAAAATAAGTTATGAAGAAAGAATTAATTTATATTATGATAGAAAGAATGGCATGTCTTTTCCTTCTATAAAATCAAAATATGGTATTAATAAATCTGGAGTTGAATATCTAGTTAGATTAATTGATAAGCATGGATTTGATATTCTAAGAACTAATGAAAATAAAAGTTATAGTTCTAAGAAAAAAGAAAGAATTTTAAATCGAATTTTGATTGATAATGAGTCAATTTTATCAGTTTCAATAGATGAAGGATTGGCAGCAAAAGGAATGTTAAATAATTGGCTTAAAAAATATCGTGAAAACAGTTATAATATAGTTGAACGAAAGCGAGGCAGGAGTCCAACTATGTCAAAAAATCCTAAAATAACAGACAAAAAAGAAACTATAGAAGAAGAAAATGAAAGATTAAAAAAAGAAAACTTATATTTAAAGGCGGAGTTAGAATACTCAAAAAAATTGAGAGCCGTTGTTCAAGCAAGGAAGAATCAACAACAGAAGAAAAAGTAAATGTTGTAAGAGAACTTCGGCTAAAATATTCATTATCGATTCTTCTACAAGTGTCTGGTTTAGCTAAATCGGTATATTATTATACACTATCTAAAATAGACAAGGATGATAAAAACAAAGAAATAATAGATAAAATAAAAGAAATATTTATTAATAATAAAGAAAGATATGGTTATCGTAGAATTACGTTAGAATTAAGAAATCAAGGTTATAATGTAAATCACAAGAAAGTTTATAGAATAATGGTAAAATTAGGTTTAAAACCACTAAAAAGAAATAAAAGAAAGTATTCATCTTATAAAGGAACTATAGGTAAAATTGCTGATAATTTAATTGAAAGAAATTTTCGTGCAGATAATCCAAATGAAAAATGGTATACAGATGTTACAGAATTTAATCTTCGTGGAGAAAAATGTTATTTATCTCCAATATTAGATGGATTTAACGGTGAAGTAATATCTTATAATACTTCTAAATCGCCTAATCTAGAACAAATAAATGACATGTTAAATAAAGCCTTCGATAAAAATAATAAACTTGATGGATTAATATTTCATTCAGATCAAGGGTGGCAATATCAACATGAATCCTATCAACAAAGATTAAAAAATAAAGGGATAAAGCAGAGCATGTCTAGAAAAGGTAATAGTATGGATAATGGTATGATGGAAAACTTTTTTGGACTACTTAAAACTGAAATGTTCTACGATCAAGAAGATAAATACAAAACATTAGATGAATTAATTACAGCTATAGATGACTATATTAATTATTATAATTATGATAGAATTAAAGTGAAATTAAAAGGA
>CAKOHV010000005.1 GCA_934086145.1 uncultured Bacilli bacterium
TGGCTTCGCTGATTACCTAAGCAAACCTCTTAATAAAGAATTATTAAACGATACTATCTTAAAATATTTAAAGTAATATGATATAATGGAGCTATTGAAGATAGGTGGTAGGATATGAAAACAGTAGAGTTTTTAAAAGAAAATAATGTCGATATTGATAAAAGCCTTGAATTATTCGGTGATATCGCAACATATAACGAAACTTTAATTGAGTTTCAAAGAGGAATAGAAGGTAAATTAGCTCGTATAGATAAATTCTATAAAGAAGGCGACATGCCTAACTATGCTATTTTAGTTCATTCCTTAAAAAGTGATTGCAAATACTTTGGTTTTACTAAATTAGCTGAAATTGCATATCAACATGAACTAGAAAGTAAAGCTAGCAATTTAAATTTTGTCACTCAAAACTATGATAACTTAGTAAGTGAAACGAATAAAATTATCAAACTAGTTAATACTTATTTAAGTGATGAAGAAGAAAATGTAAATACAGCTAACCCAAGTAGTATAAGTGGGGATAACATCATCTTAGTTGCTGATGATTCAGAAGTTATTCGTATCTTTGTTAAAAAGATATTTAATGAAACATATCAATTAGCTTTCGCTGAAAATGGTGATGAAGCCTTAAATATTATCAAAGAACATCAAAATAATAATAGTATTAAAGCTATTTTATTAGACTTAAATATGCCAGGAACCGATGGCTTTGCCGTTTTGGAATATTTAAAACAAAATAATTTATTTAGTAAAATGCCGGTAACTATTATCAGCGGTGATTCTTCAAGCGAAGCTATTAATCGTGCTTTCACTTATGGAATCGTTGATATGTTAAACAAACCATTTAGTGAAGCGAAAATTAAAGATGCTGTTGAAAAAACAATAAATCAAGCTAGTCATTCCTAGCTTTTTCTCATGTCTACCACCAAAAAATCACCAATTACGGTGATTTTTTCATTTAACATCAATCCTATATTTTATTCGGTTTTTAACTTTAAACAAAAACTACTTATTAAATTTCTAATCTTTCGATATGCCTCGGCAAATAAATAAGAGTCCTTTATTTCAATTCCTTTTTTAAACATCTCATTAATTTCTAAAAAACGCTCATCCTTTAAAATATCTTTCGCATTATAATTTAATTCTTTCATCGTCTCATAAAGTGGTCTGACTAAATTTACAGCAATTTGCTTAATACAACATTTATAATTCTTCTTATTAACAATATTTAAACTATCATACAAATCAAGAATATTACTATCATCTATTATATCTTGAATATCTAGTATAGTTTTAATTATTTCCTCACTCTTTAAAATATTACAATATTCATTTATAAAACTATTTTCAGCATAATTACTATATAATTTATTAATTTCACAAGTTAATGTTTCTAATATTTCTAAACTATTAGTTTCTTCTTTTATATAAAAAGTATAATATTCATTATCTTTTGCTACTAAAATATTTGAAGAAAAAGTAGAAGGAACCATTGCCTCTAAAGCTTCTTGAACTATGATAATTTTGTTAAATAAGTTTTCTATTTTTTCATTTTCCTTATAATAAAGGGTCATGCCAATGTTGATTAATTTTAAGTAACTACCATAAAGGGAATTATCACTGTTGTACTCATCTAGAATTCGATTTATAACATAATTTTTTGTATTTTTTCTACTCATAAATATTGCCTCCCTTGGTTAGCTGTATACTAACGCAAAAGACCATAAAGGTCAAATTTAACTACTAAAATTAAAAAAGCAAAGTTTTACGTCTAATAAAAAGCAAAATAGTTAAAAAAATTAAAATTTATAGTATAATTATATTAGGTGATTATCATGAAAATTATTGTATCAGCTGGGGGGACCGGAGGACATATTTATCCGGCCCTTGCTATAATTGAAAAATTTAAGGAACATGAAAAAGATCTTGATATTTTGTATATTGGAACTCACAATCGTATGGAAGCTGAACTAATTCCTAAAAGAGGGATTAAATATGAAAGTCTCGAAATATATGGTTTTTCCAAAAGCAATATCGGTTTAGACATTAAAAATGTTTTTTTAATTAAAAAAGCTTATCAAAAATGTCTTAAAATTATGCGTGAATTTAAACCTGATTTAGTTTTAGGAATTGGTGGCTATGTTACTTATCCGGTCATTAAAGCCGCTTCTAAATTAGGTATTAAGACCTTTATCCATGAACAAAATTCTCATCCTGGCAAAACCAACTTAGCTTTGCAAAAAAAGGTCGATTTAATTGGTGTTTCCTTCAAAGAAACCATTTCTAATTTTACTAAAGCCAAAGGGGAAGTCTTTTATTCTGGTAATCCTTGTGGTGAAAGTGCTTTAAAAAAACAACCTATGTCTAAATCTAGTGTTGGCTTAGATGAACATAAAAAACTTATCGTTGTTGTCGCTGGCAGTCTTGGTTCATCTACTGTAAATGAAAAAATGGCTGACTTTCTAAATAAAGTAAAAGATAAAGATTACCAAGTTTTATATATTACTGGTAAAAGTTTATATGAAAAATTCATTTCAGAACATCAATTTCCGAGTAATGTTAAAGTCTTACCATATCTAGACGACCTACCGGCTTTATTAAAAAATGCCGACTTAATAATTACCCGTGCGGGAGCTTCCACAATGAGTGAAATAATCTCCTTAACCTTGCCAGCTATTTTTATTCCATCCCCATATGTAGCCAATAATCATCAATACTATAATGCTCTTGAATTAAAAAATAATCATGCGGGAGAATTAATTGAAGAAAAAGACTTAACTTCGGAAATTTTAATTAAAAAGATAAACGATATCTTACTTGATCCAATAAAATACCAAGAGATCAAGAATAACTTAAGTAAAATGAGCATGAATAATAGTAGTGAAGTAATATATAATAAATTAAAGGATTTGATAAAATGATAAACGAACTAAGAAATTATGCTGAAGTAATTGAAAATGCTTCATTAACTAAATATAATACTTTTAAAATAGGGGGCAACGCTCGTTACTTAATATTCCCCAGTTCTATTAATGACTTAATTTCTATTTTAAAATTATTAGACGAACATCATCTTAAATTTTTTGTTTTAGGTAATGGTTCTAATGTTGTTTTAAATTCTAAATTCTATGATGGAGCAGTGATTAGTCTTCGTCATCTTGAAGGAATTGATGTTAAACCAGAAATGAATATGGCTTATGCTGAGGCTGGAGCAATGCTTCCTAAACTCGTTATTGAAAGTACTAACAAAGGTCTTACCGGCTTAGAATTTGCCGCTGGAATACCTGGTACTGTCGGTGGTTCCATTTATGGTAATGCCGGGGCTTATAATGCCTGTATTATGGATTATGTTGAATCAGTTACCGTTATTGACTTAACTGAAAATTTCAAAATAAAAATTTTAGAACATGAAGACATTTCTTACAAATATCGTACAACAATGTTTAAAGAGAATAAAAATTATATAATTGTTGCTGCTAAATTTTATTTAAAAAAAGGCGAAAAGAAGAGTTCTTTAGAAATCATGGAAGATCGTAAACGTCGTCGTCTATCTTCACAGCCACTAGAATATCCGTCAGCCGGCTCTGTCTTCCGTAATCCAGAAGGCGACTACGCAGGGCGTTTAATCGAATCATGTAATCTTAAAGGAACCAACATCGGCGATGCTTATGTCAGTGAAAAACACGCAAATTTCATTATCAACAAAGGTCATGCGACTAGTCAAGATGTTCACGATTTAATCTTGTTAGTTCATGATACTGTATTGCAAAAAACCAACGTTGACATGGTTATCGAACAAGAATTTATCGGTTGGGAGTAGTCTAAATGGCTCAAAAAAACAAGAAGAAAAAAAGAAAATTAAGAGTCAAAATTTTATTAAGAATCTTCCTTTTTCTTCTTATAGTAGCAGCAATCATCTATTATTTCTATAACTTAAAAATTCAAAATATTTATATTAAAGGTAATGATGTAACCAAAGATATTGAAATAATAAAAAAAGCCCAAATCGAAAATTATCCGGCTCTTTATCGTTTAAACCTAAAAAAAATCAAAAAAGATGTCGAAAGTTTACCGCTCATAAATAAAGCAACTATTAAACGAACTCCTTTTGGTAAAATTACCATTACCGTTACCGAAGAAAAAGTTCTATTTTACTATAAATATGCTAATAAAGTAGTCACTTCTAAAGGTAATCTTGTGGTTGATGATAATAAATATCAAGGACTTCCTACCTTAATTAACTTTACGCCCGATACAATCTTTGAAGAACTAGTTAAAGGCCTTAACAAACTTGATCCCAATATTATTCCGATGATTGATAGCATCGAGTATACACCATTTAAATCAAGTGAAGGTAAAGTAATTGATGATACCCAATTTAAACTAATTATGAATGATTTAAATACAGTAATAATTGATACGGAAAATATTAAACGTTTAAACCAATACAATGATATATATGTTTCTCTAAATATGGATGTTACAAAAGGCATTTTATATCTTGATACAATAACTGAAGAAAATATTCTTTTTGAAAGTTATGATTCCATAAATAAAAGTACACCAGAAGAACCGGAGCAACCAACACAATAGGGGGAAAATATTATGAATTACGAAAAAGAAATGAACCAAATAATTGCTAACATTATAGCCGAGCATCAAACGCCGTCTTTATTGCTACATAGTTGTTGTGCTCCCTGTAGTTCGCACGTTATCAAAACTTTAACACCATATTTTAATATAACTATCTTATACTATAATCCCAATATTGAACCTTATGAAGAATATTTAAAGAGAAAAAATGAAGAAATTCGTTTCATAAGTGAATTTCCTCACCAAAATCTCTTAGATATTATAGATTGTGATTATGATAATAATCTTTTTCATCAAGTAACCAAAAATATGGAACGCGAAAAAGAAGGGGGACCACGTTGTAGCAACTGCTTTTACTTAAGATTAAATAAAACTGCCGAAACGGCCCAAGCCGGTCACTATGATTACTTTGCGACAACATTAACTGTTAGCCCTTATAAAAATAGTCAAAAAATTAATGAAATAGGGTATATGGTCGCTGAAAAGCACCATGTAAAATACCTTTGCTCTGATTTTAAAAAGAAAGATGGTTACAAAGATAGTATCAATTTATCTAAAGAATATAACTTATATCGTCAAGATTATTGTGGTTGCATCTATTCCTATCAAGAACGCCAAGCCAAAATCAAAGAACTTGCCGAAAAGCAAAAGTAGTTTTAGTTTTTTTCTAAAACTACTTTTTTTAGTCTAACCAAGGCCGGCTCCTAAAGAATGTTCTTTAAATCTAATTAATTTCATTATTTTAAAATCAATCTTTTAAACCATAAACAACTTCTTTTATCTGCCAAACAAAAAGAGCCTATTGCTCTTTATGGAAATTATTCAAATATTCTTGATAAGCTTTATAATCAAGTGTCTTTCTCGTACTTTTTTTATACTTTATATCTAATTGCTTACAAATTTCTTTAACAAAATATTCTGTTAGATAAGGATTTCTCACTAAAAGTGGCCCTAAAAGATAAGTTGCCATAAAATTATCTTTATGGATTCCTTCCGTTTCAGCAACTAAGTCATAACTATTACCGGTAATAACTTTAAATAGGGGATAAGCATTATCACTCATTAAACACATTCTATTTTGAAAACCAATTACTTTTTCGGAAATTAGATCAGTTTCAAAGTATTGTTCTCCAACAATTCGTTCTTTATTTTCGCGACATTTAAAGTCAAATATTTTTAGAGCTTCTTTAAAACTTCCATCTAAGTATTCAATTCGTTTACCAAATAATTCTAAAGCATTGCCTGTCATTAAGAAAAACTTGTGATCAGCGATAGCTTTTTCTATTGCTTCTTTATACTGCAAAAAATCTTCTAAAACAATAACTTGATTTTCTTCGCTGCCCATTCCCATATAATAAAAATCGTATTTTTCAAGATCTATTTTGTCTCCCACGGTTAAAAAGTGTATTTCAACCTTTATATCTTGATCTTCTAATTTGTTTAAAAAGTATCTTAAATTACCATTTTCACCGTATAAATTCATTAAATCATAATATAAGTGAGCTATTTTAAACGTTTTCATTATTATCATCCTCTATCATTTTCTTGATTTTAGCGGTCATATCAAAGCAAACCATTGTATAAATATCACCAGTACTTTTAGTTTTAACTAAGTTTAATAAGTTTTCTAAATCATCAACTAAAATAACTTTGTCTTTATCAATATTAGCTAATTCCAATCGCAAAGCCACATCATATCTAAATCGCCCAATGCAAAATATTTTATCAATTTTTTTATTATCTAATAACTCAAAGTTAACATCCCATAGCCAAGATAAATCATTGTAGTGATATCTTCTTGATACATTATCAAAGCCTAAAATAACCGTTTTAGTTCCATTTTGATTGACAATATATTTCATTGATTGATAATAACTTAAATTATTTTCATTTTTACTTTCTAACATCGTTAACTTACGACCAGCCAAGATTAATTCTTTACCACGTTTACTTTGTTGCTTATCTTGATTAATAGCTTGTAATATTGCCTCATCACTTACGCCAATACTTTTACATAAGGCAAAAGCTGCTACTGTATAATAAACGGCATACAAGACATCTTTATTTAAATATAAGTCTAAACCATTTACTTTCATACTATTTTTCTTATAATTTACATCACTAGCCAAGTAATCAACATCCCCACGGGCAAAGCTACAATTTGGACAAGCATAAGAACCAATATGACCATATTGATAAAAATCGTATTTTAACTTAGTATGACAAAAAGGGCAGTAGGCATAGTCAGTTGCTTCTAAAGTTCCTTTCGTATAACTATCAGATACTTTATCTAATCCATAGGTCACAACTTCGCCCTTATGTTTATACTTTAATCTATTAACTAATGGGTCATCGGCATTAATAACTAATTTAACTCGTTCATCAATCGCTTGTAAAATATCTTTAAAAACTATATCTGGATGTCCATTACGAGCTGGTTGATCCCTTGTGACATTAGTAAGTACTAAATGAGACATTTTATTCTTTTGAAAAATCAATTTTAAATGTCTTTCATCACATTCTAATAATAATACATCATGCATAAATTTTCCTGTTTTATCACAGTTATTCAAAATTAAAGTTGTTGCGGCTAAAACCCCGTTACTTCCACTTTGGTTATAACAAACATCATATCCTGCATCAACTAAAATATGATTTATTAAATCCGTTGTTGAGCCCTTACCAGAAGAGCCAGTTACCGCTATAACAAGTTTCGGATATTTAACCTTATCCAAAACATCCTTTTGTCCTAAAATATCATAAACAAAATGTCCCGGATAAACCGATCCGTTTTTTCCAAATAACTTACAAACTTTTGTTACTAATTTGTTAATAAATACTGCTGTTTTAACTTTCACATCCATCACCTTTAGAAAGATTATACCAAATCAGGCTTTTTTTTAAAAGAAAACCAACTAATTTTGACATGATTTGTCGAAAGTATAGTCAAATTTCTTGAAGTTTGTTAAATTATAGATGGTGATAAAATGGAAATATATTATAGAAATAAAAAATTATTTGTTGATATTGACGAGGCCATTAACCTCCAAACTATTACAGGCTTAAAAAGTAAAATGTATAATATTATCAATATGTATGCTATAAATGATGTTGTTTTAAATATCTTAACTGATACCCATTTTGACCAAAAACTTCTCGATGATTTAGTAGCTGATTACTCTAGTCGTTACAATGGTCATATTAAAATTAAATAGTATAAAAACTACAAATACAATTAAAAATATAGTATAATAATATAGGATTAAGGGGCAGTCTATTATGCAAAGAATTTTTATTTATATAAGTTTCATTCCTTGGCTATTATATTATACTTATCAGACTAATTCATGGCTTAGTATCTTACAAAATAAGCAAATTAACCTTACGTGGTTGAAAAAAAATATTTTTCGTTCTTTTTCCTTAAGCGAAATTGCTTTATACCTAACTTTCTTTTATTTTACGGTACATTATCATCGCTCTCAGGAAATTTTTCTTGTTACAACTATTTTATTTTTTCTAATTAATCTATATCTACTAGTAAGTAAGTTAGAATTTAAAAAAAAGAATTCTGAAGTAAATCAGAAAAACCTAGTAGTTTATTTTCTTCTAATATTAATTACATTAATTCCTTTTACTTACTATGTTTTTAGTAATAATTACACTATAACATATTATATATTGTTTTTTTATAGCCTTTTTACTTTCCTTTTTGTTCTTTTCATCAAGACATTCCTAGAATTTTTGAAAAATAATGGCTTCAAATTATAATACTGAACATTTTATTGATCAACTTTTGACTAAAGGCTATACTAACTTTCTTAATCCAGCAGAATTTAATTTTGTAAAAAATAAAATTAGTTTAAAAAAATATGCCATCTATGAAACATATGAAGAATGTACCAAGAAAATTATTTATTTAAAAGATATTCCTCCTGTTAAATTAGTTAAAATGCTTTTTCAAGAACCAATTACTCATCAAGCCATTTTAAAAATGCTTTTTACCCTTGGTTTAAAAGAAGAAACTTATGGGGACATCATCGTTCAGGAAAAGACTGCTTACCTTTACATTATGCCAGTTATTTTAGAATATCTAACCCTTAACGCTTCCACATTTACTAGTAAACTCAAAGAGATTACAGAAATTTCCCTAGATACTATGGCCCTTTACCAACCACAATACGAGCCTATTGAACTTCTTGTCTCTAGCTTGCGCCTTGATACCATTGTCGCTACATTAGCTAAGACGAGTCGTCAAAATATCATTCTTAAATTCCAAAACAAAGAAGTTATCTTAAATTATCAAATTACAACAAAATATACTAAAACGATTCAAGAAGGGGATATCTTTAGTATTCGTCGTTTAGGTAAATACAAGTTCATTCAAATTTTAAAAACGACCAAGAAAGATCACTATATCATTCTATTGAAAAAATTTTGTTGAGCAAAATTTGACTAAAGACCTTAACCTTGCTAAAATGTGAGCAATGAAAAGGGGTTATAAATATGAATAATGAAAAAGATGAAATAAAGGTTCCTAGCTTTTTAGCTGCAAATCGCAAATCTAATCAAGAACCTGTTGTCAAAGAAATAAAAGAATACGAAGAAGAGGAAGAAGAAATCCAAGAAAACATTCCCGAAGAAACAATAAATCAAGAAGAAGAAAAAGAAGTAACTATTCCTAATAAAAATAAAAAGAGTAAAAAGAGTAAAAAGGCTCACCAAGATAAAAAACGTTCTAAAAAGTTATTACCAATGCTTACTGGTAGCCTTATTTGTGCTACAGCTATGAATATTGGTGGTCGCCTTGCAACTGATGCTTATAAAAGCTTCAAAGATTGTCAAAAAGCTGACCAATTAATCAGTGCTTATTCATCTGAAGAAGTTTGTGTTTTCCCACAAAAACTTTATACTGATAATACTTATGATTTTAAATATTGCGATGGAGCTAATTTAGCGCAAGAACTTGAAAGAAATAACATTGACGCTTTAGTTGTCGGTAACAACGTATATACTAAAAATGGTACTGATATTGCCAAAATTAGAGCGATTGTTGAAACTAAGGATTATGAGTCATTTGAAACATATAATGCCGATAATGGAGCTTTCAACGTTATTCCACAAGGTTACACATTCGATGGCAATAATATTGTCAAAACCGACCGCTTTGAGCAAGTAATTTATCTTTCAGCTAATGCCAATGCCAACTACGAAGGTATCACAACAGCTAATGGTTATCTAATTGATCAAGTATTATCTGTTGAAACGATTCCAACAATTAAATATGAAAAATTAGCGGATCAAGACCTTATCGTTGATGTTTATGCCGATGTTGCAACAGCTACCAATGATAACGAAGGAACCTTAAAATTAGTAAGAAAATCAAGCAAATAGTCAAAAATAAACAGAAAAGTACTTGTTATGGGTACTTTTTTTTGATACAATAATCACGGCTTAAAAAAGCAAATAGACATGTGTGTGGATTTATTTTTCGAGTGCCGAAGAGGTGAAAAATAAAGTTGAAGCATTCAGATGTATAACGAAGGAGGGATTTTTTTATGGCCGTAGTTTCTTTAAGTTACTTATTAGAAGCTGGAGTTCATTTTGGTCATCAAACAAAAAGATGGAATCCAAAAATGAAAGAATACATTTATACAACTAGAGATGACATTTATATTATCGATTTGCAAAAAACATCTGCAAAAATCGAAGAAGCATATGCTGAAATCAATAAAATTGCTCAAAATGGTGGTACTTTCTTATTTGTAGGTACTAAAAAACAAGCAAATGAAGCAGCAAAAGAGAATGCTGAAAGAACAAATTCTTACTATGTTACAGAAAGATGGTTAGGTGGAACTTTAACTAACTTCCGTACTATTAGAAGAAGAGTAAAAAGATTAGAAGAAATCGAAAATATGGAAAAAGATGGAACATTCGATGTTCTACCAAAGAAAGAAGTAATTAATCTACGTAAAGAATACGACAAATTAAACAAATTACTTTGCGGTATTCGTAACATGACTAAATTACCACAAGCTTTAATTATCGTTGATCCTAAAAAAGAAATCAATGCAATAAGAGAAGCAAGAAAATTAAATATTCCTATTTTTGGTATTGTAGATACAAACTGTGATCCAGATGATGTTGACTTTGTTATTCCAGGTAACGATGACGCTGTTAGAGCTGTTAAAGTTGTTCTAGGCGTATTAGGAAACGCTATTGCTGAAGCAAATGGTGGCGAAATTATTGATTACGTTACTGAAGACGACAAGAAAAACAAAAAGGATAACAAAAAAGAAAATAAAGAAGAAGTAAAAACAGTTAAGGAAGAAGTTACAGAAGAAGTAGTTGTTCCTGCTAAAGAAGAAGCAACTGAAGATTTAAGTACAAAAACTTTAACTGAATTAAAAACAATGGCTAAAGATGCTGGTATCAAAGGCTTTTCAGCTATGAAAAAAGATGAATTAATTGCATCTTTAAGTGAATAGTATATATTATTAGGAAGAAGGAAAAACTATGGTAAGCGCAAGCTTAGTAAAAGAATTACGTGAAAAAACTGGTGCAGGAATGATGGACTGCAAAAAAGCTTTAAGTGAATGCAATGGTAATTTAGAAAACGCAATCGATTGGTTACGTGAAAAAGGAATTGCTAAAGCTGATAAAAAAGGTTCACGTATTGCTGCTGAAGGTTTAGCAAATATTTTCACAGACGGCAACAAGGCTGTTATGGTAGAGGTTAATGCTGAAACAGATTTCGTTAGTAAAAATGAAGAATTCAAAGAAATGATCGAAAATATTGGTAAAACTATTCTTGCTAGTGATGTTAAAACTGTTGAAGAAGCAAAAAAATTACCATTTGAAGATGGTACAATTCAAGACTATATCGTTGCTAAAACATCAAAAATTGGTGAAAAATTAGATTTCCGTCGTTTAGCAGTTATCGAAAAAAATGATGACGAAAACTTTGGTACTTACTTACACATGGGCGGCAAAATTGCTGTTGTAACTGTTGTAAAAGGTGCTAATAGCGAAGTAGCTAAAGACGTAGCAATGCAAGCTGCTGCTATGGAACCAAAATATGTCTTTACTAAAGATGTTCCAGAAGACGAAGTAAATCGCGAAAAAGAAGTTCTAAAAGAACAAGCAATGAACGAAGGAAAAAGTGCTGAAATAGCTGAAAAAATGGTTGAAGGAAGACTTAAAAAATTCTATAAAGAAATTTGTCTTGCTGAACAAGCATTCATCAAAGATGGCGATATCAACGTTACAACTTATGTAGCTAACAATGGAGGAGAACTAATTTCAATGACTCGCTTTAAAGTAGGCGAAGGTATTGAAAAAAGACAAGAAAACTTCGCTGAAGAAGTTATGTCTCAAATAAAAGGCTAATTATAGCATATTATTAGACACTTTTTTACAAGTGTCTTTTTTTATCGCCAATAATATAAGTTATTCATGGTATAATACCAATGAGAGGAGTAAAACGTATGAAAAACCCCAAAAACAATAAAAAAGCAATTATTAGAAAAATTATTTACCTAATCCTTTTCAGCCTTATGATATTTGCCTTCATCTATCTAAGCAATCGCTATTCAGCTTTAAGTGTTCGAAAAGATCCAACCATAACCGATTATTATCCAACCATCAAAGACACTTCAAAATATGACATAATGAAAGCCGATGCTACTATCAAAGAAATAAAAGATGGCACGAGCTTAATTATGATAGGGAGCCATACCTCAAAATGGTCAAACAAATATATTGAAGAAATTGAAGCAATCACTAAAGAATTAAAAATTACTAAAATAAAATATTATGACTTAAACAACGATAAAAACCAACGTAACTCCAACTACTACGAAATAAAAGAGCTACTAAACGGCCACCTAACAACTACCGATGGTAGTGAAAATAATCTACTAGCTCCAAGTTTTTATATTATCGTTGATGGCCAAGTTAAATATTACAATATCGATACTGTAGCCATGAAAAATGATATTACTGTTGAAGATTATTGGACACCGGACCAAGAAGAACAATTTGCTAGTGAAATAACTGCAGCAATTAACAAATATTATTTGAATAATCAAAGTCAATAGATTATAATATTATTAAATGAAGGAGAGAATTAAAATATATGATAAATGAAGAAATTGAACTTTCGATGCTTAAAGCATTAGAAGTAATGGAAAGTCGTCTATCTAGCATTCGTGCTGGTCGTGCTAATCCAGCCATGTTAAATGGAATTGAAGTTGAATATTATGGTAGCAAAACACCACTTCAAAGCTTAGCCAACATCACAGTTCCAGAAGCTAAAACGCTTATGATTAAACCATTCGACAGAAGTTGCTTAAAAGACATCGTTAAAGCTATTCACGAATCAAATTTAGGCATAAATCCTAACGATAATGGTGAAGCTGTTATCTTAGCTATTCCAGCTTTAACAGAAGATCGTCGTCGTGAATATGTTAAACAAGCCAAACAAATTGCGGAAGAAACTAAAGTTGCCTTACGTAAAATTCGTCAGGAAGCTAATGACGACATCAAAAATGATGAATCAATTCCTGAAGATGACGAGAAAAAGCAATTAGAAGAAGTTCAAAAACTTATTAATGATTATAATAAAAAAGTCGACGAAAAATTAAAAGAAAAAGAAGACGAATTAATGAAAATATAGCAAACAACCTTGTTTGCTATATTTTTTTCTATAACAATACCTAGTTACCACCTCTTTTCCAAATTAGATATATTCATTGCTTAGCCCCCAAAGAAAACAATTATTTCGTTTTTTATCTTACTTAAACCTTGCTTAAATCCTACTTAAAATTCAAAATTTCCAGCTTTATATAATCTTATCTTTACTATCGACAGATACTTCATAATATGATATTTCCACATTATACATACTTAAATAAATCTCTTTCAATATCCTTATCTCCTTCAAATACATCATCTTCTATAAATATTTCATAAATACATATTTCTTCAACCGTTCTTATTAAATATGTTTGTAGATATAACATCAAATCTATCATGGCTGATTCTGAAATTATTAATTATAATGTTTTTTACGTCATTTCTAAGATCAAAATCCCATAACGTAACCTAACAATCATATTCTTAATTCTTTTAAGAATAGCCATCAATTTTTTATCAATAATAGCCAAAATAATTTCTTTTTACGAATCAAGAACTTCTTGTTATTTAAAGTGTGAACTAATTGTACATATACTTAAAATTCCACCTTAAATAGTGTTATAATTAAACTATCTAAAGACTTCGTCTTATTTTTTTGTTTATCAAAACACTTAATAAATTAAATAGACCGAGTTAACATAGTTATAATGTTTTACTAAATACTTAAAATAAAACTTATACTACTTTAGAAAAATAATAAAAATTGAGGTTGTATATGGATAATAGTGGATGGCAAGATTTTATCAAAATTAAAGATAATTTCTTGACCAAAAATCAAAAATTAAATGATAAAGATATAGAAATAATAAATTCCCAAATGGCAAAGTTAAAAAAAGAAATTGCCGTTAATGAAGAAAGACTCTTAGAATTAGGAAGACTTCTTGATTACAATGACTTACGTAAAAGAGACTTTTCAAATGCCCAAATAACACAAATTATACAAGAAGATAATCAAACTATCCTTGAAGCACAAACATATTTAAAAGAACAAACTACGCAAGATCGTGATTACATGTTTGGCTATCCTTCTAACATGACCAAAGAGAGTAGCTTAATATCTTACTTACGTTGGATTGAAAGCCAATTATATTATATTAATAGTTGTGGTAGTCCTTATAGCGAAGGTAACTATCGTATGTCCAAAAGAAGCAAAGAATTAGCCATCATTAACAAGGTCATGACTAACTTAAATATGAATAAAGATGAATTCTGGGGTTATATTACGACTGGGGGAACCGAAGGGAACCTTTGGGGCATCCGTGAAGGTTATACTAAGTACCCTGAAGGAAAATTATACTTTTCAGAAGATACCCATTATAGTGCCTTAAAAGGAGCAACCATCCTGCCACATGCCAAGTACGAAGTAATTCCTTCTATTCAAGGGCACATCGATAAAGAAAAACTTCTAAAAGCCATCTTTGCCGATCCAAATGCGAAAAAAAATGGAGTAATCTTACTCCTAAATTATGGAACGACAACCTATGGAAGCATCGATGATATCCCAGCAATCATTAATGAGTTAACTACTAAAAAGATTCCGTACTATCTTCATGTTGATGCGGCCCTTTACGGCGGAATTCCCCATAACCAACTTGCCTCACCAAATGAAGAATTGCAACATATTATAGCCTTAGGTCTTGACAGTATCTCGATAAGCTTACATAAATACTTAGGTTTACCTAAAACCAATGGTCTTTTACTTGCCAAAACTCAAAATAATAGCCAGTTCATCGAATACATTGGCCAAAATGATGTAACCTTATGTGGTTCTAGAGATTTTTTACCTTTTACTACCTTACAAAAAATAACCGAACAATACGAAAGAACTAGTCCAGAAGAATATCATAAAAATATTAGTCTTTTTGAAACATCACTAAAAGGAGCTCATATCCCATATGAAAAAGGCACTCCTAATGGCAACATTTTTGTTTTGAAAAAACCTTCTGATAAATTATGTAAAAAATATCAATTAGCAACATTTAACTATAATAATTCAGACAAAGCCCATATAATAATTTTTCCTTTTCATAAATCAACAATTATTAAGGAACTAATTAAGGACTTAAAAGAAGACTTCAAAGAAATTTAAAAACAATTTATTTTAAAAAAAGATAACCTAATAAAACCTCGTTTCTAAAAAAACATTGAAACGAGGTTTTTGTCTATTTAAAAACATATAAAGAAGGGAAGAAGACGTTAATTAATCGATATTTTCTAAGTATCGAAAAAAGCCATTAACATAAGTTAATGACCTTAAAATTCTATATGGTGTCCCCGAGGTGATTCGAACACCTGACCGATCGCTTAGAAGGCGATTGCTCTATCCAGCTGAGCTACGAGGACATAACTCAAGAACAATCTCATTATATAACAGATATTTTTAATTTTCAAGAGTAAATTGCTCAATTTCTTCATTATCTACTAAAAAATTAACTGTTTTAAGCCCTAAAGTATCATTTAATGAATAAACTAGGGAATATTTAACTTCTTCTTGCAAGTAGCTTTTATCCAAATTATTCAAAAGATAGTTATTAAAATACATATCTATTTTATCCTCCGTGATTTCATAATTCATTAATTTTACTTGATAATCTAAATGACTAATTAAACCTTCATTATTGGTCGGACTTGTTGTTAAACTTTCAATAATTATTTCAACTTTATCATTAATGTTATCTTTAAAGTATGTTACCGGAATATAATAATATTCATCAAGTTTGCCCAAAAAATACACAGTATAACAATCAACATGATTAAAAGTCTTTAAATCATAAACTTTGTTAATTCCATAGTTCCGATCTAAATACAAATCTAATTTTTTATTTGTTTTAGGCAATTTTTGTACTTGTTTTCCTTCCACAAAAAGCATTATTTTCTTTACTTCTTTTATTTCTGTTAAAGAATATACAATACTTTGAATCATTTTATCTTCATCATCTTTTTGGACATTCCAAAATTCTTTACTAAAATTTAGTTTTAATAGCCCTTGTTCTAAAGAATAATCGAGTAGGGTAGTATTTTTAGGAATAATAGCTTTAAACCCATTAGGAATCACTTTATAATTTTCACTATCAATCGTTAAAGTTTTAATAATTTCCTTAATTTTTTCTTGGGTATTTTTACCATTATTAACAACTTTTATCATACTTACATAATTATTTTTATCAATCAAAAAGATTGCTTCTTTATTATTTTGAATATCTTCAATATGTTCTTTTAATGGTTCAGGAAACATATATAATATAAAAGCTACGATTGCCATCAAAATTGCTATTGATAATTTTCTCAAGGTAAATTTCTTAAGCATTCTCATCACCTAATTAAATATATTTTAAAAAAAGGATTTTAGACGCTTTTTATTTACAAAAAATCCTCAAAAGAGGATTATAAATATATTTCATTTAATCTTATTAATTCAAGAATAGCTTGGCTTCGACCACTAACACCAAGTTTTTGAATAACATTAGATATATGGTTTCTAACTGTCTTTTCACTTATTTTTAACTTATCAGCAATATCTGACGTTGTTTTGTTTAAGACTAATAGTTCGAAAACCTCTCTTTCTCTTTTAGTCAGAATATGTTCCATACATTGTCTCACTTTCTACTATCAATATATTGTATGAAACACTTTAAATCATGTTAACTAAATTTAACCGTTATATACATTTCTTTATCAAATTCTTTTTGTATTCTTCTTATAACTTTGTTTGCTACTTCATAATTATGTTGATTATTATTATCAATTACTACTGTTACATTACTATTATTAATTTTAACAAAGGCTTCATATTTAAACTCTTTTTTTATCATTTTTTCTAAAGCCTGTTCCATTCCTTTATTATTGTTGATATTAACTAAAGCCGTATAGGCCTCGCTCTTTTCCTCTGGTTTCGCAGCTTCACTAAGTAAAATATTTTGATATTTTTCCAAATCCGCCATAACTTCTTCATCGCTTTGTACTCTTAAAGCTACTAACTCCGTACTTTCTTTAACAACCAAAGATGTATCCTCTGGATCAGCCTTAACCTCATTGCTTTCAATTAGACTCTTTACATCTTCTTCGCCCATCCCCACATAAAAAATCGAAAGAACTAAGATAATACTAAACAATGTTACAAACCATAAATTTTTTTTGTTAATCATTTTTTATTCCTCCATTATTACTAAAATATATTATTTTAATGTAAAATTTATACTCTCTAATTTACTAAAAGTAAAAAATAAGTTATTATATTAACAGGTGAGTTCATATGAATAAAAAAATTTCTAAATATTTAACTTTTACATGCATTACATTCTTTCTCTTAACTAATATTGCTAATGCGGCTGTAAGTTCTAAGATTCATTTCTGTGAATATCCTGGAACTCTACGTGCTCTAAAAATTGTTGGAATTCTAATTATCCTCTTAAAAATAGCCGCTCCTTTAATTCTAACTTATTCTGGCATCTCTGATTTAGTTAAAGTTGTCATAAGTGGTAAACAAGAGGACTTAACTGGTACTGCCGTTAAACTTTTCAAAAAATTAATTGCTGGTTTAATTATCTTTGTTATTCCCTCAATAGTTAATTATGCTTTTACTGAACTAATCGAAGTTGATAATTCTAGTTTTGACAATTGCACCACCTGCATCTTTAGTATTGATAAATGTACAATTCCTGAGGAAGACCCTGAAATTCAAATACCTGATGATAACACAAATAAGAAATAACAAAAAAATTGTTATTTTTTTATTTGCTCAAAAGGATTTTTCCCTTTCAAAGATAATATATAAAGTGAAGGGAGGAAAAAAATGAAAAAAATAGTTGTTCTTCAAAGCAATATAAGTGACTGTGGTGCCTGCTGTCTTAGTTCTATCATAAAATACTACAATGGTTACATTCCTTTAGAAATAATCAAAACGGATACTAATACTACAACTAAAGGAACAACAGCTTACAACCTCAAAAAAGCTGCTGAAAAATATGGTTTTAACGTTTTTGGTACTAAAACTACTGTGATTCAAAACGAGCTCTTACCGGTTATTGCTCACACTAATGATAATAATTTATTACACTTCGTTGTCATATACAAATTAAGTGGAAAATATTATTACTTAATGGATCCAGCCAAAGGGTATATAAAAGTTAAAAAAGAAGAATTCTTAAAAAAATGGACGAATATTATCCTTGTCCTAAAACCTTTAAATCAACTACCACAATATGATAAAAATAGTATTTTAAAAGATATGCTTAATAATATTTCGCCAACCGATCAAAAGCTAATCATTAAAATAATTTTTCTAAGCATTATTTTAACAATAATTTCTATCATCTTAAGCTACCAATTAAAAACCACCATGTATTTTATTGAAAATAATACTTATCAAGTAGTCCTATTCACATCACTTATTTTTATCTTTCTTAGTTTATTAAAAACATATCTTTCTTATAAAAAAGAAGAATATGCTATTTATTTAAATAAGAATTTAAATTTGAAAGTAATTATTCCTTTTCTTAAACATATTTTTCAGCTCCCTTTATCAGTTATTAAAACTAAAAGCCAAGGCGAAATCATAACTCGTTTTAACGAATTAAATAACCTAAAAGACTTAATTAGTGAGATTATCATTACCATTCTTTTAGAACTTTTAATGGCTATAAGTTCCTTCTTTATCCTTTATAACATTAATCGAAATTTATTTTTAATTCTTTGTATAATTTCTTTAATGTATATAATCCTTGGTTTTATAACCAATCCTCTTATCAACAAGAAGATAACTGATAACATTGACCTAGAAACCATTTTCACCAGTACTTTTCTCGAAAAAATAGCTAGTTTAGACACTATTAAAAATTTATCTTTAGAAAATAAAACTAACAACCAACTTATTAATGCTTATTGCCCATACTTAGGCAATACCTTAAATTTCCAAAATTTTACTAATAAATGTAATATCATCAAAACAATTCTAGGAGAAAGTAGTCTTATCTTATTAAATGCCATTGGCTTTACTTTAGTTGCGCAAAATAAACTTGCTTTAATTGACTTAATAACCTTTAATTCATTACTAGTATACTATTTTGACCCTATAAAAAATTGTGTGAATTTGTTACCTAAATTAAATTTAATCAAAATATCCATTGCCAAAATAAATGAATTTTATTACATAACAGAAGAAAATGAAGGAACGTTAGAACCATTCCATAATGGCAAGATAAACATCAAAGATTTAACTTATTCATATGATAATTACCATTATTTATTAAAAAATATTAGTTTAACTATTAACCAAAGTGAAAAAATTCTCTTAAAAGGACCAAGTGGAAGTGGCAAATCGACTTTATGTCAAATCATTAATAAGACCTTAAACAATTACCATGGAGCTATCACTATTGATGAGGTAAATATTAAAGACTATAGTCTTAAAACTATAAAAAAGAATGTTAGATATGTCTCGCAAAAGGAACGTCTTTTTACTGATACTATTGAAAATAATATAACTCTAAAAAATAAATATAGTAAAAGACAATTATACGAAGTTATTAAGATTACTAAAGTTGCCGAAATAATCGATCAAAAAGTTTTAAGATTGAATACAGTTTTGTTAGATAGTGGTTCCAACCTAAGTGGAGGTGAACGCCAACGCCTTATCTTAGCTCGCGCTATCATTGACAAACCGCCCATATTGATACTAGACGAATCACTAAGCGAAGTAGATGAAAGTTTAGAAAGACAGATTTTAAAAGATCTTAGTACTTTTTTAAGTAATTCAACCATTATCTATGTTTCTCACCATCAAACAATACCAAATTATCGAACTATCAATTTAGATGCCTAATTTAAATGAATATATATTACTTAAAAAAAGTCCCCCGCAAGCTCTTTTTCTAAAAATCTTAATTATAATCTTTCTTTTTATCCTCATAATGTCTTTTTACATCAAAATTCCAGATACTAAAACATTTACGGCTCTTATTACTTGTCAAGAAGATTGCCAAATTGAACTGCTGATTCCATCGAATCAAATGGATCTCTTAAACCAACATCCAACTTTAGTTTATCAAGACAAAACATATCATATAACAAATATTAATATTGCCGAACTAACTTTTAATAATGATATTCCTGCTGCAAAGGTAATTATTACTAGTGACTTAAAAGTCTCTATGGCCAATTTTATAAACATAAAATTACAATATAATAAACAAAGAATAATAAACAAAATAATTAATTTAATAATAGGGAAGGAGTAAAATGAACAGATTAGAAGCCCAAGAACTTATTAAAATCGAAGGTGGAGCCAAATATGGAGCCTTTGTTATTATTGGCGGTGCCATAACCTTCATTATTGGTTTTATTAATGGTCTTTTAAGACCTAAAACATGTTCAAGTAAATAAATATGTCAAAAATGTCTAATGAAAAATTAATAACTATTGAAGGAGGAGCATCAATTAATGCATCCCTCCTAAATGCTATAGCTCGTGCTGGCGAATTCTTTTATGACCTAGGACGCTCGCTTGGAACCGTTGCACGAATGATTTACAGCAAGAAAAAATGTTAAAAGAAGAGAAAAACTCTTCTTTTTAATTGCTTTAATCAACTAATAAATGATATAATTAAAATAATAAAGGAAGTGGCACAATGAAAAGAAAGAATGGCTTTATCTCAATGTCCTTAATATATTCCTTTTTTATTGTTTTCGTCGCTATTTCAATTTCTTTACTAGCGATTTATTCATCAAATATCAATTTAGTCAAGAATATCAATAAAGAAATTAAAAGTGACTTAACGGATAAAGGTAATAAAGACTTAGTTGTTTTAACTAATTTAATAAGAGACGGAAGTTTTGAAGAAACTCCATCTCCATGGCAGTTACCAGCAGGAACTGAAATAAGTACTATCCAAAGATATTATGGACTTAGAAGTTTACATACTACATCTGCAGCCAGTAGTTACGTTGAAAGCACAGCTATTACCTTGGTTAGTGGTCATTACTATTATTTCCAACGAATTTATCAAGCTCCGCTGGGAACTAACGGCTATGCAAACCTTAATGATACCCCTACAGAAGTTCTTATCGGTAATAAAAATATTATCAGAAGACAAACCGCTCGCCCTTGTACTGGTTGGAATCATATTACTCCAACAACGACAATTGCGACCGATAACTGTGGTAATTCCCGTAATATGGAAAGAACCGTTGAAGTATCTGTCTTCGTCTATGAGGGATCCAGTGGTAGCTATAAACTACAAATAAAATCAAGTAATAACGACCTTTATACTGACGGTTATATTTTAGTTGATTTAACAGCTTCTTTAGGTCAAGCCAAAATAAATAGTTTACCAACTACTAATCGTACTACCATCCTTGCTAATGCCATCGATAAAATGATTGATTCTAATTATTTTGAGGGTAAAAAAATCTTTACAACCTATCAAACTGGGTTATAACAACAAAAAAGCCTTTATTTTAAAGGTTTTTTCTTGTTTTTTAGCTTCTTGAGTGTTATAATCATAAATAGCTGAAGAAGGGAGGGAAAATTGATGACTAAAGTTGTAGTACAAAACGGTAACATTGACGGTGCTTTAAGAAAATTTAAAATGAAAGTTGCCAAAAGTGGAGTCCCTTCTGAACTTAAAAAGAGAAAATGCTATGATAAGCCAGGTGTAAAAAGACGTAAGGCTAAAGAAGAAATGATTAGAAATTCTCGTAAACGTAGAAAAAGCAATAGAGACTAATTAAAAGTAGGTGAAAATCTTGCAAGAAAAAATAACAAAAGATATGACACAGGCTATGAAAGAACAAAATAAATTTGCTTTATCAGTTCTAAGAATGCTAAAAAGTGCTCTTCAACTAGAAAAAATTAGTAAAAATCATGATTTAAGTGATGAAGAAGTTATAAATGTCATCAAAAAACAAGTAAAAGCTCGTAAAGATAGCATCGTTGAGTATGAAAAATACGAAAAACAAGACGAAGTAGCAAAATTAAAACAAGAAATAGAAGTTTTAAGTGCTTACTTACCAGCAGAATTATCTGAAGCAGAAATTGACAAAGCCTTAGATGAAATATTTGCTGAATTACAACCTGCTAGTATTAAAGATATGGGCAAAGTAATGAAAGAAGCAACAACTCGAATTGGAACCGTTGCTGATATGTCACTTGTAAGTAAAAAAGTAAAAGCAAAATTGCAATAAGAAGACTAAAAGTCTTCTTTTTTTAATATAATTCCATAGGTGATTTAAATGGAATTATCTAACATAAAACAATTTCTTAGAAATAAAAAATATGGAATCGACATTTACGACAACAACATTTATATTAATAATTACCAAAAAATAGATTATATTTCTGAAAACTTAATTATTTTAATCTTTGCCAATTTCAAATTAAAAATCAAAGGTCAACAAATTACGGTTATAAAAATGGTTAATCAAGAATTAATCTTTAATATCAAAATAGAAAGTTTAGAATTCCTTTATGAATAACCATATTTTTATCAAAATAACGACTAGAACTCCTTATCAAATGATTAAAACTTTCCGTAATTTAAAAATTAATATTTACAACATAACTTATAACAAAGATAATGTTATCTTTGAAATAGATAAAAAAAACTATCCTAAAATCCAAAAAAATTACCATGCCACTGTTATAAAAGGGGATTTTTTTCAAAGTATAACTCTTTTAATAAAAAATAAATTACCTAAAATTATTTCTCTCGTTTTCTTTTTTATCTTAATAAGTATATATCAGAATTTTATTATCAAAATTGATATTATTACTGAAGATACCAAAATTCGCGAATTAATTCAAAAAGAATTACTACACAACGATTTTTTACCTTATCATTTTAAAAAATCAGCTTCAACGATTAATAAACTTAAAAATAAAATCATAAATAACAATAAAGACCAAATTGAATGGTTAAACATTGAACAAATCGGGATGAAATATCAAATTAACGTTGAACCTAAAGTAACTATTACGCCGGTTAAAGATCAAAACAAATGCCATATTATTGCTCGTAAAGATGCCACTATTACCAAAATTATATCCAGTAAAGGTGAAGAAGTAAAAGAAATAAATGATAACGTCAAAAAAGGCGATATTATCATCAATGGTACTATCAAATTAAATGAACAAGATATTGCTAAAACCTGTGCCACCGGTCATGTTTATGGCAAAACTTGGTATACTGTTCATATTACGACCACTAAAACCTACGAAAAAATCATTCCGCAAACCAAAATACGCTATAATCTTTTATTTGAACATCACAACCAAAAAAACAAAATATTCCGTAGTCGCTTAAAGGACCATCTTGATGAAAATAAAAAAATTTTTTCTTTCTTCGGCTATAAATTGTTTTTTCAAAAAGAACATGAAATAAGCAAAGAAATCAAAGAATACACACCGGAAGAGTTAGATAAAAAAGTTAACGAACTAATAAATGCTAAAATCAAAAATATAACCCACCAAGAAAATTCAATATTAGATAAAAAAGTTTTGAAAAAAGAAGAAAATAATAGTACAATAAGTATTGATATATTTATTGTAGCTGAAGAGGAAATAGGCCAACAAGTAATAATCACAGAAGAGTAGGTGACTTATGGAAAATTTATCTCCTTTTTTTGATACTTTAGAGTGGGTCGTCAAAAATACCTGGCCAATGCTAACTTTATTTATTGTTATAATCTGTGTTGTGCGCCTAAGTGCTACCATCATCAATCATGAAAAATTTATCTTTTATAAGGACTTCTATTCCTTATTAGCTATAATATATTTCCTATTATTATACTATCTATTGTTAAGTACTGAAAAAGCCGCTAGCGGAGTTAACCTAACGCCTTTTAAAGAAATGACTAGATATCGTATTGGTTCTAATTTGTTCGTTTACAATGTTATCGGTAATATTGCCTTATTTATTCCTTATGGTTATTTCATCTCCGATACTTTAAAAGCCAAAAAAGTAACCCATATTTTCATCCCTGCCCTCATAACCAGTTTGACAGCAGAGATAATTCAGTATAAAATAGGACGTGCATTTGATGTTGATGATGTCATCTTAAATGTAGCCGGTGCCATAATAGGTCTCCTAATTTATTTAAGTATTCAAAAAATAAAAGATAAATTACCGGCGTTTCTTAAAAATAATATATTTTATAACATACTAGCAGTAATTGTCCTAATCATAATTATTTGCTGTATCGGAAAATCTTTTGCAATAGGATGGATGTAATATGAATAATGAATTTACTATAGAAGATAACAATTTATATCAAGATTATGACTACTTATATGGTGTTTTAAATGCAACTTTAAAACATGAAAAAGTTAAAAATGCTATTTTTTCAATCATTTTTGTCGAAGATGATGAAATACATCGTATTAATCGCGACTATCGTAAGGTTGATCGCGTTACCGATGTTATTTCGTTTGCATTTGAAGATAATGAAGAAATGGTGTATAATGACATAAGAGTCCTTGGGGATATTTATATTTGTATTCCGCAAATGAAAAGACAAGCTATCAGCTATGGTCATAGTGAAAAAAGAGAACTATCATTTTTAGCAGTTCATGGTTTATTACACCTTTTAGGTTACGATCATATGACTAAAGAAGATGAAGAAGAAATGTTTGGACTACAGGAGTTGATTTTAGATGGCGAAAATATCAAGAGATGACATTAAAAAACATGGTTTTAAACGCTTTGTTAAGAGTTTTGGATATTCGATAGATGGTTTAAAATATGCCTATAAGTACGAACAAAGTATGATGATTCACGTTTTCGTAACTATCTGTGTTATTGCTGTTAATATTTTCTTTCACGTCAAAGGTATCGAATGGCTTATTAGTTTAATGGCCATCGGCATGGTCTTATCCGCCGAACTAGTTAACACTGCTATTGAAGCTGTTGTTGACTTAGTCACTTTAGAAATTCACCCCTTAGCTAAAATTGCTAAGGATTGTGGAAGTGCGGCAACATTTGTCTTAGCTATGATGGCAGCCGCTATTGGCATCGTTATCTATGGCCCATACTTTATATCATTTATAGGAGGTTAAAATGAAAAGTGGATTTGTCAGTTTAATAGGTCGTCCAAACGTTGGAAAAAGTACCTTATTAAATACTTTAATTAATCAAAAAATTGCTATTACTTCAAACAAGCCCCAAACAACCCGTAATATTATTCAAGGCATATACAACGAAGAAGGATACCAAATAGTATTCATTGATACTCCCGGTATTCATAAACCAATCAACAAATTAGGCAAAGTCCTAAATAAAGAAGCCCAAAGTCTAACTAAAGATGTTGATGTTGTTCTATTTCTTGTTGATGCCGCTGAAGGGCTTGGCACAGGAGACAAAAAAATCATTGAACAATTAAAAGAAAGTAATGCTCCGGTCATCCTTGTTTTAAATAAAATCGATCGTATGACCAATGAAGAAATTATCATGGCTATCAATAGTTACAAAGAGTTATTCAATTTTGCGGAAATTGTACCTATCTCTGCCTTACAAAAAAATAACATTGAAGAATTAATTAATTGCATAAAAAAATATTTAACTGATAACATGCGTTATTTTGATGAAGACATGATAACAAGTAGTAGCTTACGCTTCCTCGTTAGTGAATTCGTTCGTGAAAAACTACTTCGTATGACTGAACAAGAAATTCCTCACACCATAACCTGCATTACTTCTAAATTTGAAGAAAAGAAGAACATAATCAATATTACTGTCGATGTTATCGTTGATCGTGACTCAGTCAAAAAAATCGTTATCGGTCGTCAAGGAGCCCTTCTAAAATCAGTTGGCATCGAAGCTCGTAAAGATATCGAAGCCTTGGTTGGCAAACAAATATACTTAGAATTATATGTCAAAACTATAAAAAATTGGCGCGATAAAGAGCGTTATTTCAAAGAATTAGGTTTTGATGAATTAAATATAAAATAATTGAATATTTATATTAAAAACAACCCATTATATATTTAGAAAGGATGGGTTGTTTTTATGAACAAACAAGAAGCCTGGGAAAAATTTAAACAAACTGGTAAAATAGAATACTATTTAGAATATAAAAAACAAAAGTAGTGAAGTGATAATATGGTAAGTAAATTTGAAGGAATAGTCGTTACCACAACGACTTACGGTGAAAATTCAAGCATTATTAACCTTTTAACGAAAAATCATGGCCTTATTGGGGTAATGTGTAAGGGCTCTAAATCCCTAAGAAATCCTTTACGTATTAAAACACAAAAATTCACCTATGGTTACTTCTACCTAAACTACAATGAAAACAAATTATCTAAATTAATTGATGTTGACATCATTGATAACTTTAATACGATAAAAACTGACTTAACTTTAATAAGCTACTTATCATACCTTACCGAACTTACTTACCAAGTCGTTAAACAAAATGATGCTCCAGAAATTTTCGACTTATTTATTGCAACAATTCAAAAAATAAACGAAAAACAAGATCCCTTAATTATGACCAATATCTTAGAAATAAAATACCTTGATTACTTAGGAGTCAGTTTAAACCTTGAAAGTTGCATAAAATGTGGAAGTAAAAAAAAGATTATTACAATAAGCCCTACAGAAGGGGGCTATATCTGTCAAAACTGTTATCGTAACGAAAAAATTCTGCCCCCTAAAGCCATCAAACTCATTCGCATGTATCTTCTTGTCGATATTAAAAGTATTACCAAAATAAATATAAGTAAAGATATTGCTTTTGCAATTAATAACTTCCTCGAAAATTACTATGAAAAATACACCGGTTTATACTTAAAAAGTAAAGAATTCTTAAAAAGAATCAGCAACCTTTAAAATATGGTGCCTACTAAACAACCAAATAAAAAAAATTTCGTCTAACAAAGAGCATTACCTAAAACTTAACCATAACTCACATAACTTTTCCCACACCTATTGACTAAAAAAGAAAATTTGATATAATCAATTCATACAAGTGATGACTGGCTTGGCAACCACGAGCTATATATAATAAAGTTGATTTCTTCTAGAAATAAGTAGGATGGAACCGCGGATTATTATTCGTTCCTACAACTTCTAGAAGTTTTTTTATTATCATCACTTATTAAGGAGGAAATTTATGGAAAAACTAAAAATGGAAGATATCGTTAATTACTGTAAACAATATGGTTTTATTTTTCAAGGTAGTGAGATCTATGGTGGTCTTTCTAATACTTGGGATTACGGACCATTAGGAAGAGACCTAAAAGAAAACATTCGTCGTGCTTGGTGGAAAAAATTCATCCAAGAAAATCCCTACAATTACGGCTTAGATGCCGCCATTTTAATGAATCCCGAAACATGGGTAGCAAGTGGTCATGTCACCAACTTCAACGATCCATTAATTGACTGCAAAAAATGTAAAAGTCGCCATCGCGCCGATAAGCTTATTGAAGAATTTACTAATGGCGAAGAAACAGCCGATGGATGGAGTAATGAAAAAATTGAAGCTTTCATTAAAGATAATAAAATATGCTGTCCGAAATGTGGTTCAGCTGACTTTACCCCAATTAGAAAGTTTAACTTACTATTTGAAACACATCTAGGGGTAACTGAAGATACCAAATCAAAAGTTTATCTTCGTGGTGAAACAGCTCAAGGAATCTTTGTTAACTTCTTAAATGTTCAAAGAGCCATGCGTGCCAAAATACCATTCGGAATTGGTCAAACTGGTAAATCATTCCGTAACGAGATAACCCCTGGTAACTTTACTTTCCGTACTCGTGAATTCGAACAAATGGAACTAGAATTTTTCTGCAAACCCAATACTGACTTAGAATGGTTTGGTTATTGGAAAAATTACTGCATAGATTGGTTAAAATCTCTAGGAATCAAAAACGAAAATCTACGTTATCGTGATCACGCTAAAGAAGAATTATCTTTTTATAGCAAAGCAACCACCGATATTGAATTCTTATTCCCAATGGGCTGGGGCGAATTATGGGGAATTGCTGATCGTACAGACTACGATTTAGGTGTGCATATGGAACATTCTAAACAAGATCTTCGATACCTTGATCCTGAAACCAACGAAAAATATTTACCATTTGTTATTGAACCATCATTAGGATTAGATCGTGCAATCTTAGCTTTCCTATGCAACGCCTATACCAAAGAAACTCTAACCAACGGCGAAGAAAGAGAAGTCCTAAAAATTCATCCCGCATTAGCTCCAGTTAAAGCAACAATCTTACCTTTAATCAAGAAAAATCATAAAGACAAAGCCATGGAAGTATACAGTCTTGTTTGTTCACATTTTCAAGCCTCTTATGATGAATCTGGTTCAATTGGTAAAAGATATCGTCGTAGTGATGCAATTGGGACACCATTTGCCATTACAATCGATGATGAAACTCTAACCGATAACATTGTTACTATCAGAGATCGTGATACCATGGAACAAATAAAACTACCAATCTCTGACTTAGTTAACTATATTGAAGAAAAAATTTCATTTTAACAATGAAATTTTTTTATCTTATAGGAAAGTTCATTTATTACAATAAAAAACAATTAAAAATTTTGTAAAGATATATTGCTATATAAACAACAATATTGTATGATAAAAACCATATCATTTAAAAATTAGTTTGGGAAAAAATGTATATAGAAAAACTAGATAAAAAATAATTAAATAAAAAAAAGAAAAACAAAAAGATAAAAGAAAAAAGTATGTACGGTAGCGACTATCGGATTTTAAGTCTATGGAGAAAACTCAGTAGAGTGTCTGTGAAGTAGAAATTTGAAATCGTGAGATTTCAAGAACAAATTTATTTGTCTTTTGTCCTTGCTAAATGAAATGAACTACGATAAAATAATAAGACTGAAAAGAGGAAAACAAACATGAATAATTACAACAAAACATTTAAAAAAATAAAAACAGCTGTTGAAGAAAAAATCGCTTATGCTGAAAGAGAAATTGCTTATCTTGAGCTTCAACTTAAAATAATGAATAATAACTCTGAATTCTTTGTTCTTAAAAAAGATGGAACTCAATATGCCATTGATCTTAATAAAAAACCCCAATCTAAAAATCCGTTAATTCGTCTAAAAGAACACTATGACCTAAAAAAAATGCGTAAAATGCAGGAATATGTTATTGAAGAAGATACTGATATTTTAAATACAACCAAGGAAAGTGTTAGAATTTTATCATATGTTAATCGTTATTTATCACAATATGACCTTGTATCTCCAGTTGATAGTATTTCCATATATATGATTCATATTAATGTTTTAAGACTTTTTGTTGACGTAACCATCGAAGATTTCAAAAATGTTTTAATCGCTTGCATTCGCAAAAACTATGAACAATATATTAATAACCCAACTAAAATAACTGATACCTTGGCTAGTAAAGACGAACACAAAATGAATGAAATGAAATGCTGTTTAATTTTAGGAAAATATTTTAATAAAAAAGGTGCTATGCTTCCTGGAGATATAGAAATTTTCGAAGCAACATTCAATAAATTATTTAATCCAGAAAATCTATTAGATGAACATTTACAAGCATTCTTAGCTTCTCAAAACCTTTTAAGCCTTAATGATGTCTTAGATACTTTAGTTCTAGAATTACAAAAACAAAATCTTCTAGCCCTTATGGCCGAGAATAAAAAAGCCGAATATTTAAAACAAAAACAAGAAGAAGCCCAAGTAAAACATCAAGAACAAAAACAACAAAGAAAGAATTTGAAAGACCAAAAAGACGCTTTAGCTAAACTTAATGAATATTATCAAAATGGCCAGTTCATCAAATTACCAACCGACTTAACGGAATTTACTGATCTTTTAACAAAATGCCTTTTAGACCAAACTCAAGAAGCCAAAATAAACCGCCAATTAACGGAAGTTCTTCAAAAAAATCAAGAACAAGCTTTACTTCAAAAATATCTTTCAGATACTGACATCGCTATCTTAAAAGAAGCTAAGCAAGCTAATCAAGAAGCTTTAAATTACTTTTTATCAGCTATTGATGAAATAATTAGTCTTTTAGAAGAAACTCAAAATGAAGAAGATTATAATACTCTAATGCAATACTTAAATGAAAACATTAACAATATTAAATATTCTCTAACTAAGAACACTCCTAAACAACCAACTCTTAAACCACAAGTGTAAAAAAAGAGTAAAAGAGACATAAACATCTTTCCAAAGTTTGAAATATCAAAAAAAAATATTATATAATAAATAATGTTTTTTTTAAGGAGTGATGTTATGTTTAATATAAATAATTTCGTAGAATATCTACAAACAGAAATAAAGAGAATTAAAAAACAAATTAATACTGAAAAACAACATTTGCAAGAACTACCATCTCCTGATGAAATAAATTTAGAAGAGTATGGTCGTAAAAAAGATCTTATTAATCAATATTTTGAAGATCATAAGTTTTTTGAAAAAATTGTTGTTTATCTAAAAAAAGAGCACAAACTAAAACAAAAAATTGTTGAAAATAAAAAAAATAATCTTTCTAATACAATTAACACTTTAGAAGATAAAAAAGAACGTTATGAAGAGATTATCAAAACCATTAAAACAACCGGGAAATTACCTAATTCTTATCCAAATGAAGAACTAATAAAAATTTTAATGGATTATGCTTGTAATAACGCTATTTCATGTGCTTCTTTTTTCCCAGAATTATTACATTTACTGGATGATTCAACTCGTCATCATCAAAGTGATGATTTACTTTTTAACATGGAAAAAAGATTACTTGAATTCTTTCAAAATGGGCAATTAAAAGCCAATGCTAGTCTAGATTCACTTTCTTTTACTTTTACTAATTTTCTAAAAGAGCTATCATCATTAAAACAAAATCCGGATACTAAAATTTACTCAGAAAATCTCAAACTATATATGAAAGGTTTAACTTCTCCTGATAAGAAAAATAGCGAAGCATTAACCAAATTACAAGTTCGCGAAGAAGCTTTAACTAACGTTAGAAAGCACGTAAAATATCATAAAATAGTTAATTTTTATGACGATGTAGATAACTTTACACAACAAATAAAGACTGCTGGATTTGATAGTAAAACAATAAATAACATTTTACTTGGTATGCAAACTGATCTTCGTGAACAAAAAATCAAAGAAGCTGAATTAAATACTAAACAAATTATCAATGATCATATTTCACCAACCAGTTATAAAATCATCGAAACAACCAAAAAAATTCTAAAAGAACAAAATAATCTTTTATATGGCTTAATAAAACGACGTTATGAAGATATTCTTTCTTTATGTAATTATATTTCAATGGCTGAAAATAGCAATATGTCACATAATCTTGACCTTTTATTAGAAAGAATTGCCGACTTAGAAATGATTATAAAAGTTTCGCAAATGCCTAAACTGCCTTATACTTTTCCCTATAATTTTTTAATTAATCAAGAAGGAAATATCTCTTTTAATCAAGATTTAGAATTCTTAGATATGGCTATCTATAATAATATTCTTGAAATATTAGAATTACTTTATTCTAATGCCCTTCCTTTAACACCAGTTCAAAAAAGCAAAGATAATATAACCATTTCTAAAGTAGGGGAAGCAACAGCTATTTATATAGCCAGTAAAAATAATCTTAATTTTATAATTGGTGTTTGTACTGAATCCACCAAAAAAGCCTTTTTAACTAAAATTACCAGTGAAAAATTCCAATTAATGCTAACCAAAACCTTTAAAGAAGCCCATAAAGACCAAGACTTTGTTAAAAAGCAACAAAAATATAACCAAATAGTTCTTAATACCTTAAGTCCTAAAAATAACATTGAATTGACAAACGCAATTATAAAAATCACGCAATTTTAAAGTAAACTTGTTGAATATTTACAAATTATTAGTTATAATAAAAAAGTAATATAAAATATAGGAGGCTTTTTTATGGCATTTGATAAATTGAAGAGTATTTTTGGGGAAACAGAAGACGATGAAAAATATAATGGTAGTGAAGACGAATATTATAATGCCGAAAACGAATCTAAAAAAGAAATGGAACCAACCGGAAATAAAATGATTCTTTTAGAGCCACGTGCATATTCTGAAAGTCAACAAATAGCTGATCATTTAAAAAACCGCAATAGCGTAGTTGTTAATTTAAAACGTGTTACATCTGATCAAGCCAAAAGAATAATTGATTTCTTAAGTGGTTGCATCTATGCAATAGGGGGTACAATGCAAAAAGTTGGTGTTGGCATTTATTTGTGTACACCAAAAAATGTTAATGTTCAAGGAAAAATAAGTGAAGACAACAGTAAAGAAAAAGAATCTGTTGAAGAAGAAATAGAATGGTAAAAATAGGGTAAGTTTAGTTAGTTTGGTGGGTGAGCCATGAAAAAATTTAGTACAAGTACCAATGGGTACGATAAAATGGAGGTCAATGCCTTTGTCAATGAAATTATTACAGAGTATGAAAAAATGCTTAATAATTTGAAGGCTCGTGACGCCAAAATAAAATACTTGCAGGAAAAATTAAAACAATATGAATCAATGGAAAACACCCTTAACAAAGCTTTATTAGTCGCTGAAGACTCATCTACTCAAATCAGAAAACTAGCTAAAGAAGAAGCAAACATGATTATTGCTGATGCAAAAAAGAATGCATCACGTATTGTTAATGATTCCCTTTTAAAAGCCGAAAAAGTTGATTTAGAAACCGAACAATTAAAACAACGTTTAAAACTTTACAAGTCACGAATAAAACAAACAATTGAAGAACAACTAACGATGGTCGAAGACGTTGATAAAATAGAATACTAAGCATTAACTTTAATCGTTAATGTTTTTTAATACAATAAACTACCTAAAATGAGAAACCGAATTGGTTTCTCACTTTATCTATCCTAGAGTCAGTAAATAATTTTTTTTCTTACAATTCCTTCTTATTTTTAGCAAACTGTCGAAATAACTTCGTCAAAGCTCTTTTTTCAATCCTTGACACATAACTGCGCGAAATTTTCATTTCCTTAGCTATTTCCTTCTGCGTACACTCATCATTTTCTCCCAAGCCATACCTTTTAACAATAATTGCCTTTTCCCGCGGATTTAAAATCCCAATATACTTAAGCAAAGCCTTTTTATTTTCCTGATTATGAACCTTTAGTTCAATATCATCATCCAAGGATGGCGTCACATCAAGTAACGAAATCTCATTTCCATCCTTATCCAATCCAATATAATCATTCAAACTAATATCATTAGCATACTTTTTATTACTTCGAAAATACATCAAAATCTCATTTTCAATACAACGAGCCGCATAAGTTGTAATTCGTGTTTTTTTACTAGAACTAAAACTATCAATGCCCTTAATTAAACCAATTGTTCCAATACTAATTAAATCATCAACATCCTTATCAATATTTTCAAATTTCTTAACAATATGCGCTACCAAACGTAAATTTCGTTCGATTAAAAAATTTCTGGCCTCCATATCTCCAGCTAACATTTTATTAATCGCTTCTTCCTCTTCCTTTTTTGATAGAGGAGGCGGAAAAACTGTATTAGAATAACTTCCGGTAAAACAAAATAAATTTTTTAGTAAAAATGATAAATATAAAAACATAATACCTCCTAATAAAATATATTATTAAAATAAAAACTATTTCCAATAATATATAAAAATGATATAATTTGATAGGGGAATGGTTATATGAAAAAAATATTCCAAACCATAATTTTACTTATATGTATTGTTTTTTTATGTTCTTGTCAAAATAAAGAGTATGAACTTATCGAGTTAACCTCTAAAGACCTAGCAACCATTATTAATGGTCAAGATGATATAATTTTTGCGACTCTTAATGATAACTTAGATAACTCCACGGCATTTCAACAAGACTTAACCAAAACGGCGCAAACGATTAAAAGCAATATCTACTATATTGATGCCTCCAAAACTGATTTTTGGGCTGATGAAAGTATATATGCCTATACTAATATCGATACACGTAAATTATATTATTACGCGCGAATTGATGGCAGTTTAACGGTTGCCAATCATTATGATAATGAACGTAAAATGTATGAAAACTTAAATGGTTATAAGTCCGCCACCATTGAAATTCCAACTAGCGATGAAGACAAAAAAGTAGCTTTAAAAGAAGCTCAAATTGCCTACGAACAAGGTTTTATTGCTGATTCATATCAAAAATTGACAACAGCATGGACCTTAAAAGAAGCCAAAGAATACTTCGCTAGTCACAAATACTATCAACTAATTAATACATGGGAAATGCGCGAAATAAAAAATAACAAGTTTTACTATAAAACAATTGCTTTATATCGAACATCCAACTTACTATATTACTATAACTTCAGTGGCAATATTGATAACTTCATCGATCCACCGAAAGCAAGTGACTACTCATCACTTAACTATTACGTAAAAGACGATACTATTTACACCAGTGAAGAAACGACTAAAGATCAAAGCAAATACCAAGCTAAATATCAAATTATCTCTCTTAATAATGATAATTTGATATTAAAAGAAAAGAATAAAGAGTATAAATTTACTAAAAAAAATAATTAAGGAGCTATGTGATATGAAAAAAATCAAAATGATAATACTTTTAACCATCTTTATGATTGGACTAAGTTCTTGTGGAACTAAAAAATATGAAGGATATTGGTGTAACTATGATGAAACAGCTACGATTGTTGTCTTATTAAAAAATGATAATACCGAACAAGATCGTAATAATCTCGAAAAGACCTTTAACGGATACCTTAACCTTTCCAGCTTCAACTACTATAGTCGTGAAGACTATATGGCCGAACTAGGAGAAGATGACGAAGACGTCGATATTTATGCTACTTATGTCGTACAATTTAACTCAATGGATTCCATCGGAACCTACATTGAAGATTTAAATAAAATGTCTGGAGTCTACGAAGCTAAACAAAGTAATGCTAAATCAAATATTGCTTTATATAATATCAAAAAAGGCCATAAGTATGAATTTACTAATTCTGATGAAGCCACCGAAAGTGATACTATCAAAGGTAAATATAAAATTAAAAATGGCGTTATTACCTTTACCCCAGATGATAAAGAACATAAAACAACCATGCTTTATATCAAAAATAATCACTTATGTGAAGATGCCGAATGTAATCGAATCTTTGCCGCCAGCGACCAAAACTGTTCAGCAAAATAAACTACACTTTGTAGTTTTTTTGTGTATAATAAAAATTGAGCAATAAAACTATAACTTTATTGTCAAAGATAACAACATCTTTTGCTTAATATAATTCTTAAATACTTCCAACATAGCTCTTACATACTTTTAAATTAGTTCCCTAAAAATTAATTTAAAACGATCACCAAGTACCCATAAAATTTATTAAATTCCTTTAAAACGCCCAAAGGATAAAATGAATAATAGACAAATTGAAATTTTAATGGTAAGATGCACTTACAAGGACCCAATTAGTTAAAATATCGGAACCAAAAAGCCAATATTTCTTAATAAAATATTAAAATTCTAATTCTGCTCACAATAATTATTTGAAACTAATGAACACCTTAACTTTTAATCTATCAAAATATAAAAAAGGAGAGAAAACTTATGATAAAAAAATGTATTGGCTGCGGTGCCACCCTACAAACAGATAATGAAAAAGAAATGGGCTACATTCCTAAAGAAAAATATGATCAAGCTGATTATTGTGAAAGATGCTTTAAAATAACGCATTACAACTCACCAATAATCGTTCCTTTAACTAATATCAATAATAAATTAATTACTGAATTAAATAACAAAGCCTCTTATATCTTTTTCCTTGTTGATTTTCTAAATATTAATAGTAAAACCATTGAAACTTTTAAAGCTTTAAAAGCTCCTAAAACCTTAGTTATTAGTAAAATTGATATAATTCCCCAAAGTATTAAAGAAACAACCATTACTAAATGGTTAAGAGAAGAATATCAACTAACGGATAATATCATTTATTTAAGTAGTATCAAAAATAAAAATGTTAATGCTATTTTTGAAGTATGTCAGCAAAACAATTGTCAGGAAGCCTTTATTACCGGTTATACCAATGCAGGTAAATCAACCTTAATAAATAATCTAAGTTTAAAAAGTAACTTAACTAATAAAACAATTACAACCAGTTTAATTCCTAATACAACTCTTGATTTTATCAAAATCAAATTAAATGACAATTTAACGATCATTGATACTCCAGGTTTTACCTTAAAAAAGACTTTATATGCTGAAAATGAAATATCCTTAATCAAAAAGACTTTACCTAAAAAAGCTCTTAAACCGATAACTTATCAAACTAAGAAAATTACAAGTATTATTATTGAAAATCAAATTCGTCTTAATGTCAATTCTACCAATAGTATGACCTTCTACTTAAGCAATACTTTAAAAATAGAACGTCTTTTTAATACCAATAATCGTTTAACTGACAAAGAAACAATAACGTTTGATGTGCCAGCTAATAGTGATTTAGTTATTATCGGCCTTGGCTTTATTAATATTAAAAAAGCTTGCCATTTAACAATATATTCAACCCAAAAAGATTTATTTGAAATTAGAAATTCAATGTTTAAGCAAGCCGATTAACCCTAACATGAAAGGATGATTACCGTGGGAAAAATAAAAATAATGAGTGAAAATCTCGCTAACAAGATCGCCGCTGGAGAGGTAGTAGAAAAATGTGCCTCTGTTGTGAAAGAACTTGTTGAAAACAGTATTGATGCCCAAAGTGACGATATTAAAATCGACTTAGAAAATGGCGGTTTAAAATCAATCAAAATAACTGACAATGGGGTAGGGATGGAAGCAGACGATGCCTTAGTAGCCTTCCAACGCCATGCTACCAGTAAACTAATCCGTGAAGATGATCTATTTTTCATTAATACTCTTGGTTTTCGTGGAGAAGCTCTTCCTTCGATTGCCTCTGTTTCCGAAGTTGACCTGATTACCTGTGCGACTGACATTGGTACCCATATTCACATAAAAGGAGGCACGACTGAAGTTAATGAACCATCCCCAGCCCGTCATGGAACCCAAATAACCATCAGTAATCTATTTTATAATACGCCAGCTCGTTTAAAATATCTTAAAAGCGAACAATATGAACTAGCAAACACAGTTTCATACATTGAAAAATTAGCCTTATCTTATCCGCATATAAAATTTACCTTATCTAATAATGGTAAAATAATAGTTAAAACAAGTGGCTCTAACAATCTTTTAAAAACAATTCATGAAATCTATGGTCTTCAAGTTTCCAGTAACATGATAGAAATAAGTGGACAAACTGATGATTACGATATGACTGGCTACATTTGCAAACCAGAAATTTTAAAATCTAATCGTAATCATATGATAACAATTGTCAATGGTCGTGTTATTCGTAATAACGACTTAAATCGTGCAATAAATGACGCCTATTTTCGCTATAAACCTGATATTAAATATCCGGTTGTTGTCTTAAAAATTGAAACAGATCCTACTTTAATTGACGTCAATATTCATCCCACAAAACAGGATATCAAAATGAGTAAAGCCCAAGAACTTTACCAAATGATAACCGAAACCATTCAAAATGCTCTTTACAAAGAATTACTAGTTCCTAATGCTCTAAAGGAAAAAATGCCCGAAAATAATTCAGAAAATACCGATACTACTAGTGAAACTATTTCTGAAGAAACAACCGGTGAACAAACTGAATTAGATTTATTCAATATTTTACCTAGTACCATGATGAAACCCGAAGAATCCACCCAACCTAAAGAGACTCAAAATACAACTTCCAAGCCCTCTAAAATATCCGCTGACCTCATCTTAAATGAACCAACGTCATCATATCAAAGTGTTCAAAATCGTTTGTTAAATCCTGAATTTAAAGCTCTTAACTTAGAAGTTATTGGTCAAACCTTAGGAACATATATTGTCTGTCAAAATAAAACTGGCCTTTATTTAATAGACCAACACGCTGCCAAAGAACGAGTAAATTACGAACGTGTAACAAAAGAATTTACGCAAAAAAACTTTGCCACAACCACTATGTTAATTCCCATGACTATTGAATTTTCTGCCAGCGACTTCTTAAAAATAAAAGAAAACATCTCTATCTTAAATGAATTAGGCATTACCATTGAAGAATTTGGTGTTAATACCTATACAATTAAAGCTCATCCTACTTGGTTAAAAGAAGGCTATGAAGAAGAAGTAATTCGTAGTATTCTTGATGAAATAATCAACCTTGGTCCTAACTTTGACCAAGTCCGCTTTAACAACAAATTAATTGCCACAATTGCTTGCAAAATGAGCATCAGAGCTAATACCCGTCTTTCTAAAGAAGCCATGGAAGAAATCGTCGCGGAATTATGTCAATGCCAAAATCCTTACAATTGTGCCCATGGTCGCCCAACTATTGTAAAATTTACAACCTACGAATTAGAACGTATGTTTAAAAGAGTCATGAATTAAACATTTATTTAAAAAAAATTAATATATGGTTCATATATTAATTTTTTTTAACTCTTTAACTCTTTATTATATAAATTTTTATAAGTTTTATTATTAGTAACCAATTCTTCATGCGTTCCACTGGCTGTAATTTGACCATCTTCCACTAAGAAAATTTGATCACTATCAATAACCGTTGACAAACGATGAGCAATTATTAAAACCGTATAATGATTTTTCAAATTATTAATGGCTTTTTGAATATTTTCTTGTGTTTCATTATCTAAGGCACTCGTCGCCTCATCAAACAAAATTATTTGCGTTTTTTGGACAAAGGCACGCGCAATAGCTAATCTTTGCTTTTGACCACCAGATAGGGTAAGACCGCCTTCACCAACTAAAGTATCATAACCATCTGGTAAGCTCATTATATAATCATGTAAACAAGCTAATTTACAAGCTTCAATCATTTCATCTTCCGTTAAATCTCTCTTAACAATAGTTAGATTTTGTCGAATACTCATATTAAAGATGTATGGATTTTGCGTAATAATACTAATATTCCCTCGAATTGTATCACAATCTAAGTTCTTAATATCATGACCATCAATTAAAATTTGTCCATCTAACACTGGATAAAGACGCGCTAATAAATTAAAAATTGTTGACTTACCGCTACCACTTTTCCCCACAAAACTAACTGTTTGATTATGTTTTATCTTAAAATTAAGTCCTTTTAAAACCATCTTTTTCTCATCATACCCAAAATAAACATTTCTAAATTCAAAGTCACCATTAACCTTAGCCAGATGCTCAGTTCCAAAGTTCTCTTTCTTTATCACCGTATCATCAAGGATTTCAAAAACACGATTACAAGACAGATTAAGTTCTTTAAAACTCTCCAAGAAATAAGCCACATTGTTTATTAAGGACAATACTTTACCTTTATACATATAAATTATTATAAAATTAGCAATACTAATAAAATTATTTTTAATAGAGTAGATTGCTAATAAAACCAAAACCACACTCAAAACTTCTTTAATACAACGTGAAACAAGTTGATATTTTCTTGATACATTATCCATTTCATACTGCACATTGTTCATCATCGTAATTCGATCATCCATTTCACGCTTGAATGATGCCTCGGCATTTAAAACTTTAATATCACGAATTCCTCTAACAAGTTCTCCAATGAAACCAGTTGTTGCCTCAGAACATTTACGGTAACGTTTATCAATCGTATTACGTTTGGTTGTTCTTTTGTTCTCTAAAATAAAAATTACAACCATATAAAATAGATAATAAAAGAAAAATATTTTACTTATTATAAAGATTGCTCCCATAATACCTATACTTGAAATAATACTCGTTACATCAGTCGTTATACTTGGGATATCCCTTACTATATTAGAACTATCTTTAGTCATACGTTCAATAAAGAAACCACTAGACTTTTTATCAACCTCACTAGTTTCTACTCTTAACATTTCACGAGCCATATCTAACTGAATACTTTTTAATATTTCCAATATAAACTTCCAGTCAAGTTTCGCAGATAAATAATAACCTATACTAGTTAAAATATCCACCACAAAAATCATCAAAGCGACCTTTAAGAGTTGATCTAAAAGGCCATCCGTCAAAAAAGTTAACTCCTTAGCCATTAATAAAGGTGAAACAATGCCTAATACAGCTAAAAAGACTTTACTGATAACGTATCCTAAAAAAATCTTCTTTTGTTGCCTCGCATAATAATAAATCTTTTTAAGATTTCTAAGATAATTTTTTAACTCATCAATTTTCTTTTTGCCTTTTTTCCTCACACTACCACCTCTTTAGGAATTATAACAAATAATCAAAAATAATAAAAATTTAAATATAAAAATGTTATAATAAAAGAAGAAAAGAGGTCATAAACATGATTCTAGCTATTATTGGTCCCACTGGGGTTGGAAAAACTAAACTTTCTGTTGCCTTAGCCCACCATTACAATGCTCTTATTATTAACTGTGATTCTATGCAAATCTATCGTGATTTAAACATTGGCACAGCTAAAATAACTGCTCTTGAAAAGGAAGGGGTTCCGCATTACTTATTTGATATCAAAAATGTTACAGAAGATTATACAGTCTATGATTATCAAAAAGATGTTAGAAAATTAATAGCCGAAAATAAAGATCGAAATATTATTTTAGTTGGCGGAACTGGCTTATATTTAAAAGCTGCCTTATATGATTATCAATTTACTACTGAGACTTCTAAAAAAGACTACCACACTTATTCAACCGAAGAGCTCTATAAACTAGCTTTACAAAAAGATCCTCAGTTATCAATTCATCCTCATAATCGTCAACGTTTAGAACGTTTTTTAAACAAAACAACGTCCATAGCTCCTGAACCAGTCCCTTTATATAAACATCTCATCATTGGTTTGACAACAACTCGTGAACAACTTTATAATAGAATAAATAATCGTGTCGATCAAATGATTGAAAGTGGCCTTATTGAAGAAGTAAAAGCATTCTATGATCAAAAAATTCAAAGTAAACCTTTACTAGGCGGAATTGGCTACAAAGAACTATATGCTTACTTTAATGGCGAAACAACCCTTGAAACAGCTATCGAAAATATCAAAAAGAATTCCCGCCATTACGCCAAAAGACAATATACTTTTTTTAACAATCAACTCGACGTAAAATGGTTCGATGTTGATTTTGCCAACTTTCAAAAGACCATTGATGATGTAATAGATTATATAGAAAAGGAAAATAGCAATGATTGAAGTAAAAAATATTGAAAAAAAATTCACTAAATTAATTAATAAAAAAGAAAAAAAAGAATTTTATGCTGATCGCCAAATAAGTTTTACTGCTAACAAAGGTGAAATAATAGGTATTCTAGGTCCAAACGGCGCTGGTAAAACAACGCTTTTACGAATTATAGCCGGAATCATGGAACCAACCAGTGGAACTATTTCCATTGACGACATGAACTACCAAGATAATCAAACTACTATCAAACAAAAAATAGCATTTATGTCAGGTAACACTAAATTATATAAAGACATGTCCGCTTATGAACTATTAAAAATGTTTGGCCAATACTATCAAGTCGAGGAAAAAGAATTGGAAAAACGAATCAAAAAGACGGCCAAGCGCTTTGAATTAACGCCATTTCTCCATCAAAGAATTGAAACCCTTTCGACTGGCCAAACCCAAAGAGTTTCGATTGCACGCTGTACCATTCATGATCCTGAGTACTATATCTTTGACGAAGCAACTAGTGGCTTAGATATCATTTCCAGTAAAATAATTCTAGACTTCATTAAAGAAGAAAAGCAAAAAGGAAAATGTATCCTATATTCAACACACTACATGGAAGAAGCTGAAAACATCTGTGACCGCGTCATCCTAATTCATCATGGAAAAATCATTAAAGAAGGAACCCCTAGTAGCATTGTTAAAGAAACTAAAACAACTAATTTAAGAGATGCATTCTTTTGTTTGATAGAAGGTGAAAAAGATGAATAATATAAAAATAACTGCTAAAAAAGAATTAAGATCAATTCTTAGAGACCATAAAACATTAATTATCCTCTTTACTGTACCAGTTTTTATTCCTTTTATAATTTTCTTTTATGGCTTTATGTTTGATGCAACCGAAAGTAAAACAACTGACCTTGATACCATTGGTATTAATTATCAATTAAGTAAAGAAGCTTCAACAATAGCGGAGGATAATAAACTAAAAACAGTCTACAAAGATAATGAAGATGATTTAAAAGAAGCTCTAAAAAAGAAAGAAATAACGGCTTATATCATATATAACAAAGATGAAGACAAATATTATATAAATTGTCAGGAATCAACTCAAAGCGGACAAATCGTAGAAAGTAAAATAATTTCTTATTTCGAAGGTTATAACCAAAGCTTAGCCTTAACCTACCTTAATGACAATAACTTAGATCCTAATAAGATATATAATAATGTTAGTTATGAAATTGTTAAGACTGATGATAATAACCTCATGCTTACAACTTTAATTTCCATTGCTTTAACATATACAATCATGGCTATAACTATTACCGGTAGTAACATGGCAACTAGTGCCACAGTTTCCGAAAAAGAAAATGGCACCTTAGAAACTATTTTAACCTTACCAATTAAGACAAACGAACTAATCTTAGGCAAACACCTAGCTGCTACCATTATGGGCTTTATTGTTTCCTTATTTAGCTTAATCTTAACTGCCTTAACCATTTTTATTAGTAGTAAAGTATTTAAAACTTTCTCTTCTTTCAAAATTACCTTTAGCTTTACCAGTATCATTTATAGTTTAATAACTATTTTAGCAGCTTCCATCCTAATTTCTGGTTTAGCTATTGCCCTTACAGCTTTATGTAAAACCAACAAAGAAGCTCAATCTAAAGTACAAATTTTGAATTTCCTTTCCCTAATTCCAATGTTTGTTTCTTTACTAGAAGTCAATTTAAGTAAATTCTATTATTTAATCCCCATTTGTAATTATATCCAAGTTTTAATGGATATCTTTGATAATAAAGCCTCTATCGTTAATATCTTAATTGTTTTCATCTCATCTGTTGTTTATATTTTCATTATCATAAGAGCCATTATTGCTCAATATAAATCAGAAAAAGTATTATTTGCTAATTGAAAACCATAATAATATTCAATTGCTATGCTTTAATAAATGTATTATAATAAAAAAAGAATAAAAGGTGATAAAAATGTTAAAAGCTATATGTTTAGGTCGAGTAAAATATGATATAAATTTACTTGTTGAAAATATGCCAGCCGAAGGAACAACCCAAGAATTTTTCGAAAAAATTGGTTGTGGAGGTGGTCTTGCCTCTAATGTCGCAGTTGGTTTAGGTAAGTGGGGGATTAGCTGTGCTATCTCCGGTGTTATCGGAAATGATGTTTACGGGAATAAAATAAAAGAAGAATTTGAAAAGATTCATCTTGATATTAGATACCTTGAACCATCCTACAACAATAATACGCCATTATCAGCCATTATTATCAACAAGGCTAGTGGTAAGCATACTACTTATAATATGTCAGATAAATATGTTTCTTTAAAGAAATGTGACTTTGACTTTTCCCCTGATTTGATAGTAGTTGATGGCTATGACGCTGTTGCTTCCAAAAACATTCTTGAGCGATTTCCTCATGCGACTTCCATACTTTGTACAGGTATTATTACCAAAGAAACCATTGATTTATGCCGTAAAGTTAATTATGTTATATGCTCTCAAGAATTTGCCGAAAACGTTGCTGGTTTAAAAATTGATTTTCAAAATATGAAAACACTTGGCGAAGTATATCAAAAACTTAAAAGACGTTACTTAAAAACTGAGTTTATCATTACTTTAGGAGAAAATGGAGCTTTATATTGCGTTAATAACCAAATTAAAATTACCCCAAGTTTAAAAGTTAATGTAATCGATAGCCATGGTTCTAAAGATGCCTTCTGTATTGGTTTTGCTTATTCCATTGTTAACGAACAAGACTTAGAAAAAGCTGTAAAATACGGAAGTATTGCTGGTGGCTTAGCTACTACTAAAATCGGTGCTCGCTTAGGAATTCCTACCTTAGAAGATGTCAAAAAAATCTACGATCAGAACTATTAGAGATCCCTTTACTTGTAACTTACCTCATCTTGATATTCATGGAGAAACAAGCATGACCTGTGTTGCAGTAATAAATAGCTTCTTAAATGATAATTTAAAACTAAAAAGAAGCAAAATCATTATCGTTCATGGAAAAGGACAAGGAATTTTAAAACGAACAACGCATCAATTATTAAAAAGAAATAAAAAGGTCAAAAAATACTATATTGATGGACTTAATGATGGTCAAACAATTGTGGAATTAGATATCAACTAACTTTCAGCAGCATTAACTCCATCCGTCTAAAAAAAGATTGGTAATCCCAATCTTTTTTACCAATACACTGCCCAGCTTAATTTAAAATAATATTTAAAGAACTAAAACATAAGATATCAATAAGTATATTATTAAAAGTTCTAAAAAAATAAGCAAAAAAAAGTAGGGCGTTATTCCCTTTTAGTAGACAAATGCTCTTAAATATCAAACTCAAAAAGACAATATTTTTCATATCATTACCCCAAACGCTTCCCCAAATACCAACTACATCTTTCTAAAGGAATAAAATAGACCTTTGCCTTGACACACCTTTAAGCTAATGCTATAATGAAACCCCATAAAAGAGCATATATTAAGGCTTTTACTACTTTTATTACTAAAATTGCAGCAAAATTTGACGGAGGGTCACTCGTATGCTATACTTCTAGCTAAGTAAAGGGAATTAGGGGGTATTATTATGAAAGGATATGTCTTAGATTATATAAATGAAAACGAATTTAAAAAATTAGAAAGAGCATTAAAAAAATATAATATGCTTGCTTTCAAAAAATTAAACTTCGAATATTATCCAGCATTGAGAAACGGTAACTTCGTTGGTAAAATGACTAGCCAAAATAAAAAAGCTGGTACTGAAACTTATGAATTAAAATTACCAAGTGATCATATGTTTACACAAGTTCATGGTGATGTAAAATTAATCTATACGGTTTATGTAAATGAACAAACTATAATGTTAAATACTATAACACCATCAGACATCTTACTTGAAGGACATAAATCAGAGTTAACAACTTATAAAGGTATCATGATTTCAAATGCTAATAAAAAAGCTGATATGTTTAAAATCGATTTATTAAAAATGTTAGAAGATAAATAATATTATCTTTTTTTCATGGAAAAAAGTTGCTTATTTTGACCAAATAATATATTATAACGAGCACTAGGTGATTTATATGGAAAAAAAATACTTCTTTGGGGCTCTAACTAACCAATTATCAATAATATTATTTATCTTATTATCAGCTATCGCATATTACATAAAACTTGCTAATTTTTATGAACTCATAACCGGTAACATTATCTTTTTCCTTGGCCATTTCCTTTTAACAAAATTCTACCTATCTTCAAGTCAATTTCAATACAATTGTTCTATCTTTTTGACCTTTATCATAAATATTATTATCATAAATTTATTTGTTTTATTAAATACAAACTATAATTACATAAATAACTTCTTAAACAATAAAACTTATACCACATACAACCTAGTTGTCTTAAAAAAAACAACTACTTATAGTTCCGTTGAAAAACTTGCCAATAAAAAAATTGGTTCAACAACAAACAACAAAATAATCTCTACAATAAAATATAATAATATTAAGTACGAAAGTACTGAAGAAATGTATGATGCTATTGCAAGTGGCGAAATCCAAGCCTTAATAATTCCTACTAGCGAATATCAACAAAATAAGAATACCAATCAAATCTTACAAAAAACAAGAAGTATTAAAACAATAAGCTATATAAAAGAATAAAAAAGAAGTAAAGATGGAATAAAAATGATTTTTTATAGTTTCAAAAAAGCAAAAATATGATATATTAATATCGACTTGGAGTGATAAAAATGGCAAAGAAGAAATCAAAAACGCAAAAGCAAAAAAAGAATTTTAAAAAAAAGGTTAGTAAAATTACCTCAAATAGCCAAATTACCTCTAAAAATACTAATCAACCTAAGCCAAGCACCAAAAATAAGCAACAAGGAGCTAATTCTAAACGTCAAATTGTTCCTAAAGAAGACGTTTCCTATAAACTTTTTCAAGAGCCAGAAAAAGTTAAAGCCAAACCGGTTGATAAAAAAAGTGCTCCTAAAAAAATTCTTGTTAATCGTAACAATGTCTTATATGAAATTTTTAATACCCCTAAAACTCCTAACAAAGTGCCAAAAAAGAATTACTTAACCCAATTAACGTCCTTTCTAAAACAAACGCTGGCTAAACTTACCAAAAAGAAACAACCAAAAGAAAGAATCAAAAAAGAACCTAAAATTACCGAAGAAACAGAAGAAATTGAATTACCACGTAAAAAAGAAGTCGCTAAACCTAAAAATACTTTCTTAAGACTTTTATTTGAAATTTATCATAGCTCATATGTTTTATTTAATACAGTAATTTTAATGACATTCATCATTTTAATTGTTGGTCTAAAAAGCGTTAATGTCTTTAGCAATAGCATTATTATCTATATTGGAGCTATTTTGCTGTTCCTTATCGTCGTTGCTATCTCTTACAATAAGTATATAAGTGGAAAAATATTTACCATCATTCTAACAGGCATCATGGGTCTTGGCATCTATCATTTACAATACACATACGATTTCATCCGTGGTCTAAACCATCAACAATATGAATACAAAGAATACTACGTTGTAACCTTCAATAATAGCAGTAATCGAAGTATTTATAATATCAATAACAAAAAAGTAGGCTTAATTAATGAAAATTCAGTTAACATCGAACGCGTTTTAAATACAAAACTAGATAGTGTCAAATATATTGAATTCAATAACCAAGAAGAACTATTTGAAGCCTTCTATAACAACGAATTTAGGGCAATCATTATTACCGAAAATCAATATAAATATTTAAAAAATAACAAATCAAATCCTAATCAAGACGTCAAAAAACTATATTCATTTAACGTCGTAACCAGAATCAGTAACTAACCTTACTGATTTTTATTTATTCTAAACATAGAAAGGAAGACTTATGACAAATCAAGAATTATGGCAAAAATTCAAAGAAACCGGTCACATCATCGATTACTTAAAATATTGCCAAATAAAAAAGAAACAACAATAAAAGAAGCAAAATCTTCATAGTTTACTAACTTTCAACAGACATGTTATAATATAAGAGAAAGAAGGTAAAGTATGAAAATAAAAAGACTAAGTGCTTATATCATTGATATTATAATTGTAAGTATCATATCTAGTATTATTTTTCAACTTCCATTTTTTAAAAAGGACTTAGAAAAATATACAGACTCTCTAACGACTTACCAAGAAGAATTAATTAATTCTGGTAGTGGAGATGCCACTCCGGAAGCTCTAAACTCACTAGTTTATACCTTATCCCAAAACACTGTTACATTAAGTATTATCAACCTTAGTGTTACAATCGTTTACTTTGGTATAATTCAATATCTTTGGCATGGTCAAACCATCGGTAAAAAAGTTATGAAAATAAGAATCGTGGCCAACGATGGCTCTAATTTAAATCCTAATCTCTTTATTATTAGAGAAATCATCTTATTTAATGTTATTTTAGTTATCATCGATATTATTTCTACCATCTGTTGTTCTAAAGAACTCTACTATAACATTCAACAAATAATAACTTTGGCTAAAATGATTGTTACCTTTTCGATAGTCGGAGTCATGATTTTTCGTGAAGACGAACGTGGCTTACACGATTTAATTGGCCAAACCAAGGTTATCGAAACTAAAAACCAAGAAAATTAATGCATTTTTCTTGGTTTTCTTTTTATTTTATATTATAATAAAATAAGAATAAAGGGTGGAAGTATGAGAAAAAAAGCACAAGAAAAATTTATAAAAAATTATGAAACAAGAATCAAAAAGTATCGTGATGAATATTACCGCAACATTGTCCAACAAGGTCTTTTAAACCAAAACAATTATACTCAAGAACTAGCTTATGATCTGTTACCATTACTACTGGCCATTATTATTATCTTACTATGCCAATTTTCCATTACAGGTGTCATCGGTGCCTTGGTTTTTCTGATTATCTGTAATATCATCATTATATCTTATCGAAAAAATAAACATATCGATTATAACAACTACAAAAATGAACTTCGTAAAATTGGTTACTTCAATATTGCAACCTATGAAGAAAAAGTAAAACAATTTATTACTGGTCCAAATGGCTATTATAAGCAGGAACTAAATCGTATCCTAGAAGAAAATGGCCAAAATGAAAATAGTGTCGAAAAAGTCATTGATAATATCGGCAATCAATACTATATTTGGGCTGATGATGAAAATGACGAACTAAAACTTGTTAATTCTTCTTTAAATAGTTTACCTAGACTAAAAAAAATAAGATATGCCTACATCAGATATTATCGTCTTGATAAAAATACTCAACGACTTATCCTTAAAACCGATATTGAAAAATTAACCTTCAATAAAGATAGCTTAAAAGTTTTTGATAAACTAATTAAAGAAAGAAAATTTGAAACCAAAAAAAGCTTTGATCCCGCTGAGTATATCAATGACTTTGAATTATTCATGCATAACATCAAAAGTAAAATGGAAATAGAAGTATATAACAACCTAGAAAACAAAAAAATTGCACAAAATAAATTAATGTACGATCTTATCTTACTATTACTTAGCGTTGGCTTAACCATTGTTGCTCCAACCTATAAAATCATCTTTAGGCTCCTTATTATCGTATCGTTTATTTTATTAAACAAAAATGTTCGTGAATTTCTAACATTTCAAAATAAGCGCCTTAAAAGCGATGATGAGTACATTGCCTATTTAAACAATGAGCCAGAATGTATTAATGAATTTAAAGAACTAAAACTAGCTTTAAATATTCCTCCTGATACATATAAAGTATATAGTCCCGAAGGAGCCTGCTATCTTACTTGGCTTGCTAATGGTTACTTCCATGTCTTTTTAAACTTAATATATTTTAATTCGGTTTACATGGTCGTTAAAATAAGAGATGTTGAATACTATCAAGTAACCGAAAATGAATGCCTTGTCAAATTAAAAGATAAAAAACTATGCTTTACGAAAGAAGCAGAAAAAGCCTTCAAAAAACTATTACCAAACAAAGAATATAGCTGGGTAAAAGGGCTTACCAATATTAATGAAGAGGAATTTGGTAAAAAACATAAATTATGATATAATTAAAAACGAAAGAAAAAGGTGAAATATATGAATCAAGAAAAAACAAGTGCTGATGGTAAATTTCGTTACAAAACACAAAATAATAAAGTAATTATCACCGGCATTAACAAAAATGATGCTATAAACAACGGAGAACTTGTCATTCCAAGTAAAATAGATGGCAGTGATGTGACTGAATTAGCTACCGGCGCTATCAACCAAGTTGATGAGTTACAAAAAATCTCTTTAGAAGGTTTTTATAATAATACAATAGTAATAAAAAAAGAAGCCATAAAAGATTGTCAAAATCTAACTCAGATAGATTTATCAGCTTGCGATAATTTAACATTAAAGCAACCTGTCTTTGAAGAAGCAGCAATTGCTTACGCCAATACAGATAAAGAAATAACTATAACAGCCCAAAATAAAAAAACATGGGACAACATAGTATCCCAAAATGCTATCGTTAATGATTCAGGATACACTACAGTTCCTAACATTAAATCTCCAATAGCAAAACTAAACCCAAGAAATATAGTTAACGAAGATGAAAACCTTTATCGCCTTTACCAAGATATTAATTTTAACCAATATTATACATTAGTAGGAATCAAAAATGCTGATGAAGTTACAATTCCTGAGCAAATTAATGGTATAAAAGTAAAAAAAGTTGCACCTATGGCTGCATTTAATACTCCTAATTTAAGAAAAATAACCTTCCCACAAAGTATAGAGAAAATTAAGGACGGAACATTTTATAATTGTCCTCAATTAAACCAAATAACTATTACAAATGCCAATTGTGATATTGAAAGTAGTAAATTAATAATACCAAGAATAAGACAAATAGTTGTTGAAGCACCCGCTAATTCTAATGCTCAAAGATTTGCTGAGCAAAGTCAAAATGCTTTTGCTTTTATTGAACTTGGTAGCCGTAAAACAAATGAATTTTTTGAATACGAAAAACACGGTAATGATATAACAATTACTAGAGTCATAAAATTAGATAATAATGATAAAATAACCATACCTGAACAAATCGATGGCCTAAATGTCACATCAATTAATCAAACGGCTTTTGGAGATACTAAAATAATAGATAACGTTCAAAGTGTTGATATTAAAGCAAAGATTGAAAAATTACCTCCAGAAATATTCTATGATTGTAAGAACCTTAAAACTTTAAGTCTTCCAGAAAACCTAAAAGAAATTGGGACTAAAGCTTTTCATAATGTAACTAAATTACATGAACTAGTTATCCCAAATGGAATAGAAAAAATTGAACAAGATGCCTTTGAAGGATGCAGAATTGCCCTTGTTTCAGATTCTGAAAAAGTCAAAAATTATGTTGAAGGACAAAATAATTTAATAGAATACAGAACTCTTGATGAAAACCAAAAAGTACACGATGATTGGCAAGTGTTTATGGGAAAAACAGCTGCTTACCAAACACCTATTGAACAAGATCGCCTTGAGGCTTTAGCAAAGTTATATACTCTTAAGAGTAATAATCCTCAAGTAACGGCACTAGACGATTTAATTGCCATAGTAAAATCAAGTCCATCACTAAATGGTCCAAAAGACCATGCTATTTTTAGACTTCCTTCTAGTGATACAATCTATAAAATTCCTATTGATAGTGGAAGATTACCAGCAGCCAATAGAGCAATTGATGAACTTGTCAAAAATAACATTCTTCACCCACTAGTTCAACAATATTACGTTGATGAGAACGTTGGACCTGAACAATACGAAAAATATTTATACGACCTTAATACGAAGATTAATGGAGTAGAATTTGCCGATGGCACGCTAGGTTACAAAAGTCCTCTAACCAATACAAGAACTCCATATGACTTCGAATACGATAAGAATGGCAATATCCCTGAAAATAGTTACTATCAAAATACATATATAAATCAGTATCGTAATAATCAAAATAATGCCAAAAAGAATCCATTTGGTAAAAAGAAAAAAAGAAATGGGCGCACTTCTAACCTAAATGCTCCAGAAAATCGTTCATTACTAGGCAACTTAAAGACTAAATTTTCACAATTTTTTAACAAAGTAAATACAAGTCCACAAAATGAAAAAGTATGGAGTAGTACAAAAAAACTTAGAAACGGAATTGCTATACTAGCTCTTGCAGCTTTAGGAATTTCCTTAGCTGGCCCAGTTGTTGGCTCAGTTGTTGGTCATTTTGGAATATCTGTTGCTAAACTACCATTTATAATAGCAAGTGGTGGCCTTGCTAATCCAGCAGTTTCCAACGCACTCACTACTGCTTTACTAAGTCTAGGAGGTCTTAGCATAGTTGGAGGCATAACAATTAAAAAACACTTAAAGAAGAAAAAGGAACAAAACGCTCAAACCGTACAACAAAATAACACTGGAACTCCAACTCAAGCACAAACTCAAGCACAAACTCAAACACAAACTCAAACTCAGACACAAACGCCAATAATTCCACAAAGTGCAGGAAATCCAAATCAACCTACAGCAAGCACTCCAATCGACGAACCTCAAAAAATCTATAATGAACTTTTCAAAATGAAATTATTAAAAAATGAATATGAAAATGCTTGCAATTTACCATTTAATACCCAAGATAAACAAAAACAAGTTGACGCTTTGCAAAAACTTTATCAACAACAATTAGAATACGTAGCAGACTTGCTTATGACATACTTTAAAAACAATCAACTAGTAGCTCCACAAATGAACATGGGAGGACGAACTATATGATAAAAAATATTAATGTTTCAGATGTTTTAACCTTTGATGACGATACAAAATATCTTGTCTTACATAAAATCGATGAATTTGATAAATTATATTACTTAATAATTGGTGTAAAAAATGATGATTTAGATTTTACTGACATTCTTTATGTAACTGAAAACATCGATGAAGATGGTGAAGAATGTATAGAACAAGTTGAAGATCAAAAAATTATAGATATGTTAAGTACTTATACCTTAACAGACATAATTACTGATTTTTCACCAGAAATTAGAGATAATTTAATTAAAGCACTTGATAAAGAAGGTTCAAACTAAAATAGTATTTAAAAAATACTATTTTTTTTATCATAAAATAACAAAACAATAGCTTCCTAACCATCTTTTTTGTATAATAAAGAAAGGTGATTTCATGAAAAAAGTTGAACTTTTAGTTCCAGTTGGAAACTATGAAAATTTAATCGCTGCTATCGCAAATGGGGCAGATGCAGTTTACTTAGGAGGCAAAAAATTTGGTGCTCGAGCTTTTGCTAATAACTTTAATGATGAAGAACTTACAGAAGCTTCCAAACTTTGCCACTTATACAATGTCAAAATATATGTTACAGTCAATACCATGATTTATAATGACGAAATAACCGATATAATAGATTATATCGCCTTCCTTTATAAAATAAATATCGATGCAGTAATAGTCCAAGATATTGGCTTGATCTCGCTAATAAGACAAAACTTCCCAACATTAGATGTCCATGTTTCCACCCAGGCTCACAATTATAATGAAGACTCTTTTACTTACTATGAAAAATTAGGATGCAAACGTGTTGTTTTAGCTCGCGAACTTTCCCTAAATGAAATAAATAACATTAAAACACCACTTGAAAAAGAAGTTTTTGTCTATGGTGCCCTATGTATTTGTTACTCAGGAAACTGCTTAATGAGTTCCTTAAATGGTGGACGAAGCGCCAATAGAGGAGAGTGCGTTGGTTCCTGTCGTCTTCCTTATAAAAGGTTTCAAGCCAACAATTTAAAAGATCAAGGATATCTTTTAAGTACTAAAGATTTAAATACCTTACCTAACTTAAAACAAATATTATCATCTGACATTGCTTCATTAAAAATAGAAGGGCGGATGAAAAGTAAAGAATATGTTGCCATAGTCACAAGAACTTTCCGTAAATTAATTGATGCTTACTACCAAAAGAAAGACTTATCTTTATCTCCTGAAGACTTAACTGCTTTAAAAAAAGTTTATAATAGAGAATACACAACCGGTTATCTTTTTGACAACCATAATATTATTAATTCGCAAACATCAAACCACCAAGGTACTAAATTAGGCAAAATACTCGGAATTCGCCAAGGGAAAATAGTTATTCAATTATATGATAACCTTAAACAAGAAGATGCCATTCGTTTTACCATCAACAACAAAGGAATGTATATAAACTCACTATATAACGAAAAAGGTCTTTTAACCAACAAAGTTTTAAAAAACAAACTATGTATGATTGATAATAAATTCAATTTTCAAGAAAAAGAAATAAAAAATACCATTATAAATAAAACAATTGATAAGGAATTAACTGAAGAATTAAACAAAAAAGAACTTCCTTTGCTTCCTATTGATATGAATTTTAAAATAGAGCAAGAAATGGCTATCCTTCAAGTTAACTGTCTTCACCAAAGCATAACTATTAAAGAACCAATTGTTCAAATGGCTAAAAATCGTCCACTAGACGAAGAAAGTATTATCAAACAACTATCTAAAACTGGCCAAACACCATTCAAACTTAATAACATTCACCTTGAAATTCCTCATAACATTTTTATTAATATTAAAGATTTAAATGAGCTTCGTCGTCAAGCACTAACTAAATTACTGACTCAATTGAGTTTGCCAAGTAAAGTTGAGTTACCAGCCATAACATTAAAGCAAATAACAGCCACCAAGGCACCTAATCCACAAATAAGTATAAGCATTCGCACTGAAGAACAATTAAAGTGTGCTTTAAAGTATCATATTCCTGTAATATACGTTAATAATTACTCTTTATATAACAAATATAAAGAACAAGAAAAAACTCTATATTTATCCTTAAATCGTCTTATAAAAGATAATGAGCAATACAATAATCAAAACTTACTATGCTCTGACCTAAGCTCCATCGTTCGCTTTGCTTCCGTAAATAACATAAACAGCAATTACTTCCTAAATACCGCCAATGATTATGCCATCAAAGCCTTAAAAGAAGCCAATGTTCAAACAATCACATTAAGTATCGAACTATCAATTACTAAACTGAAAGAAATTAACCAAAAAAGTGATTGCGAAGTAATAGTATATGGTTTACCAGAAAATATGATAATAAAAAACAATATCTTTAATCTTCCAAATAATAGTCAAAACAATTACTTAAAAGATATTAAAAATAATACTTACGCCATCTATACAAACGATAACTATACCCATATCATGAATTACAAAAAAATCGATATAATCGACAATTTTAAAGAAATAACCGGTTTTAAGCAATATCGTCTTGAATTATTCAACGAAACATACCAAGAAACCGAAACAATAATTAATCGTTTACAAAAAATAATAAAGTAACTATCTTACTTTATCTAATAAAACAACCATGTTATAATAAGAATAGGTGATAATATGAATAGTTTAAAATTATGTCGCATTGCCGACTTTGATGATATTTTTTACGCTACTAAAGAAAGTCAAGGATACGATAATGCTGTTTCAGCTATTAAATATGTCTTGTTTGATGATGATTCAATGTTTAAAGATCGTACTCCAGCTAGTAATAAGTATATTTATATTTCTAATTCAAATAATGCTCGTAAAAAGGCTATGTTAATGCAACAAGCCGATTTAGGACATATTATGATTAAATATTGTATGGCTTCCTTTGGTCTTCGTAACAAAGATTTTACCATTACTGAAGATGAATTTTTAATTGATCGCAAACGAATTGAACGTTTAGACTTATCAGCATATGAAATGATTGAAGCAGTTGCTTACGCAGCTACTGGCGACGTTGATTTAGCTTATAATTTTTTGTTCCATAATAAAAAACTTCTCCTTGAAGTTGTTCAAAATATGATTGAAGATCGTTATATAAGCGATTTAAAAGAGACAATTGATAATTTCTCTGGTATAATAAATTGCGACGAAATGGATACCGATTTGAAGTACACATTCTATGATACATATATTCATCTTGATAATACTTTTGAAGAAATAAAAAGAAATGATATCAATTACGTTATTTAATAATTAAAGAAGTAGGGAAGTAGTATGAAAGATAGTAAAAAACAATTGAGTAAATTAAAAGAAAAAAACAAAAATTTTATTGAAGAGTTTAAGGAGTTTATTGCTCGCGGTAATGTTATGGATTTAGCAGTCGGTGTCATTGTTGGTAATGCTTTTTCTAAGATAGTTACAAGTTTAACCGATAATGTTTTAATGCCTATTGTTGGAGTTGTAGTAGGTGGTTTTGATTTTACTAATTTAGCCATTTCTATTAATGTTTGGGGTCGCACTGTTGATTTAAAATATGGTATGTTCATTCAAAACACCGTAGATTTTCTTATTACTGCATTTTGTATTTTCTTAATCGTTAAGATTATCAACAAGTTATTCCATAAAAACAAAGACAAAGATCAAAAAGTTGAAGAAAAACCAAAAGAAGTTAAGAAATCTGATGAAACAATTCTACTTGAAGAAATTAGAGATTTGTTAAAAAATCAAGCTCAAAATAAATAATAAATCGATAAATAATAAAATTCGTTTTACTTAGCTTAGCAAAACGAGTTTTTTAATGTCTTAAATAAGTAATAAAACAAATGTATAAGTAAAGTAATAGATAATAAATAATATTTTAATAAATTATATATAATTAAACAAAAAAATCTTTTACCTTAAAGAAATCAAATAACCATGTTCTTCTTAGAAACTAAATTTAACCAACTTAGTGGTTAACATCATCAGACTAATATACTAATTTATCATATTATAATAAATAAGATAAAACCTCATTAATACGTTTCTAAAATAAAACCTAAAAACAAGAATTACCTTATTATCAAACAAAAAAAAGATTGTATTTTAGTATAACATCCTACAATCTTTTTTACATAAACTATATAACTTTATAATTATTAAATAAAATACATCAAGAATGACATAATAACACCAGCAATCATTATAATAGCCATAACCCAAGCTGCAACCTTCATCACAAGTTGACGTTTTTTATATTTTGGCATTTTGACTTTTTTACTTTTTTTATCTTCAGTACTATTTGTCATCTTTTCCTTGTTCTTACTCATTAATACCACCCTCTAATTATGAAATAAACTATTAATAATTTATCATATTTTAAGAAATAAGTAAATATAATTTAGCAGGTGATAAAATGAAGAAAAAAAAGCCATTTAAATATCGTCCTATTTATTTTTTTATTATTATTTTAAGCATAATTGGTCTTACTACCGGCTGTAAGTATTATAAAAGTCTTTCTAACGAACTAAAATCATCAATAACAACAGAAATTAATCTGCAAAAAAGCCTTGAAAGCCGCACTAATAATTTACCTAAAAGAGTTAAACAAGTAACCAAAATATTTGTTTATAGTATATTAATTATTCCGCTCTTTCTTAACGTCTTTGAAATTTTTATGTCCTCATTTTCACTCGGGATTATGTTATCAGTCCTAGCTCAGTACAAGTTAAAATTTAAATTAATTTATCTATTATTTTATAATTTTATTCCCTTATTATTAACCTTAATTCTTATTAGAGTTAGTTTTACAACCACCAAGTATTTACTTAAATATCTTTTTAATAAAAAAGATCCTATCAATAAAAAGCATTTGGTTCGTATTTGTCAAAAGTATTTATTAATAAGTCTGTTCTTTTTTCTTTATGAATTTGTTATCCTTATTTATAGCCCAACGCTAAATAATTATCTTTTAAGTATTATTTAAAATATCAACCAACTTAACAAAAAATAGGCAGAAAATTGACAATTTAAAATATTCTTAAAGTATCAAATTTTTGAAAACGCAATATAAAAATACTTTTTCTTGATATTCACTTGACATTAATTGTGTATAGCAATATAATTAATATGAAAAAAGTATGAAGGGAATTGGTATAAATGCGTAAATTAAACGAATTATTTCAAGAATTAGGAATATCAAAAGTAAGATTAGCCAAATATCTAGGAGTTTCACGCCAAATGGTATATAACTATTTAGAACTAAATGATATTAATAAATGGCCAAAAGAAAAAAAATTACTTTTATATAAATTATTAGACATAACAGAAGCTGAGGAAATCGAAGATATTAAAGTTACAACTGATTATTTAATGAATGTTGAAAGTCGCTTAAATCAAGGAGTTAAATGTTCTTCTGATATCGAAGGTCAATTTGATTTTAAGGGCTTAAATAAAGAGTCTCAAGTATTACTTAGTGACATTACGTATCTTTTAAAAGAAAAATTAAGTGATGAAAATAATAAAGAAAATTATTATGCTATTCTTTATTTATATCACTTACTTCAATCACTTGATAATGTTCCAGAAATAAAATATATTTTTGGTTATATGAGTAAAACAACAGGCTTTACAAATCCAGAAGATTATAAATTTCAAGAAGACAAACAATTTATTTTTGAAGGAATCTTATATTCAGCTTTAAATTTATATAATAATGGTGGTGCCTCACGTAGTAGGTTAGCTGAATCTCATAAACGCTTTGTTAGAGAAATCGAACAAAAGAATGAAGAAAAACTTTCTAGAACTCAACAATTAAATACAACTAAGATTCAAGCTTTAAGAGAACTAGGTTATACAACGATGACTGAAGAAAATGCCGCTGAAGTCTTAGAAAAAATTGCAGAAATTGAATCACGTAAGATTTAATTTCTTTTTTTGTCGACTAAAAATAGAGTAGGGGTAAAACTCAAAGAAGCCAAATTCCCCCTATCTACAATCATAAGTTTTAAAAAGTATCTCCTATAAAAATCCTATTTAAATAATTAAATATTTTTTTAACCTGCAGAAGATAATCAAACAACCTTAATAAATTCCCCATTTTCCCTCATAACTTCCCCTATCCTAAAAAAATAAAGGTAGGGGAGTTTGATCAAAATCATCCCCTTTCACTTCCCTTATTTTGGCTCAAAGACCTCTACCACAGCATCATAAAGCATATTTGATAAAACTAAATTATTTATCTTCCTCTAAATGTTTGATAATATAAACTATATTAAACTATTTATCATTAATTTATTTATCATAATTAAATTGTCCATAATAATTATTTGGTTCAATTATAAATAATACATTTATCAAATAATTTTTTAACTTGATAAATTAGAATATTTTTTATTTATATCAATTATTCACGAATTTATCTAGTTCTTATTAAGAAACGAGATGAAGAACTAATCATCTTTTTAATTCTCGATTCCTGATTTTTAAAGCCAATTAAACGCATCTTCAATACGTTATACATTATCCATTTATTTATAGTTATAATTCGTGAAGCGAGATGAAGAATATACCACAAAAACAAATCTCGATTCCTGAAAATGAAGAGCTTATAACTAGACAAATGAAGTACAAAATATAATTAGTTACTAAATCTATACCAAATTGCTATAATTAACTAAGCATACAAAAAAGCGAACAAACGTTGCGTCAGAAATAAAAAAAGTCAAAAAAAGCAAAATTTACTTAAAATTCTTTAAATTTTTAAATTTAACTAAAAAAACAAATTAATAATAATTAGAACATAAAAAACAAATTATCAATTTAATGATCAACTGAGCAAAAGAAAAAACTTAAATCAACCAAAAAATCTTTTAATTTTTCGAAAATTATTTATTCGCATAATATATATTATGTTAACCGCGTAATAATTAAATTTTTTTAAGAATCACATAAAACTTATCGCCCTTTTTAAATCGTAACTATACCGTAACTACAATAATTATAATTCCTAATAATATTCCCAAACACATTTCCTTGTTTTTCTTATAACTTAAAGCTTCTATAAAAATTTTATCTAAACTTAAAGTAATCATAATACCACTGGTAATCATTAATATACCAGCTAACAAACTAGATGTAATCAAATCCTTTAAAAACAAAATTGATAACAAAGCGCCCATAACTTCCCCTAACCCACTTATAAACGTATACTTATAAGCTTTCCCTTTACTTTTCGTGGCATAGTAAATAGGCAATGCAATACAAATTCCTTCAGGAATATTATGTAACATAATCAAAACTGACATTTTCAAACCTAATTTAACATTATTATAGGTTGTAATAGATGTAATAATCCCCTCTGGTAAATTATGGATAAATAACGTTATCATACTCAAAATCCCTATTTTATATAATTGATTGCTATTTTTTATCCTTTTTTCTGTTACTGATACCAAGCAATATCCTCCCAGTAAACACAATAAAGCCTTAACAAAGATATAATTTGTTTTTGCCTCCTGCATTAATCGTAAAGACTCTGGAATCAAATCAAGGATTGAAATTAAAAACATCACAACAAAAGCTAACCCGAGGGAAAAAGCAAGTATCCTCCCCTGCTCTTTTGTCTTCACATATATTAAAAAAGTTCCCATCATCGTTGATAAACCTGCCAACGAAGAAATTATAATTATTAATAAATCATTCATAATTAAATATATTTAATTTTTTTCAAATTTATGAAAATTAAATGAATAAAAGATATAATATCGTTAATAATATAACTGGGAGGGAAATTATGAATAATAAAAATAAAAAAAGTTCTTGTAAGAATAATGCACAAAGTAAAGCTAAAGAATCTAAAGCTAGAGAATCAAAAACACAAGCACATAATGCAAATTCTTGTAAATAAGCAAGAACATAATAACTTTGAACTATTAAATGTTCAAAAAAACTCGGTCAACACCGAGTTTTTTTAAGAAACGCCATCCTTCTTACATAAAATAGATTCTTTAGTACCATCACTACCTGTGTATGTACAAGTACAAATTCCATCACGACAACTCTCACATTCACTTGTTGCATTACACTTCTGCTCACGCGCTTCATCCTCATTTAAAGGACGTTTGGCATTATTACTACTAATTATTTCTTGAATACTAGATATTTTATCTGTAATATTAGTTTTAATCATTTGATACGAATTTACATCGATAATTCGATAACCGTCTATATCACGATAATTATATAATTTATCAATTTTAGGAATCAAGTCACTTAACTCATCAGCTTGTAACTTACATGCATTAACATTTCCTACATCACAAACATATTTACTACTCAAAAAATCAAACCATTCAACTACTAAATCTTTACTATAAGCTTGAATTTCTTTTTTTCTTGTTTCATTGCCACCATATTTTTTAAACAATTCCGGAATAGGTTCCAAATCATTAACGTTTAACGACGTATAATATAAATCCAAAGCATTCTTTACATCTTGCTTATAATTATAAAACTTTGCCATATATAATTTAGAACCCAAGAAATAAAGAACAACTATTCCCACTATCAAAGCCCCTATTTTTAATATTTTTTTCTTATCCATACCAATCACTCTTTCTTATTTCGTGGATGACAACTATAATCATCTTTCAACTTTTCATTAACTAAATGGGCATATATCTGCGTTGTGGCAATATCCTCATGACCTAACAATTCTTGTATAATACGTAAATCAGCACCATGTTTCAACAAATGCGTCGCAAAAGAATGCCTTAAAACGTGAGGTGAAACATTTTTCTTAATCCCACATCGTTGACACTCTTTCTTAATTATCTTAAAAAAAGCTTGTCGACTAATATTTTTATATAAATTACTAATAAATAAATAATCTGACATATGTTGATGTAATATCAAAGACCGATACTGATTAATATAAAGTCGTAAATACTTCAAAGCAACATCTCCGAAAGGAACAATTCGTTCCTTGTTACCTTTTCCCATAACCCGAACAAAACAATTAACTAAATCAACATCCGTAACTCTCAAATTACAAAGTTCACTTATTCTAAGTCCCGTTGCATAAAGTAATTCTAACATTGCCTTGTTACGATAATCATACGGAGTTAAAAGCCTAATATCTAACAACAAATTAACTTCGTCCTCCGTCAAATAATTAGGTAAACGTTGCGGAATCTTCGGTAAAACAATGTTCAAACATGGTGATGTCGCAATAACTTCTTCACGAAGTAAAAAATTATAAAAAGAACTTACTACTGTTATATGATGCGCTAGCGATCTAGCACTCAACTTATTAAACGAAGCAAAATACTTAATTAACTGATCATAAGTAACATTTAACAAATCACCATTAAAATATATATCTAGATCTTTCAAATCGTTATTATAACTAAGGACTGTATTATCACTAAGTTTTCTTTCAAACATTAAATAATTAAAATATTTCTTAACATACTCACTTGGAACATACTCATCCATCTAGCATCACCATACTATATAAATTATATAAAAAATATCATAAAAAGTAAAACAAAAAATAGCTTAAAACTAATCTTCTAAGAATATAATAAATACTTTTTTCCCACCTTTTCAAATAATTTGCTATAATAAAAAAAGGTGAAATTATGGAAGTATTAGCAGATAAATTAAGACCCAAAAACATTGATGAAATAATCGGTCAACAACACCTAGTTGGTGAAAATAAAATCATTCGCAATTTAGTTGAAAATAACCATTTAGTTAGTATGATCTTATATGGCAAACCAGGCATCGGAAAAACTAGTATTGCTAATGCTATATGTAATCAAATTAATAAACCTTTTCGCATGCTAAATGCTACAATTAATAATAAACAAGACTTTGATATCGTAATTGAAGAAGCCAAAATGTATGGAGAAATTGTCGTTATAATGGATGAAATACATCGTTTAAATAAAGATAAACAAGATTTACTTCTTCCATATATTGAAAATGGTTTAATAATTTTAATTGGTATGACGACATCTAATCCGTATCATAAGATAAATCCCGCCATCCGTAGTCGTTGTCAAATTTTTGAATTAAAAGAATTAACTACGGAAGATATCATGACAGGCCTTACTAGAGCCTGCAAATACCTTAATGGAATCAAATTAGATGAAAATGCTAAAAAAACTATTGCCAAATTATCATCTGGTGACTTAAGAAATGCTCTTAATTTACTTGATGTTGCTTATTATAGTACTAATGATAAACATGTTACCTTACAAATCGTTCAAGCTATTAATGCTAAAGCAATTTTCTTTAGTGACTCCAATGAAGATGGACATTATGATTGTCTTTCTGGTTTACAAAAATCAATTCGTGGCTCAGACGTTGATGCCTCCCTTCATTACTTAGCTCGTTTAATCGAAGAAGGTGACTTAGATAGCATTTATCGCCGCTTAAGTGTCATCGTTTACGAAGATATAGGTCTAGCCAATCCAGCCATGGGTCCTAAAGTAATGGCCGCAATCAGTGCAGCCGAATTAGTTGGGCTACCAGAAGCTCGTATTCCTCTTGGTACCGTTGTTGTCGAAATGGCCTTAAGTCCTAAAAGTAATAGTGCTCACATCGCCCTAGATGCCGCTTTAGAAGATATTGAACAAGGTAATACTGGAAATCTTCCTAACCATATTAAAACTAATAGCCCTCTTTATAAATATCCTCATGATTATCCTAACTCATGGGTAAAACAACAATACCTTCCTGACAACATCAAAAACCGCGTTTATTACCATGCTAAAAATAACAAATATGAAGCCAACTTAAATAAATTACATAAAGAAATGAAAGGTGAAAAATAATGAAAATAGCTTTAATTGGAACCGGAGTTTATGGCTTAGCTATGGCTCTAATGATAAATAAAAATGAACCCAATATTATTATGTGGTCTGAATCACAAGAACGCTACCAAAAATACCTAGAAGATGGTTGTATCAAAGATATTATTCCTAATATAAGTGCTCCATCTAATATAAAATTAACTTGTTCATACGAAGAAGCTACCAAAGGAGCCAATGTTGTTTTCATCATCTCAACAGCAACTTTTGTTAATGCTATTTGTTCTGAAATTAATCAATTTATAACCGAAGACACCGTTATTTGCATTGCTTCTAAGGGCATTGAAAATCATAGTTGTCGTTTCTTAAGTGACATTGCCTATCAAACCTTAAAAACTAAATACATTGCGGTCATATCAGGTCCATCATTTGCTATTGATATGGTAAATAACAATCCTATCGGCCTATCTATTGCTTCTAAAGAAGAAAAAGCCATTAATACCATCAAACAAATTCTTGCCAGCGATACAATTAAACTAAGAGAAACTAAAGACTTAATTGGCATTCAGATTTGTGGTAGCATCAAAAATGTCATTGCTGTCGCCTCTGGTATTCTAAATGGCTTAAACTATCCTGAATCAACCCAATGTTTCCTAATAACTGAAGCCTTAAATGATATCAAGAACCTTATTACAGCCCTAGGTGGCAATCCCAAAACAATTAATTCCTTTGCCGGTGTTGGCGATCTTATCTTAACTTGTACTTCCACCAAAAGTAGAAACTACAGCTTTGGCAAATTCATTGGTCAAGGAGCTACTAAAGAAGAAAAAGAATCATACTTAAAAGAACATACAGTTGAAGGATACTATACCTTAAAAAGCATCTACAAACTTGTTCAAACTCAAAATATTGAAATGCCAATCATTGACTTAATATATAAAATAATAATTAACGATGAAGACCCACAAGAATTAATAAGTTTTTTAATCAACAAAAAATAAGATTACGATACCTCAATAATCTTATTTTTTTATATCCAAATTACTTTTCTTCTTCCGTATTATCATCTTTCGCAATTTCTAAGTAATTATCAATAATTTGTTTTATTTCATCTTTTTCTTCATCTGTTTTGGCATTTGAAAGTAAAAAATCTAAATACGTTGTTTTTTCACAAAATGTTAAATCAGGATTCATAAGAGTACTATCTTTTAATACCTCAGAAACATTTTCCAATTCTTCTTTTTCCTCCATTTAAATCACTTCCTATACTTTATTATATCATTAAATACATAACTTGCTAAGCATAAACCAGCAGTATTTGGTACAAAACAAGTAGAACCAGGTGTTCTAACATGCGTTTTAACGGGAATCTCGGTTGAAGTAACAACTGGTAACTTATAAGAAATTTTATTATCTCTAAGTAACTTACGCATTACCTTAGCTAAAGGATCATAATTTGTCTGCCATATATTACTTATTACAACCTTTGTTGGATCTAGACGATTACCAGTTCCCATTGCACTAATTATCTTTATTTTATACTCTAAAGCTTTTTTTATCAATAATAATTTAGTTGAAACTGTATCACAACAATCAATAATATAATCAAAATTAGCAAAGTTTTCTATTTGATCAAAATTAGCTTCATTTAAAAACATTTTATATTCTATAACATTAACATCCAGATTAATATCTAAAGCTCTTCTTGCTGCCTCTGAAGCCTTAAAATTACCTATATTCTTAGCATTAGACAAAAGTTGTCTATTTAAATTAGACTTATCAAAACAATCACCATCTATAACTGTAATATTCTTAAAGCCCGATCTAACTAATGCTTCAAAACAAGCTCCACCTACGCCACCAACGCCAACAATTAAAATAGCTTTCGTCCCAATAGTTTCTAAATCATCATCGCTAATCAATAATTTCAATCGATCAAACATAAAAAACCACCACCAAAATTATATCATACTTTAAAAAATGAACAAATAAAAAGTATAATAATCATTCTTATCTTAAATAACTATTACACTTCGAAATCCAAAATAATACTCAAGTAAGTACTTGCTGTGATAAAAAACCTGCACCAAACAGGTGGGCATCACATGATTTGCTTTAGGATCCCTACACTTAAAAAGCAAGGTCTTCAACACCACAACTCAATTAGATTCCCTTATAATCACTTACTCGGTTTTTATAATACAAATACTTTAACTTGAGTAATTAAATTATATCATAAAAAAACAAATAGTACTACACTATTTGTTCTTTTTACACTTTTTATGTCAACCATTAAGCAACTGGCGGCATTATTGTTGGTTTAATAGTATTATTAGCTTGATGATTTGGACCAACACCATACATTACTACATTAGGATTGTTAGGATTTGTATTAGGATAAGCTCCCGCATTCGCTATTGGTACTGCTCCTCCTGGATTTCCAGGATTTCCTGTATTTCCCGCAGCCGTACTAACGCCTTGAATACGCCAACAATTATTAACATCACAAGAGTTAGAGTTAGGAGCTGGATTAGGCATTTCCATTTTTATAACCATCGGTAATTTAAAGGCGCCACCAAACCCAACACAGTTACCTGGTTGCAATATTTTTTGTTTTTCAATAACATCAGCAGAAATATTAGGTAACATTGTTCTAATATACTCAATATCACGTGGATGGGTCATCTTAAAAATTAAGAAATTACTACATTGGGCAATAACTGTTTCACTAATTTCAACTGGTCTTTGCGAAATAATATTAAGTAAAACTCCATACTTACGACCTTCCTTAGCAATACGATCAAAGATATTATAACCAATTAAGAAAACATCGGCATCTTTTTGAACATATCGGTGAGCTTCTTCCAAAAATAAGTGAAATGGTATTGAAGCTCTTTGCTTACGGCTCTTCGCAAAGTCAAAGAATATTCTGGCCATTATTTTAACAATAATTTTAGCTTGTGTATCATCAATATCTTCCAAATTTATATTAATTACTTGCGCTTTTTTCCCCTTATAAGCTACTAAACTAGCAATATATGATTCCATAGAAATATAATTATCTACACGATATATATTAGCAATACGACTATTTATAATCGCTTCTAATCTTACTTTTAATAACATTGAATCATCATATAATTGTTGGTTATTTTGAAAACCTTCACTAATTAAAGTAAATTCCAAAGCTTGTGCAAATTCTCTTATTGTATAAAAAGCATTAAGTGGTTCTTCCGTCATTTCCAAATCTTCATCAACATGTCTTAGAATATATTCTGTAATCAAAACAGACTCACCAAAATTACCATTACTATCTATTTCAAAACATTCTGATAAGGTTCTAGTATATCCTAATCCTTGAATAGTACTATCAAAATTAAAATCATTAGTATGACAAACTTCTAATACTTTAAAGATATCATTTTTCTTATTAGCCGTAATTTGATTACTATATAAAATAGCAATTAGGGCTTTAGCTATTAAGTGATTTTTATATTTTTCTGCCACTTCATCATCTTTACTAAAGATTCTTGTTAATTTTAAAGCACGTTCCAAAATAGGAATTTGACTATGTTTATCACATTGTAGCATTATTGTTAAGTCATCTAAATTTAATAAATGAAAAGGTATATGTAATTCCGTATCATTTTCATCTTGAACATTAGTTGTAATAAATTTATAACTATAATTAGGATTATAAACGTCTAGTCTACTGAAGGCTGTTTTATATTCGCCATAAGCATCAAAGATGAATATATTAGCATTATAAGATACTAGTTTAGGGTTAGCAAAGATATTTTGGACTATTCTTGCTACGCCACAAGATTTACCGGAACCAGTATTTCCAAAAACTGCCATATGATTAGCAAACAGATTATTGATATCTGCACAAACTTCATATCCTTTATAAATTGAGCTAGTTCCTACTTTAAAGGTTGTATCATCATATGTTCCAACAATAGCTTTTAATTCTTTATCATTAATTGTTCTAATTACACTAGACATAACTGGTTTTCTGATAACACCACTTACGTATTTTCCATCATGAAATTCACCTAAAAAACGAATTTTAATAACTTGGTCATTAACTTCTTCGACTTCGCCTAATATCAATTGATCAGGTGCTTCAAAAACAACATGAACATTCATCAAATCGCCCATTTCTTCAGCTGAAGCAATTGACTCAACGTGTGCTGTATTCTCCGCAATAAACTTTATCTTTCCAAACATTCCAACACCTCTTCTATTATACATAATACTATCTTATCACAAATCAACCAATAATTAAATCCTAATTATTTTAGAATATTTAATTTCACAAAAAAACTCCCGTAGGAGTCTTACTCTTATAAAGTCTTCTTTTGTTGTTTCTTTAAATAATTTAAATGTTTTTGATAATGAAAATTATTTTGATAAATCAAACCACTTTCACTATCATATATAGCCCCATATTCATCAATATAATTTTCTAATGGTTGCTTAACTTTTGTTTCATCAAAAACACGAATTTTTTCATTAAAATCAAGTGTTGTATAATTAGGTATTTCCCCTTCACTCAAAGCCTTAAAATATTGTTCTGGACTAAAATAATCTGGATTAGCAACCTCTCTATAGCATCCACATTCCATTAAAAGATCTTCTTTAGAAATAGTTGCTTCATTTAATGGGACATCTTGATCTTTAAAACGTTCTGCCATAGCTATAAGGGCTACACTAGCTTTTCTCCCCATTCCTGATGCATAAATATTAATACAACCAGAGTGATAACCTAAAAGATAACGATAATCTTTTTTTATTTCCTCTAAAATTAGTTTATTTTCTAAAGATAAACCATCTATTTTTAATTCAATCCACGCATTTGTATCCATTGGATCACTACACATAAAAGTATAAATATTTTTATCCCATAAAATTTGACAAGCTTTAAGACATTCACGAATAACATATTGCTCTGGATTTTCTTCAACCATTTGTTGAGAAACACGAGGCTCTCCTTTATACTTTTTACTAACTAATGTCCTTTTACCAGCAAGAACTCCAGCTGTATAACGTACTTTTTCAATTAAATTATTTTTTAATATCGAAACATAACTTTTAATATAATTTTTTAAACTTGGATCTTCTTGCAAAGCCATCTCTAAGCGTATTCTATTAAAATCATTCATATTTATTTCCCCCTGCTAAAAATATAACAAACATAGTTTATTTTGGCAAATTTTCATCAAAAATAGCAGTACCATAAGTACTGCTTTTTTATCTTTTATCTAATTCACGATGTAAGATTTCTTTAGTTAAAACCGGATTAGCTTTACCACGAGTATTTTTCATAACTTGACCAACAAAGTAATCAAACAAGTTATCTTTACCAGCCTTATATTGTTCTATTTGAACTTGGTTATTATCTAAGATTTCTGTAATAATACGTAATAATTCACCTTCATCACTAATCTGAGCATTCTCTTTACTAATATAATTTTTTGGTTCTTTTTGTTCTTCAATAGCCTTAAAGAAAACTTCTTTAGCTTGCTTTGAAGATAATAAACCTTTTCCCATTGCATCAGTAATTTGTTTTAACATTTCAGGACGAATGTATAATTCATCTATTGTAATGTTCTGCTTATTTAATTCACCAACAACATTAACAGTTACCCAGTTGGCAGCAACTTTCGCATCAATTCCTAAATTAACACATTCTTCATAATAATCTGAAATATCTTTTTCTTTAACTAAAACTCCAGCATCATAAGCTGAAATACCTAAATTTTCAACATACTTTTTACGTCTTTCTGGAGCAAGTTCCGGAATAGAAGCTCTAATTTCTTCAAGCCATTCTTGACTTATTTTATATCTTGGTATATTTGGTTCAACAAAATACTTGTAATCAATAGCATCAGCTTTGCTGCGCATTCTAATTGTTGTCCCAGACTCTTCATCCCAACGACGTGTTTCTTGTTCAACTTCTAATCCTTCATCTAAAATTTCCGTTTGACGTTGAATTTCATAATCAATGGCATCCCTTACGCCACCAAAAGAATTAACATTCTTAATTTCTGTTCTAGTTCCCCAATTAGTAGGATCATTTTCGTCCAAAGAGGCATCCATCAAAGAAACATTGACATCACATCTAATTTGGCCTTTTTTACTATCGGCTTCACTAATTCCTGCATATTGATAAATACTACGCATATGTTCTAAGAAAGCCACTGCTTCGGAAGCACTATGAATATCTGGCTTAGTTACCAATTCTAATAACGGAACCCCTGCTCTATTATAATCAATATTACTAGTTCTAAAGAAATGATCTAAAGAAGCCGCATCTTCCTCTAAATGAATGTTATCAATTCCTACTCTAAAAGTTGTATTATCATCGCGATAAACATCAACATAACCCCCCATACCTACACAATCTTCTGGTGGATTTTGCGTTATTTGATAGTTCTTTGGCATATCTGGATAATAATAATTTTTTCTTTCAAAATACATATATTCTGGTTGACGGCAATTCAAAATCAAAGAGGCCATTAATGACAAACGAACTGCTTCTTTATTCAAAACAGGTAACGTTCCTGGAAAGCCCATATCTAAAGGTCTAACGTTCGTATTAGGTGTACTTTTATAAGAGTTCTCAGCCGCACTAAAAACTTTTGTCTTTGTTAAACTAACTTCGCAGTGCATTTCTAACCCAATTTTTGCTAAATACTTAGTCATTATTTAACCTCCTTTGCAATTTGGTCTTTATACGTCATTGTACTTTCTAACGCATAGGCAAGATTTAATACTTTCTCATCTTCATAGCAATTACCAGTTATATTAAGTCCTACTGGTAGATTACTAACAAAGCCATCCGGAATGGTAATTGAAGGGAAACCTCCAAAATTACCAACTTGTAAGTGTTCTTCTAAAAAAGAAGCATTTTGTTCTACCATATCTAAATCACTATCTAAATGCTTAGCAGGACCAGCCCCAACAGGCAAAATAACCGCATCATAATCCACAAAAATTTCTTTCCAACGATCTACTAATAATCTTCTAACACGTTGGGCATTTTTAAAGTATTTTTCTTGATTTTCTTTTTGTAAAACATATGATCCTATAACAAAACGACGTTTAATTAAAGGTGAGAACCCTTTTGTACGATGATCTTTCATCATATCACGATAATTATCGCCTTCTCCACGTGGTCCAAAAACAATTCCTGTTAAATTGCTCATGTTACTAGTTGCCTCAGCACAAGATAAAACAACATAAACAGAAGGTTGAGCTTTTAAAAGAACCTCATCAACTGATACTTCATCAACTGTAACGCCTAATTTTTTAAGATTCTCTAAAGCAGCAAAGAAATTATCTAAATGTTCTAAAGTTTCTTTTTCTGTATACTTACTCTTATCACAAATTTCTTTTATATAGCATACTTTCATGCCCTGAACATTCCCATTACAAGCTTCAAGTAATTTTATTTTACTTGAATCCCATGATGTCATATCGTTAATGTCTAAGCCTTTCATTTGATCAACAACAATTGCGGCATCACGAACACTTCTTGTTAAAACCCCACAATGGTCTAGAGAAGAAGCAAAAGCAAATAAACCATATCTTGAAATCATTCCATAAGTTGGTTTATAACCGACTATTCCACAGTAAGCAGCAGGTTTACGAATCGAATCTCCGGTATCTGATCCTAAAGCATAAGGATAAACTCCGGCAGCAACAGCTGCTGCTGAACCACTAGAAGAACCAGCACACATACGAGTTGTATCCCATGGATTTCTTTGGACACCAGTATGCGCCGTTGTTCCTGTTCCACCCATTCCAAACTCATCAAGAGCTGTTTTATTAACTTTAACAGCCCCCGCTGCATCTAAGTTTTCAACAGCTGTTGCACTAAAAAATGGCACATAGTCTTTTAAAGTATTAGAAGACCCCGTTGATAAAATATCCTTTGTTGAATAATTATCTTTAACACCATAAGGAATTCCCGAAAGTAAATTATCAGTTACTTCCGTTCCCTTAGCATCATCTAAAATTGTTACAAAAGCATTACATTTTTCTTGTACTTCATGGCTTCTTTTTAAAGATTCTTTAACTAATTCATCACTAGTTACTTGACCACTTACCAATAATTCATGTAATTCTTCAATTGATTTTTCCATGTACTTCATTTTATCACCTATCCTACTACCTTTGGTACTACAATCTCATTTCCTTCAGTATCATCACTATTACGCAATAAATCTTCAATAGGAACAGATGGTACTATAACATCTTCTCTTAATTCATATGTAAAATCATCAAGAGTATGGGTCATTGGCGTAACTTCGCCAATATTCGGAATTAAATTAACCATATCTAAGTTTTTGTCGATGGCTTCAAATTCATCTAAAACCATTTTATTTTCTTCTTTTGTTAAACCAATAAGTAATTTATCAGCATAATCATCAACCATTTCGCTTGTAAATTTACTCACCTTTTTTCACCTCTACTTTTATCCCTAATTCTTTTAATTGTTCTTTAGTAAGTTCAGAAGGACTTCCCATCATATTATCAGCACCACTGGCACTTGTTGGGAATGCTTGAACTTCTCTTAAATTAGGTTCATCTTTAATTAGCATTAAGATTCGATCAATTCCCGGTGCCATTCCACCATGTGGAGGACAACCATATTTAAATGCGGTAAAGATGGAATTGAATCTTTGTTCTACTTCATCACGGGAATATCCAACTACTTCAAAGCCTTTAGCTAAGCTATCTAAATCGTGATTACGTATCGCCCCACTTGCCATTTCATTACCATTACAAACAAAATCATATTGGTAAGCTAATATATCTAAGACATCTTTCCCACTTTGATAATCACTTATACCTCCATGTGGTAAACTAAATGGATTATGACAGAATTCATATTTTTTATTAACTTCATCATACTCAAACATTGGGAAATCTTTAACAATACATAATTCTAACTTATCATTATCAATAAGTTCTAACTTTTGACCTAAATATGTTCTAATTAAACCAGCATACTTAACAGCTGTTCCTTTATGTTTATTAGCAATAAAGAAAATAACGGCATTTTTTTCCATTTTAAATTCTTGAACTAAGTCAGATCTTTCCTTATCAGATAAAAATTTATCAATTGGTCCTTTAAAAGTTCCATCTTCCAACAAAGTTAAATAACCAATTCCTGGCATACCAATACTACTAGCATAATCAACAACTTCATTAAACCACGAATTAGATTTATCACCAATATTTGGGACAACAATTACTTTAATAGTACTTTTCTTAAATGGTCCAAAGGTTGTATCTTTCAAAACTTCTGTCGCATCATTAATTAATAATGGATTTCTTAAATCAGGTTTATCTGTTCCGTAAAAGTCCATGGCATCTTTATAACTTATACGACGAAAAGGCTTTGGTGAAACATTTTTCTTACTAAACTTTGTAAAAACATCATAAAAGATATCTTCACCTACTTCTAATACCTCATCTTCCGTAACATAACTCATTTCCATATCTAATTGATAGAATTCTAAAGTACGATCAGCTCGCGCATCCTCATCACGAAAACATGGTGCAATTTGAAAATATTTTTCAACACCCCCAACCATTAATAATTCTTTATATATTTGAGGAGCTTGTGGTAAAGCATAAAATTTACCTTTAAAATTCCTCGAAGGAACCACAAAATCACGAGCTCCTTCCGGACTAGAAGCTGTTAAAATAGGTGTTTGAACTTCCATAAAACCTAAATCATACATTTTATTTCTTAAAAAATGTAAAACATCACTTCTTAACTTAAA
>CAKOHV010000006.1 GCA_934086145.1 uncultured Bacilli bacterium
AAAACTAGATTTAACAAATAATACTAAATAAAATATTAAAAACATAACTTGATGTTCGTAAAATACCGCAACTCAAAGAATATAGTTCTTTGAAAATTAATTATAATATGTTATTATTGAAATAACAAAAAAAGAAACCAATTAAGGTTTCAAATCATGGTTAGGTTCCGTTTACACAGAATTTTTTACACACTCCTTTTTACCACATATTAGTTAAATTTCCATCCGTTTTATAAACTTCATCCATCAATATAATATATCTATAAATACTATTATTTACTAATTTTGTTCTAGCAACAGTTGTCATAACAACCCCACCAGTCGTGTTAAGTGATTCGGCAATATAATAATTTTGACTGTCCCATCCTGCCAAAATAGCCATATGTCCATCTAAGCCGATTAAATCGCCAACTTTAACTTTTCCAGATGCCATTAGTTCTTCAGTAATGTATACTTTTTGTCCTAAGTCTGTTAGATCTTTATGCGCTGGATCTGTTCCGGCTCCAATATCTCCAACATCAAACCCGCCATTTAATAGGGCCCACGTTACAAAACCAGAGCAGTCTAAGCCATTAGGATAAAGCTGACCAGTAACATAAACTCCGTTCCAATCCGTATAATTTTGTAAATTGCATCCCCAAATAGCAGGTCCTACAAAATTGGCTTTTAAATCTTTTATTTTCTTCGTACTTAAATATAAGCCCTTATGATAATAGCGTCCTTCACCGTCGACATATTGATATGGTTCATAATTTTCAAGTCGACCATTTTCATAAAAGTAAGGTACTCGATAAGAAAAATCCAAGGTCAAAAATCTTGCCGCAGCTACAACTCCGGCTCTTGTTTGATAACCAGCTTCCTTTATTTTTTCTTCTAGTATGTCATCAAGCAACTGCGCTTCATCATCACTAAATTGACGACATTTTACATATTCTTTTTTAGCTGATGCATCTGGTTTTTCAATCAAATTAGTAACAATTACTTTTACTTCACCATAGTAGTTTTCTTTATAAATGGCTTTAATTGTCGTTGTTCCGGCGCTTATTCCTGAAATAATTCCATTATTATCAACTGTTGCTATCTTTTCATCGTCACTTTTCCATTGAACAGTTTGAATATTTTCATCATTAACATTAACCTTTTGTTGTTGTGTTGGATACAAATAAATGTTTTCATTACTCATTGGTATTTTTTTGATATTTTTTTCTTTCTGTTTTCTTTTATCAACATCACTTATGTTACCGTAACTATCTTTAACATAAACATCATAGCTAGATAAATCTGTTATAAAACTACAATAACCATTATTAGCTTTTACCCAACCACTATCATTAACATTAGGTACGCCATTTGTTTCGACTAATAAACACCATGTTGTTTTATTAAATTTAAAAAAGTAATTTTCAACTTCGACATTAACAATTTTTTTATCAGGGTATCTAATACTATCGGCTGTTGTGATATTGGTGATATATGGTGCTACAAAAAAATTACCAAAAACTATCGCCGCAATCAAAGCAATAAAAATAAAAAATAGTATAAATCTAAAAACATAATTCCTTTTTAATCTTTTTTTCATATTGAGCCCCAATCCACAAAAATTATAACATATTCACTAAAATAATGTATAAAATATATAAAGCGTTTAATTTAATCTGTGACAAACTTTTAAATAGATAGTATAATTAATTTAGAATAAGAGAGGGATCATATGGCAACGAACAAAACAACTGTAACTTTTCAAGATGAATCAACTTTAGAAATTGAAAGAGGAACAACTTTATATGAACTTAGTAAAATTTATCAGCCTAAGATGAAAGATAAAATAGTTGGTGCTGAAATAAATAACGAAACTGTTTCTTTAGAAACTAAAATAAATAAAAATACTAAAGTTAATTTTATTGATATGAACAGTGTAAATGGTTATAAAATAAATAAGTATGGTTTGAATTTTGTTATTGAAGTGGCTTTAAAGGAAGTTTTTAATGAAACTTTTGAAGTGACTTTTGATCATTCAATAGCAAATGGCTTACATATGACAATCATTGGTGAACGTCGTTTTACCTTGAATGACGCACAAAAGTTAAGAGCCCGTATGAATGAAATCATCGAAAAAGATGAACGAATTTATAATTTGAATGTTGAAAAGAAAGAAGCCATAAATTACTATAATAAACAAAAATCTCCAGAGAAAGCTGCTAACATTCACAATGTTACTAATAACATTGTAACAGTTTATAAATTAAGAAATTATATCAACTATTTTTATTCTGAAATGCCTTATAGTACAGGATGCTTATCAAAATATGATTTGATTTTCTTAGGATATAATAAATTAGTTTTATTATTCCCATCACCATGTACTAAATATAAGGTTCCTGAATACATTCATTATCAAAATGTTATTGAATGTTTTGATAAAAGTAAAAAATGGATTAGTGCTTTAGGAATCCCATATTTGGCTGATATGAATAAAACGATATCTGATTGTAAAATAGAAGGGTTGATTAAAATAGTTGAGACTAATTTCAATAATGAAATTTACGAATTAGTCGATGATATTATAAAGTCTAAATGTAAGTATGTTTGCTTAGCTGGACCATCTTCATCAGGTAAAACTACTACTACTAAAAAAGTCGCTTTGCAATTAAGAAGCCGAGGTTATGAAACTTTAGTTTTGTCAATTGATAATTATTTTAAAGAAAAAGTTGATTCTCCTGTTGATGAAAATGGGGAATATAATTTCGAAAGTCTTGAAGCTCTTGATATAAAATTATTAAATAAGCAATTAAAAGATTTGGCCCAAGGTAAGAAAGTGTTTTTACCTGAATATAACTTTGTTGAAGGTAAAAAAGAGTTTAGTAAAATACCTACTAAATTATCTGATAAATGTATCATTTTGATGGAAGGTTTGCATTCTATTAATGATAAAATGACTCCTGATTTAGATCCATCTTTAAAATACAAAGTATATTTAAGTCCTTTTATACCACTTAATATAGATAAACATAATTATATATCAACAACCGATTTGCGATTGCTTCGCCGTATAGTTAGAGATAATCGTACTCGTGCTACTGATGTTGGTGAGACAATCAGCTATTGGAACAGAGTTCGTGATGGCGAAGAAAAATATATTTTTCCATATATAAATAATATAAATCGTATTGTTAACACTTCCTTAGTTTATGAAGTAGGTGTTTTAAAAGTTTATGCTGAGCCATTATTATATTCAGTAAAAAGTAATTCTAAAGCTTATAATGAAGCTCGAAGGTTAATAAATTTCTTGCGTGGTTTCTTCCCAATTCCATCAGATTATGTTACGGACGATTCCATTTTACGTGAGTTTATAGGCAAAAGTATATTTGAAAGTGTTTAATTTTAAGAAAAGAAAGTAGGAATAAAAATGATAAAAGTAGCAATTAACGGCTTTGGCCGTATCGGAAGATTAGCTTTCCGTGAAATGATTACAGGAAATGAATTTGACGTTGTCGCAATAAATGACTTAACAGATGCAGAAACGTTAGCTTATTTATTGAAATATGACACTAATCATCGTTCATTTCATGAAGACAAAATTACCTTTGAAAATGATGAAATAATAATAAATAATATTAAAAGAATAAAAGTTTATTCAGAAAAAGATCCAATCAATTTACCTTGGAAGGATCTAGAGGTAGACGTAGTCTTGGAATGTACGGGGTTATTTACTAAAAAAGAAGACGCTGCTAAACACATTGCAGCTGGTGCTAAAAAAGTTATAATTTCTGCTCCTGGTAAGGGGGATATGAAAACAATTGTTTACAATGTTAATGACGAAATTTTAGATGGTTCTGAAGAAATAATTTCTGCAGCCTCTTGTACAACAAATTGCTTAGCTCCAGTCTTAAAAGTTATTGAAGACAATATTGGTATAAAAAAAGGCTTTATGACAACTGTTCATGCCTATACTAATGACCAAGCAACTTTGGATATCCCTCACAAAAAAGGTATCTTAGCTCGTCGTGGTCGTGCTTGTGCCATGAATATTGTTCCAGCTTCAACAGGAGCTGCTAGTGCAATTGGTAAAGTTATCCCTTCTATTGATGGTAAACTTGATGGTAATGCCTTTAGAGTACCAGTTAGTGATGGTTCTGTAGTTGATGTAACTCTTGAATTAGAAAGAGATACAACTGTAGATGAAATCAACACTTTGTTTAAAAATAACACTAATGAAACATTACAATTAACAATGGATCCTGTTGTATCTAGTGATATCTTAGGTAAGAAAACAGGGGCTCTTGTTGATGGTTTATCAACTAAAGTTTTAAATACTCCTGAAGGTCAATTAGTCAAAATTGTAGCTTGGTATGACAATGAAATGGGCTATACTGCTCAAATGATGAGAACTGCTAAAAAATTAATGGAAAAATAAAAGCTTTAAAGCTTTTTTTTCTTTTACAGAAAAGTTAAAATGTACAGAAAATGCCATCTTCCAAAAATTCTTCTTGTTAATAAAGTTAAGATATTCTATAATTATAATAGGTGATAATATGAAGAGAAGAATCCAAGATGTAGACGTTAAAGGAAAAAGAGTTCTATTGCGTTGTGATTTTAATGTACCTATTAAAGATGGTCATATTCTTGATGACAGCAAGATTGTTGAATCACTAACAACAATTGAATACCTTATTAGACAAGGGGCTAAAATTATTATTCTTTCTCACTTTGGAAAAGTTAAAAGTGAAGAAGATAAAGCTAAAAATAGCTTGATGCCTGTTGCTAAACATCTACAAACATTAGTTAGTAGTAAAGTAATCTTTTCTACACAAACAAGAAGCACTTATCTATCTGCAAAAATAGAAGAAATGCAACCTGGTGACATTTTAGTTTTGGAAAATACCAGATTTGAAGATGTTCCGGGTAAACTTGAAAGTGGAAATGATCCACAACTAGCTATGTATTGGGCTGATCTTGCTGATATTTTTTGCTTAGATGCTTTTGGTTCTTGTCACCGCAAACATGCGTCAACATATGGAGTGGCCAAATATTTGCCAAATTGCATTGGCTTTTTGGTCCAAAAAGAAATTACTATGTTAGATAAGTATGTTTTAAATGCTGAAAAACCATTTACGATTCTAATGGGTGGAGCAAAAGTGGAAGATAAAGTCGCTTTAATAGAAGCTCTTTTACCGCTTTGCGATAACTTGTTATTGACTGGTGGTATTGCCAACTCTTGTCTTCAAACTTTAGGATACGATGTTGGTGAATCGATAAGAACAAAAGATCAAGCAACTATTGAAAAATTAAAAAATATATTAATTAGCAACAAAGAAAAAATAATGTTGCCTGTTGATGCAATTGTTAGTCGAAATTACAATGAAGATTATGTAGATCACGTCAGTATAAACAATGTTGAAACTGATGATGTTATCTATGATATCGGCATGAAGACAGTTAATAAGTATAAGGAAGTTATTAATAAATCGGCTACAATATTTGTTAACGGAACTGCCGGCAAATACGAAGATATTCGTTTTGCGACTGGTACTCGTGAATTGCTAAATGCAATTGGAGATAGCCAAGCTACCAAAGTTGTTGGTGGTGGAGATGGCGTTAGTGCTGTTAAGAATTTTAAACTAGCTGAAAAGTTTACTTTCTTATCAACTGGTGGTGGAGCAACCCTAGAATATATAATAAATAAGGGTTTGCCTGCTATAGACAACATTTCAGAAAAGTAACAATTAGTTTCTAATAAAACAGCAAGAAGCATAAAATCACCAAAATAAAGATTTTCACATCTTTAAAAATTCAGGGGGACAAAATAAGCAACTAGAAACCTCTTTTAATAATAAAAAATGGATTATAAAAAAATAATCACTTCGATTTTAGACATAGTTAAGATTTTATTATCAACTTATCTTTAATTAATATGATGATTTGATAATTTTAAAATTTCTATCTAATTAAAATTTACTATCGATACTATTTGCTAATGTATGATTAGAATTTTATAATCAGTTACGGTTAGCGTAACAAGGGAAAAAAACAAAATACAATTAAAACAAAAAAACTGCAATTGTCGAACTATAATTGTTTAATGTTAAAATAAACTAGATTATGATTGTTAACCTAAAGTTAAGAGCTAAATAATTTTAGAGAAAAACTACAATGATAATCATTCGTAATTGCAGAAACGAAATATTATTAAATATTAAATATTATTATCAATTCGACAAATTAACACATAAATCCCAAAATTAAAACTTTATAATTTATAAAAAAGTAAAGGAAAGAGAATGGGTAATGAAGAAAGAAATTAAATTGTTGATTGTAGGAAGTATTGATGATGTATCTAAGCTTAAGCAATGCCTAACTAATCAAGGCACAGATATTATTATTAAATATGAAGCAAATGATTATAAAAAAGCATTAGAAATAATAAATGATAGTAAGAATGAAATTGATGCCATCCTTGTTGATGGAATGTTAGAAGGCCAAAATGTTTTAGAACTTTTAACTAATTATAAAAATAAATGGTTATTGCAAAGAACCATAATAATCGATAATATTAAATTAGATTGTTATAATTTAACAAATTCGATGTATCAAATTTATAATATCATTCCAAAGAACTATAAAATATCAGATTTGGTATTGTTCTTAAATGAAATATCCGAAAAAAATCAAACTTATAATTTTAAGAAAATGGATATTTATGATAAAATTTCTTACATGTTGAAGAAATTAGGAATAGCTCCTGATAAAAATGGTTTCCATTATTTACGTAAAGCTATCTATGAATGTTATAAAGATCCATCACTGTTAACTAGCATAACAAAACGTATATATCCGTTAGTTTCTAAGACTTTTGATAAAAAAGAAAGTTGTATCGAAAGATCTATGAGAAGCGCTATTGAAACGGGTTGGGATAGAGGCAATTACGAATATACTGCGGAATTATTTGCTAATTGTCTTGACTATTACAAGTCAAAACCTACTAATGGTGAATTCGTTGCCATAATAGTAGATAAATTATTATTAGAAGATGGAAAAGTTACTTATTAAAAAAATTACAAGTTTTTTGTAATTTTTTTTTAGTTATGCTATCCTATTAATAGGAGATTAGATAAAATGAAAAAAATACTAACTATTATTTTAGATGGCTTAGGAATGCGCGAAGATATTTATGGTAACGCTGTTAAAAATGCCGGAATGAATAATTTTATAAATATATGGAATAATTATCCTCATTGTTTGCTAAAATCTTCAGGAACTAATGTTGGTCTTTCTGATAACGAAGCTGGTTTTAGTGAACTAAATCATAAAATAATTGGAGCTGGCCGTGATGTGAAAAATAGACATCAAATTATCGAAGAGGCCATAAATAGAAAAGCTCTTTCGAGGAATCCTCACCTTAATGAAATTGTTGATTACTTAAATACAACTGGTAAAAATATTCATTTGATTTTTCTAGTATCGCAAGATAGAATGTCTTCTGATGTAAAACACTTACAATATATTATAACCTTCTTAGAATCACGTAATATTTCTAATATATATATTGATTTAGTAGCTGATGGCCAAAATTCTGATAAATATTTTTTTTCCAAAATAATTCCATTAATTGAAAATAAGAATAAGTATGCTAAAATTTCTTCTATTTGTGGACTTTATTATGCTTTTGATAAAGATAAAAATTATACCAAAACGGAAACTTATTATAAATTGTTAGTTAATGGTCATGGAGTAGCCACTCCTGATATTGCAAAAATTATTAACTTATGTTACAAAAAGGGGCTAACTGATGATTTTTTGCCGCCTATAAAAACAAATGAGTTTGTTCCTTTACAACAGAAAGATGTCGTATTCTTTTTAAACTATAGCCGCGATAATCAAGCTCAAATCTTAGAAAGTCTTGCTGACAAAGATTTCGAAAAATTTAAAATTACTAAATTATTTTTAAAAATATATAGTTTTTTTGAAATAAGCAATAAAGTCAAAATTCGTCCCTTATTTGAAGACCCAGTAATAAACAATACTATATGTGAATACATTGACCAATTAGGTTTAAATCAAGCTAAAATTGCAGAAAGTTTAAAAGAGGATTCTTTATTTTATTACTTTGATGGTGAAAAGAATATTTCGTTAACCAATTGTGATAACTATCTTATACCTTCACCGGTTGTTGATCATTTTGAAAAAAAACCAGAATTAAATGCGCTTGCTGTCGCTAAGGCGATCATAAAATGTATGGAAAATGATTACGATTTTATTATTGCCAATTTTGCTAATCCGGATGTCCTAGGCCATACAGGAAATTATCAGGCAACGATAAATGGCTTGCAAGCAGTCGATGTTTGTTTAGGAAAAATTATTGAAGTAGCTAAAGATAATTTTTATAAGGTTGTTATTATAGGTAGTCATGGTAATGCTGATACTATCATTGATAGGGAAAATAATATTATAACTAAAAACACACTTAGTCCTGTTCCTTTTGTTATTTTGGATAAAAAAATAAAATTAAAGAATGGCAATTTAAAAAGTTTTGCTCCAACAATCCTTCAATACATGGATATTGCTTTGCCAAAAGAGATGAGAGAAACTGAATCTTTATTTGCTAATGATTAAGTCAAGCTTTAACGTTTGTTGAATCTTGTCTTTTTTTGTAAAAAAATGCATAAAAACGCTTGCTTTTAGTGATATTGTCTGCTATAATCAAACTCGTATGACTGCTTAGATGTGTGAGGTTGCCGATACACTAGGGGGAGTTGTAGGACAAAACCTAATCGGGGAATTCATTCGGAGCGAGTCTATACTAGATATAGGCGAAGGGAGGACATGCAAATGTCAAGTAACAAAGTTCGTATTACTCTAAAAGCTTACGATCATAGAACTTTAGATCAAGCTTGCGGAAAGATAGTTGAAACTGTTAAAAGAACTGGGGGCGTAGTTGTTGGACCAGTACCTCTTCCTACAGAAGTAGAAAAGGTTACTGTTCTTAGAGCTGTACATAAATACAAAGACTCTAGAGAACAATTTGAAAGTCGTACTCATAAAAGATTAATCGACATAAAAAGCCCTACAAAGGAAACTGTTGATGCATTAGCTCATTTGGATATTCCAAGTGGTGTTGCAATCACAATTAAATAATAAATGGAGGAAAAAGATATGAAAGGAATCTTAGGACGTAAAGTCGGAATGACTCAAGTTTTCACAAAAGAAGGAAAACTTATTCCTGTAACTGTCGTATCTGTTGAACCAAACGTTGTAACTCAAATCAAAACAACTGAAACTGATGGTTACAATGCTGTTCAATTAGCAACAGTTGACAAGAAGACTAAAAACGCTAGTAAAGCAAGTATTGGTCATACCAAGAAAGCAAACACAAATCCTAAGCGCTACTTAAAAGAAATTAAAAACCTTGAAGGTACTTATAGCTTAGGAGATACAATTAACGCTGACATATTCTCTGCTGGCGAATATGTTGATGTTACTGGAACAAGCAAAGGTCATGGAACTCAAGGTGTAATCAAACGTTGGAATCAATCAAGAGGACCTATGGCTCACGGATCTCGTTATCACAGAAGACCAGGTTCAATGGGAACAATGAGACCAATGCGTGTTCTTAAAGGTAAGAAATTACCAGGACATATGGGTGTTGAAACTACAACAATTCAAAACTTAGAAATTATAGAAGTTAACGCTAATGAAAATTATATTTTAGTAAGCGGAAATATTCCAGGTGCAAAACAATCTTTAGTTTTTATCAAATCAGCCGTTAAAAAACATGAAAATGCTGAAGTAAAAGAAATACTTGAGTATGAAAATGAAACTGTTGTTGATGAAGTTGTAGAAGATACTACAGCTAACACTGCTGAAGAACCAGTAGTAGAAGCTCAAAAAGAAAACCAAGAGGAAAGTAAGTAATTACTTAGAAAGGTGATCTAAATGGCAAAAATACAATTAATTAATAAAAAAGGCGAAAAACTAAAAGATATTACATTAGCAGATAATGTATGGAATGTTGAAGCTAATGATATTGTTTTGAAAAAAGCAATAGATTTACAATTAGCAGCTACAAGACAAGGTACAGCTAAAACTAAAACTCGTTCTGAAGTTTCTGGTGGTGGAAGAAAACCTTGGAGACAAAAAGGAACTGGTAGAGCTCGTCAAGGTTCTATTCGTGCTACACAATGGCGTGGCGGTGGAATTTCAGGTGGCGTAACACCAAGAGATTACACTTTCCAAATTAACAAAAAAGAAAGAGCTCTTGCTTTAAAAAGTGCTTTATCTTATAAATATCAAGCAAATGAATTAGTAGTAGTTGATAACATAAGCTTAGATGATTTAAAAACTAAGACAGTAAAAGATATTATTTCTACCCTTAAATTAAATGGTAAAGTTTTATTCGTTACTGGTGAAGAAAATGAAAATCTATACTTAGCAACAAGAAACCTAGGTTATGTTTACAATATACAAGCAAACGAAATAAATTGTTATGACTTAATCAACGCAGATGTAGTTGTTTGCGATGAAAAAGCAATCGAAGTAATTGAAGGGGGACTTAAATAATGAAAGATTATACTGATATTATTATTGCACCTGTAATTACAGAAAAGTCAGCAGCAGCAGCTGAAAAGAATGTTTACACATTTAAAGTGGCTAGCGAAGCTAATAAAATTGAAATCAAAAAGGCTATCGAAGAAGCTTTTGGTGTTAAAGTAGAAAAAGTAAATACTCTTAATACTAAATCAAAAGCAAAAAGAGTTGGTAGATATACAGGAAAAACTCAAACCTATAAAAAAGCTATTGTAACTCTTAAAGATGGCGAAAAAATAGAATTATAAGAAGGAGAGAAGAATAATGGCTATAAAAAAATATAAACCAACTACTAATGGACGTCGTGGAATGACTACTTTAGCAAATACAGAAATAACAACTTCTACTCCTGAAAAATCATTACTTGTTTCAAATTCAAAATCAGGAGGAAGAAACAATCAAGGTAAATTGACAGTACGCCATATTGGTGGTGGAGCAAAAAGAAAATACAGAATCATCGATTTTAAGAGAAATAAAACTGATGTAACTGGTAGAGTTGCTACAATCGAATATGATCCAAATCGTAATGCTAACATCGCTTTAATCAATTATAGAGATGGCGAAAAGAAATATATTATAGCTCCAAAAGATTTGAAGGTTGGAACTATAATTGAATCAGGAGAAAATGCTGATATTAAAATTGGTAATGCATTACCATTAAAAAATATCCCAGTTGGTACAACAATACATTGTATTGAAGTTCAACCTGGTAAAGGAGCTGCATTATGCCGTTCTGCTGGAACTAGTGCTCAAATCTTAGGTCGTGAAGACAAATATGTTTTAATCAGATTACAATCTGGTGAAACAAGAAAAGTACTAGGAACTTGCTTTGCTACAATTGGTGTTGTAGGAAATGAAGATTACGAATTAGTTAACTTAGGAAAAGCTGGTCGTACTCGTCATTTAGGTATCAGACCAACAAACAGAGGTTCTGTAATGAACCCTAATGACCATCCACATGGTGGTGGTGAAGGACGTACTCCAGTTGGACGTAAGTCACCAATGACACCTTGGGGTAAAAAGGCTATGGGCGTTAAGACTAGAAGCTCTAAAAACAAATCAAACAAGCTAATTGTTAGTCGTAAACAAAAATAGGAGGAAATAATAATGGCAAGAAGTTTAAAAAAAGGACCTTACGTATTTGATAGATTGTTAAAAAAGGTTCAAGAATTAAATAAAAATAATAAAAAAGAAGTTATTAAAACTTGGTCTCGTCGTTCAACTATTTATCCTGATTTTATCGGACACACAATAGCTGTTCATAATGGAAAAGATTTTATTCCAGTATATATAACTGAAGATATGGTTGGACACAAACTAGGAGAATTTGCTTTAACTCGTAAATTCGGTGGCCACGCTGGACAAAAGTAGGAAGGGAGAATAAGTAATGGAAGCATATGCAATACATAAAGGTGCTATCATAGCACCACGTAAAGCTAGAATGACTTTAGACCTTATTAGAGGTAAAGATGTAGAAACTGCACAAGGAATTTTAGCAAATACAAACACAAAAGCAAGTAGATTAATTTCAAAAGTATTAAATTCTGCAATTGCTAATGCTGTTAATAATAATGGCGCAAAAGAATCTGATCTTATTGTCTCTGAATGCTATATAAACCCTGGACAAGTTTTAAAAAGAATAAAATTTGGCTCAAGAACAAAAGTTGATAGAAGAGATAAAAGAACAAGTCATATTACTGTAAAAGTATCTGATAATAAGGAGGCTAAATAGTATGGGACAAAAAGTCAATCCAAAAGGTCTTAGAATTGGCGTAAATAAAGATTGGGAAGCTAATTGGTTTGCTGATAAAAAAGATTTTGGTATTTTATTAAATAAAGATGACAAAATCAGAAAATATATCGCTAAAAAAATGAAAGACGCTGCAGTTGCTCAAGTTGTTATTGAAAGAACTGCAAAAAGAACAGAAGTTAAAATATATACTGCTAAACCTGGTATTATTATCGGACGTGGCGGAGAAGATATTGAAAAATTAAGAAATGAATTAAAGAAATTAGTAGATGAAGAAATCTATGTATCTATAATCGAAGTAAAAAATCCTGATTTAAGTGCAAAATTAGTAGCTGATCAAATTGCTAGTCAAATTGAAGCTAGAGCTCCATTTAGAAGTGCTCAAAAAAGAGCTATTAGAAACACTATGAAAGCAGGAGCAAAAGGAATTAAAACATCTGTATCTGGAAGATTAGGCGGTGCTGAAATGGCTCGTGCTGAAGGATATACAGAAGGTACTGTTCCACTTCATACAATTCGTGCTGATGTTGATTATGCAATAAGTGAAGCTAATACAACTTATGGAAAAATCGGCGTTAAAGTATGGATTTACAAAGGTGAAATTCTTCCTACTAAAAAAGTGACGAAGGGAGATGTTACAAATGTTGATGCCAAAAAGAACTAAATATCGTAAGTCACATCGTAGACCATACGATGGCCGTGCTAAAGGTAATACTGAATTACATTTTGGTGATTATGGTTTAGTAGCTTGCGAAGGTGCTTGGGTTACTGCTCAACAAATCGAAGCTGCTCGTATTGCGATGAATCGTTACATGAAACGTGGCGGAAAAGTTTGGATTAACATTTTCCCTGATATGCCTTTAACTAAAAAAGCTTTAGGTGTTCGTCAAGGAAAAGGAAAAGGCAGCGTTGAAGGTTACGTTGCTGTTGTTAAAAAAGGCAAAATAATGTTTGAAGTTGGCGAAGTTACTGAAGACATCGCTAAAGAAGCTTTAAGATTAGCTTCACATAAATTGCCAATAAAATGTAAATTTGTTAAAAAAGAAGTTAAAGGTGGTGAATCTAATGAAGGTTAGTGAAGTAATGAAAGAACTTAGAGCTCTATCTAACGAAGAGTTAGAAACAAAAATTAAAGAATCTAAAAAAGAATTATTTGATTTAAGATTACAACAATCAACTGGTTCATTAGAAAAATCATCAAGAGTTCGTGAATTAAGAAAAAATGTTGCTAGAATGAATACAATTCTAAGTGAAAGAAAAATTGAAAATGGAGGCGAAGAATAATGGAAGAAACTAAGAAAACATCATTAGTAGGTAAAGTTGTAAGTGCTAAAAACGACAAAACTATTACCGTTCTAGTTGAAACATATAAAAAGCATCCACTTTATGGTAAAAGAGTTAAATATTCAAAAAAATATACAGCTCATGATGAATTAAACAAAGCTAAAGAAGGAGATACAGTTAGAATAACTAGTACAAGACCATTATCTAAAACTAAGAGATATGAACTTGCTGAAGTATTAGTTGAGGCTGTAATTCTATAGGAGGTATCATTATGGTAATGCAAGAAACAAAACTTAAAGTTGCTGATAACTCAGGAGCTCGTGAATTACTTGTTATCAAAGTAGTTGGCGGAAGTAAAGTAAAAAGCGGTAACATTGGTGATATCGTTATTGGAACAGTAAAAAAAGCTATTCCTAATAGTAATATTCCAAAAGGAAAAGTTGTAAAAGCAGTAATCGTAAGAACAGTACAAGGTGTAAGAAGAGCTGATGGTTCATACATTAAATTTGATGACAATGCATGCGTTTTAATTAAAGAAGACAAGAGTCCAATCGGAACAAGAGTATTAGGACCTGTTGCTCGTGAACTACGTGAAAAAGAATTCACTAAGATAGTTTCATTAGCACCTGAAGTATTATAGGAGGCACTATATGAAAGTTAAAGTTGGAGATAAAGTATTAGTAATTGCTGGAAAAGATAAAGGCAAAACTGGTAGCATAACTAAAACGCTAAAAGACAAAGACAAAGTTGTAGTTGAAGGCGTTAATATCGTTAAAAAGCATGTAAAACCAAATAGAATGAATGAAGTTGGATCAATCGTTGAGGTTGAAGCTCCAATTCATGTATCAAATGTAAAAAAAGTAGAAACAGAAGCAAAAACTGCAAAAACAACAAAAAAATCAGAAAAGAAAGCTAGTTAGTAGGTGAATATATGAGTACTTTTAAAAAATTATATAACGAAGAAATAACTGACAGCCTTATGAAAAAATTTAACTATTCATCTAAAATGGAAATTCCTAAATTGGAAAAAATAGTTATTAACATGGGTGTTGGTGAAGCTGCTCACGATTCAAAATTCATCGAAGCAGCTGTAAAAGATTTGGAATTAATTGCTGGACAAAAACCTGTTGTAACAAAAGCTCGTAAATCAATAGCTGGCTTTAAATTAAGAGAAGGTCAAGTAATTGGAGCCAAAGTTACATTACGTGGCGAAAATATGTACAACTTTATGGAAAAACTAATCAAAGTTGCACTTCCACGCGTTAGGGACTTTAGAGGAGTTTCTAAGAATGCGTTTGATGGAAAAGGTAATTATACATTAGGAATTAAAGAACAAATTATATTTCCAGAAATCGAATATGATCAAGTACTAAAAGTAAGAGGTATGGATATCGTATTTGTTACTACAGCAAAAACAAATGAAGAAGCTTTCGAATTACTTAATGGATTCGGAATGCCATTTAGAAAGTAGATAGAGGAGGAAAATATTTATGGCAAAGACAAGTTTAAAAGTAAAACAACAAAGAGCTCCAAAATTCAAGTCAAGAGCTTATACTCGTTGCGAAAGATGTGGACGTCCTCATGGAGTTCTACGTAAATATAAATTATGCCGTATTTGCTTTAGAGAAATGGCAAATAATGGTCAAATCCCTGGTGTTAAGAAATCAAGTTGGTAGAAAGGAGGAATTTAGACTATGGTTGGAGATAGAATAGCAGATATGCTTACAAGAATTCGTAATGCAAATCAAATGAAATATGAAACAGTTGAGGTTTTAGGTTCAAAAATGACTTTAGGAATTGCTGAAATTCTAAAACGTGAAGGTTATATTGTAGATTACAAATATGAAAAAAATATTAAAGGTGATAAATTAACTTTAACTCTAAAATATGGCGAAAAGAAAGAAAGAGTTATTACAGGTTTGAAAAGAATTTCAAAATCTGGATTACGTGTCTATGCCAAAAGTGATGAAATTCCTCGTGTACTTAACGGTTTAGGAATTGCAATCATTTCAACTTCAAAAGGATTAATGACAGATAAAGAAGCTCGTGAAGCTGGTCTAGGAGGAGAAGTACTTGCCTATATTTGGTAAGGAAACAATATTATGAGTAGAATTGGTAAAAGAGAATTAGTAATTCCATCAGGTGTTACTGTAACAATTAACGATAATACTATAACTGTAAAAGGACCAAAAGGTGAACTTAGCCTTAATAAAGCTGCTATGATCACTGCTGAAGAAGTTGAAGGAAAAATTATTACCAAAAGACCTAATGATAACAAAGCAACTAAACAATTACATGGAACAACTAATGCATTAATTAAAAATATGCTTGTTGGTGTAACTGAAGGATATCAAAAAGGTTTAGAAGCTGTTGGAGTTGGATATAGATTCCAAGTTCAAGGCAATAAAATTAATGTAAATGCTGGTTTCTCACATCCTGTTGTTGTAGAAGTTCCAGCAGATCTTAAAGCTGAACAAATAAGCAATACTGAAATTACAATTTCTGGTATTGATAAACAAAAAGTTTCTGAATTTGCGGCTAACGTTCGCTCTATAAGAGAACCAGAACCATACAAAGGTAAAGGTATTCGTTATAAAGGTGAACATATTCGTCGTAAAGAAGGTAAGAAAGCAGCTAAATAAGGGTAAGGAGTCGAGATATTATGATAGTTAAAGAATCAAAAAATGTAGTACGCAAAAGAAGACATTCTCGTATTCGTGAGAAAATAAGCGGAACTTCAGAATGCCCAAGATTGAATGTTTTTAGATCAAACACTCAAATATTTGCGCAAATTATCGATGATGTTAAGGGCGTTACTCTAGTTAGCTCTTCATCAGTAGAATTAAAATTAAAAAACGGTGGTAACGTAGAAGGCGCTAGCCTTGTAGGAAAAGACATTGCTGAAAAAGCTAAAAAATCAAATATAAATAAAGTAGTTTTCGATAGAGGTGGATACCTTTACCACGGACGTGTAAAAGCATTAGCTGAAGCTGCACGTGAAAATGGACTAGAATTCTAAAAGGAGGTAAATTATGCCAAAGACAAAAATGGACTCTAAGAAAAATTTGCTTGAAGAAAAAGTTGTTTCAATAAGCCGTGTAACAAAAGTTACAAAAGGTGGACGTCATTTTAGATTTTCAGCAACTGTTGTAGTTGGAAATAGAAAAGGCTTAGTAGGTATTGGTACTGGAAAAGCTAATGAAGTTCCAGAAGCAATTAAAAAAGCTATTCAAGCAGCTAATAAAAACGTAACAAAAGTTGCATTAATTGATAACAGAACAATCCCACATGAAGCTATTGGAAAAGTAGGACGTGCTCAAGTTCTTATTAAACCTGCTGTAGAAGGTACAGGAGTAATCGCAGGTGGATCTGCTCGTGATGTACTAGAACTTGCTGGTGTACGTGATATAGTTTCTAAATCACTTGGATCAAATACTAAGATAAATGTTGCAAAAGCTACATTAGAAGCTTTAAAAATGCAAAAAACTCCAGAGCAAATTGCTGCTCTAAGAGGAAAGAAAGTTGAGGAGTTATAGTATGAAATTAAATGAATTAACTGCAGCTCCAGAAGCTAAAAGGAAAAAAATAGTAGGACGTGGACCAGGTAGTGGAATGGGTAAAACCTCTACTCGTGGTCAAAAAGGTCAAAAATCTCGTTCTGGCGCAAGCATTCCTGCTTGGTTCCAAGGTGGTCAATCTCCTTTATATAGAAGATTACCAAAACGCGGTTTTAACAACGCTCGTTTTAGAGTAGAATATGCAACAATAAATTTAAGTGATTTAAATAAATATTTTAAAGATGGAGATACTGTTACTCCTGAATTATTAAAAGAAATGGGAATTATCAAAAATCAACTTTGTGGTGTAAAAATCTTAGGAAACGGTGAGTTGGAGAAAAAGCTAACAATAAAAGCTAATAGATTCTCAACTGCTGCTGTAACAAAAATTGAAGGTGCTGGCGGAAAAGCAGAGGTGATCTAGATGTTTTTCAAACAACTATTTAACCGTTCAAACAAAGATTTAAGAAAAAGAATTTATTTCACATTATTTTGCCTAGGAATATTTAGTATCGGTAGTGCGATAACTGTTCCTTGGGCAAAGACTTTATATGAAGAACTAGGATTTTTAGAAATCTTTAACCTAATGTCAGGAGGCGGTTTGAAATCATTCTCAATCTTTGCATTAGGTGTTTCTCCATATATTACTGCTCAAATTATTACACAATTACTTCAAATGGATATCATTCCATACTTTAAGGAATTAAAAGATGAAGGATATACTGGAAAACAAAAAATAAATAAAATAACTAGATACTTAGGAATTTTATTTGCTTTTATTCAAGGATATATCTTTACTATTGTTTATTCAGGAACTAATGACTGGATGACAATTTTAAAAACAACTGTTGTTCTTACAGCAGGGACATCTTTACTATTATGGATTGGCGATGAAATAACTAAATATGGTATTGGTAATGGTTTATCATTATTAATCATGGCTGGAATATTACAATCTATGCCTGACATATTTGTTAGTGCATTCAAAGACCTAGTAACTTCTGGTACCTTTAAGACTGGTATCGGAATAGCACTATTTGCCGCATTTATAGTAATTTATTTACTTATAATTGTTGGTGTAATATGGGTTCAACTTGCCGAAAGAAGAATCCCTATCCAATATGCTAATAGAAGTAGTAGTGCATATGGTAAAAAACAAAATTATTTACCAGTGAAAATAAATTCAGCTGGAGTAATTCCAGTAATATTTGCATCAACTTTAATAACAATTCCTGTAACTATAGTTAATTTGTTAAAAAAACAAAAAGCTATTGATTTTGTTAATAAATATATTACAAACACATCTTTAACAGGATTTATATTATATATAGCTCTTATAATGTTTTTTGGATATTTCTATACATTCTTACAAATGAATCCAGAAGAAATGTCAAAAAACTTAAATAAAAGTGGTGCATACATTCCAGGAGTAAGACCTGGTAACGATACAATCGAATATGTTAGCAACATTTTAGGGAAGCTAACAGTTGTTGGCTCATTATTCTTAGTTATAATTGCTGGATTGCCAATTATATTCTCTAAATTCTCTGGACTATCAAGTTCTGTAACAATCGGGGGTACTGGATTATTAATCGTTGTTGGTGTTGCAATCGAAACATACAAACAACTTGAAAGTAGCCTAATAAGTAGAAGTCATAGAAAAGGTATAGTTAGAAGATGATGAATATTATATTTATAGCTCCTCCAGCTGCTGGTAAAGGAACCCAAAGTTCATTACTAGAAAAAAAATATAACTATAAACATATTTCTACTGGAGATTTATTAAGAGAAGAAATTAAGAAAAAAACAGAATTTGGAGCTGAAATAGAAAAAATAATATCAAAAGGCGAATTGGTAAGTGATGAAATAATCACTAAATTACTAAAAAATGAATTAAATAACATCAAGCATCAAAAATTCATTTTAGATGGCTATCCAAGAAATATAGCTCAAGCAGAAACTTTAACAAAAATTTTTCAAGAATTAAATATTGATGATTATAAAACTATTTATTTAGACTTAGATGAAGAAATTGCAATGAAAAGAGCTCTTGGTAGAATAGTTTGTTCTAATTGTGGAGCTAGCTATAATACATATTTTAAAAATTTGATGCCTCAAAAGGACGGAATCTGCGATAAATGTCATCATAAACTTATACAAAGATCAGACGATAATGAAGAAACAATGCGAACAAGATTTAGAACTTATCTAGAACTTACAAATCCATTGTTAGATTATTATAAAAAACAAAATAAATTAGTTAATGTTGATGCATCATTAAGCTCTGATCAGATATTTTCAAAGATAGAAATAGTTCTTGTAGACGAGAGTGTTGATAATTAACAAGTTATCAACACCCAGATCTATTAAGGTTATAAATTTTAAATAGGAGATAGAAACATGGCTAAAGAAAAAAAGATAGAAGTAGAAGGTAAGGTTGTTGAAATAACTAAAGGTGGAATCCCCATCATAAAATTACCTAATGGACACACTGTAGAAGCCTACGTTTCTGGTAAAATGCGACTTAATATGATTCGTATCTTACCAGGTGATACAGTTACAATAGAATTATCGCCTTATGATTTAACACGTGGGCGCATAACATGGAATAGAAAATAATGGAGGTATAGTTATGAAAGTTAGAGCATCAGTGAAAAAAATTTGTGCTAAGTGCAAAGTAATTAAAAGAAAAGGAAAAATAATGGTTATTTGTGAAAATCCAAAACACAAACAAACTCAAGGTTAATTAGGAGGTTAATTTATGGCACGTATTAAAAATATAGAATTACCAGGTGAAAAACATACTTGTATTGGTTTAACTGCTATATACGGAATTGGTAGAAGCTTAGCTAATAAAATATGTGATAATGCTGGCGTAGCAAGAACAAAAAAAATTCAAGATTTAACAGACGATGAAATTACAGCGTTACGTAAAGAAGTTGATAAAGAAATCGTTGAAGGTGATCTTCGTCGTGAAGTTCAATTAAATATTAAAAACAAAATGGAAATTAACAGCTATCAAGGAACTAGACACAAAAAAGGTCTTCCAGTTCATGGTCAAAGAACTTCAAGAAATGCTCGTACAAGAAAAGGTAAAGGTAAAGTAGTTGCTAATAAGAAAAAAGTAGGTAAATAATATAGGAGGTTAAGTTTATGGCTTACAATAGAAGAAAAAGAAAAGTTAAAAAGAATATTCCTGAAGCACAAGCTCATATTCATTCTACATACAATAACACTGTTGTTACTATTACAGATAAAGACGGAAATGTTATTAGTTGGGCTTCTGCTGGAACTATTGGATATAAAGGTAGTAAGAAAAAGACTCCATTCGCAGCTGGTATGAGTGCTGAAGCTGCTGCTAAAGCCGCTATTGATAATGGTGTAAAAAAAGTAGAAGTATTTGTAAAAGGATTAGGAGCAGGACGTGAAAATGCTATCCGTTCTTTACAAACTGCTGGATTAGAAATTACATCAATTAATGACGTTACACCAGTTCCACATAATGGATGTCGTCCACCAAAACGTCCAAGAAATTAATTGAAAGAGGGGACTTAAGGATATGTTAAGATTTGAAAAACCAGAATATAAAATTACAGAATATGTTGAAAGTAATCATTATGGAAAGTTTGAATTAGAACCTCTTGAAAGAGGATTTGGTACTACAATCGGAAATGCTTTAAGAAGAGTTATGTTATCATCTTTACCTGGTTGTGCAATAACTTCTGTTAAAATTGAAGGAGTTATGCATGAATTCCAAAAAATAGATGGTGTTGTTGAAGACGTAACAGCAATTGTCTTAGCATTAAAAAGTGTTGTACTAAAAAATCATTCTAACGAAGACAAAGTTATTAGATTATATGCTGATCAAGAAGGGCCTGTTACTGCAGGCGATTTAGAAATAGATGCTGATCTTGAAGTTATCAATCCAGATTTAGTTATTGCTAACTTAGTTAAAGGCGGTAAACTAGAAATGGAAATGACTGTAAGTAATGGTAGAGGATATGTTGATTCAAAAGCTAACCAAAAATTATTAGGTGAAACAAAAGCTGGTGTAATTGCTATTGATTCATTATATTCACCAGTTGAATTAGTTAGTTACGAAGTAGAAAGTGCTCGTGTAGGACAAAATGAAAATTTTGATAAATTAATCATGAATGTTCACACTAATGGTTCAATTACTCCAGAAGAAGCAATGGCTTTATCTGCTAGAATTTTAATCGAACATTTCAACATTGTTACTGACTTAAATTCTATAAGTGATGTCTCTGGTCTAATGGCTGAAAAGAAAGTTGATACTATTACTAAAACATTAGAAACACCTATTGAAGAAATCGAATTCTCTGTTCGTGCATATAATTGTTTAAAAAGAGCTGGTATAAATACCGTTCAAGATTTAATTTCTAAAAAAGAAATTGAGGTTACAAAAATTCGTAATTTAGGTAAAAAGTCTTTAAAAGAAGTTATCGATAAAGTAAAAGAAATGGGACTTAAGTTCCGCGATTAAAATATAATAAGGAGGTAAAACACTTATGGCAAATTATAGAAAATTAAATAGAGAAAAAAGTATAAGAAGAAGTATCCTAGCTGGTTTAACAAAAGATGCAATCTTAAATGAATCAATTGTTACAACTGAAGCTCGTGCAAAGGAAGTAAGAAAATTCGTTGATAAAATGATTACTTATGGTAAAAGAGGAACTTTAGTTTCTAGAAGAAAAGCACTAGCATTCTTAAATAACGACAAAGTTGTTGTTGATAAAATTTTCAATGATCTAGCAAAAAGATATGAAAATAGAAATGGTGGATACACTAGAATTCTTAAGTTAAAAGAAAGAGTTGGAGATGACGCTCTAACTGTTAAATTAGAACTAGTTTAATAGTTCTTTTTTAATGCTTTTCTTTTTTTAATTTATCGATTTCATCTTGCATCACTTGTAAAGTTTTTTCTATCATTAAAAAATAATCTTCTAAATTTTCCTTAGAATTGTCTTGCTGATTCGAACCAGAAGAATTATTTGGTCGGGGACAGAGAGGTTCATTATTCATGTATGGTGAGCCTCCTTCTTTCGCTTCGCGACTATTTATATTAATTGTATTACCTTGAATACGTTCTTCAACCACCTGTTGCCAAGCCGCACTATTTTCTAATGTTTGACCAATGGTAATAAACCAGTTTCCAATTGCATTTTGTTCATTTGCTGTAAAATTATCAATTAAAGCTAACCCAATCGCAAAAGCACTAATAGTGTAAAGTTTCGGATCTAAACTTGGTGGAAATCTTTTCATATACCACCTCGCATTTGTAATAAATATATGCAAAGTACCCTTTTTTAAGTAATACACTTTATTGAAAATCTAAAAATTCTATGTTATCATTAAAATAAGTAGAATAAGAAGGTGGACTCATGGGCGATAAAATAAAAATATTAGAAGACATATCGACACTTGCTAGAATGTGTCGCTCCAAAAGTGATGGAGCTTCTTTAAAAATTGAAGAAGATGAAATTAATAGCAAAATAGCTGATTTACAAAATGAAATAACTGATTTGAAAATATCATCAGAAGAAGATAACTATGATACAAGTGCTGAAATGGCCGATCGTAATATTGAAATCATCTCTAAAAAAATCATTCAAAATGTTAAAAATGAATGTAAAGTAAAAAGCAATGAATTATCTAAATTAAAAATTCAGGAAGAAGATTTAAGTAGTAATTTAAACAATCTTAAAAGAACACGTAAAAGTTATGAAAAATATATTGCAAGTATGCAGGATAGAATTTCTACATCTACCGATAATGAAGTAATTAGCCGTTATAGTTCTCTTATAACAACGACGGAAGAAAAAGTTAAAAAGTTAGATGAAACAATAGCACAAAGTACTGCAGAGTATAGTAAAGTTCAAAATAGAATAGAAAAATTATCAACTGATATTGCTAAATTTGAAAAGACGATTGCCCGTAAACAAGAACAATTAAATGAGGCTCAAAAAAATCTCGAAAATAAAGATGTTTATATCGATAAAACTAAAAAACAAAAAACTGATAAGAAAGTTAAAGAACTAGAAGATCGTATTAGCAAGCATCAAGAAAGACTAGAACAGATCCATGAAGATCCTAAATATTTAGAAATAAAAATTCGTGATGTTCTTTCTGATAATGAAGATATTTTTAATGCCAGAAGCTATATAATAAAACTTCTTTCTAAAAGTGCTAAACAGCCTTATATGAATATTGATGCTGACAATGCTTTAGAGGAAGAATTGCTAAGAGCGACTCAAGCTCGTGATAGCTTTGCTAATGAAATCGATCAAAAAACTTATGACGTTATGGATACTGTTAATCCAGAACAAATTAGAATAGAATACTTAAATAATCGTATAAATAATTGGAACAATGATTTGAAAAATTTAGAACTTCAAGCTGCAACTATTGACCGTGACGAACAATATCATTACGAAGACAAAGCTGATACGCTAGATAAATTAATCGAAACAATGCGTAACGAACTAAAAGATTATAAAAAGGCTTATAATGATGAACCAGAAGCCAATTTAAGCGCTAAGGCCACCCTTAAAGTAGCCTTAGAAGAAAAAAAATCAGACTTACTAGCTGCCCAAGAAATTGCTAGTAAATTTAGAAAAGATGAAGCAACTGATATTGCTAAAGCAAGTCATATTAACAAAGTCGAAATTGAAGAAATTAAACAAAATATCAAAAATGCTCAAAAAGAAATCGAAGCTATTCATCAAAGATTAATGTCTAAAAAAACTGGTATGAAAGATATAGGTAGTCAAAATAGAGATAAAGAAAAATTAAAAGAACTAGCTAAAGTAGTAATTGACATAAAACATCGTCGTCAATTTTCTGAAAAACCAATTGACATAGCAGCAAGACTAGAAAAAGAACTTGGTATGGAAGTTGTTGAAGCGGCTTTTAACATTAGTAAAAAAAATCAACAACGAGTTGATAAAGTTCCTCAAAGTAGCGAAAATAGGGGCGTGAAAGTTGTTTCTGCTGATAAGATAAAAACTAATCGTATTGAAAAACCACTTCCTAATTTCGACGCTAAACCAACTCCAGCTGCCATCAAACCTACACCAGTAGTTCCTATTAAAAAAACAGAGCCAACTCCGGTTCCTGTTGTAGAATCAATACCTGAAAGACTAGAACAACCAGATATGCCACAAACCATAACCGTCTCTCAAGTTGATTTAGCTAAAGAATTAGACAATTTTGTAGCAAGCTTAGATAATCAAATAACTAGTTAGGAGGATAAATATGGGCTTAAAAACTAATACAATAATCAGCCTAGAAAATAATGAACGCTATGTTGTTTTAAATGAAACAATGTATGGTGGCGTAAAATATTTCCTTGTCATGGGAGTTGACGACAAAAAAGATGTCATTCCTACTAATGTAGCCATTGTGGAAGAAATAATTGATGGCGCTGATACCTACGTAGAAAGGGTTAAAGATCCTGAACTAATAATAATTTTAACTAGAATTCTAAAATCTCAAATATAAGCAGTTGACCTGCTTTTTTTGTTTTAACAAATAACTTAATTGACTTTAAACTATGGCTGTAGTAGTATAAAACATAATTTAGGAGGTTTTTTATGAATATTTTTATTCTTTTCTTTGATTTGCTTTTAACTTTACCACTATCTTTTATCATAATTTATTCCTCACAAAAAGGTAAAAAAAATCTATATAATTTACTATTACCAACAATATATATGATAATTATCAGTGCTATCTGGTCTCAGTTAAAAACTAACATTTTTTTAATTCCAATTTTTGAATTATTTATTCGTAATTTTTATATTACTAATATCAAAGATGAATACAATGATAATAAGAAAGATTTTTTCTATAGTATACTATCTATAATCATAAGTACACTTACTTACAATATGTTTATTTCTAAGGTCGATAATGTTTTGCCGCAACCTGAAGAATTTAAAAGTTTATTATGGTTTCTAATTATCATCTTTATTTATTTATATTTTGCCGATACCCAAACTAACACCACTGCCCATTTAAAATCATTAGCTAACAAAAAAGAATACGTTGTTATGCAATACGCTAAATTTAAAACCAAATATGGTACTATAGTAAACAGTAAAAACGAAAAAATAAACTTACTAACTTATGCTATTATGATTCATGAAAATTATCAACATCCTGTTTTTTATCGTAGTGTTTCTTCTTACCTAAACCATCTTTTAAATAAGAAAAACTACTATGGTATCATGCAAGTATCTTCTCCTATCCCTCTTAGTGACGAAGAAAGTATTAAAATCGTTTTGGATGAACTCGAAAAAAATCTAAAAAAAGAAGATTTAACGAAGAAAAATATAGAACAATACTTAAAAAAAGAAAACGAATTAAAAAAAGATGAAATAATACTTATCTATGAATATTTACAAGACTTTATTAAAGAATAAACTCTCATATTTTGTTTGCTTAAATTATAAGATTGTGCTAAAATACACATTAGAAACGTTGAAGATGGATTAAGTAGTTTTATTAATCTTAATTAGAGATTAAACATCATCGGCTGCAAGTGTTTAAAGATAATTAATAAAATCGAATTTCACCATTAGAGTTGTATCGCTGATAGAGGCGTTATTTCTATAAAAAAGAGCTAGAATTCTAGAATTAGGGTGGTACCGCGGAATTTATATTTCGTCCCTTAGTTTTAGAATTTTTTTATTGGAGGTAATAAAAATGCAAGAAAAGGCAGAACAAATTAAAAATTCATTACTAGAAGAAATGAATTCGATAAACAAAATTCAAGATTTGGTAGAATTAAAATCACGTTATCTAGGCAAATCAGGACAAATTACTGAATTAACCAAGAATATGAAAGATTTATCTATCGAAGAAAGAAAAGAAGTTGGTAAAATTTCTAATATTTTAAAAAATGAAGTAACTAAAATATTAAGTGATAAAGAAGAAGAATTGAAAAATATTCAATTAAATGAAAGACTTGCTAAAGAAGAAATTGATATAACTTTACCAAGTAAAAAAATTAAACGTGGTTCTCTTCATCCAATGACTAGAATTACAGAGGAATTAGAAGACCTATTTGTTTCAATGGGTTACACAGTATATGAAGGCCCAGAAATTGAATCTGATGAAAATTGTTTCCAAAAACTTAATTTACCTAAAGGACATCCTGCTCGTGATGCTCAAGATACATTCTATCTTGCGAACGAAATGGAAAACTATTTACTAAGAAGTCAAACATCAACTGCTCAGGTACGAGCAATGGCTGATAACCAAGAAAAAGGACCTATAAGAATTGTTTGTCCTGGCAAAGTATATCGTCGTGATGAAGATGCTACACACTCTCATCAATTTATGCAAATCGAAGGTTTAGTTATCGATAAAAACATATCTATGGCTGATTTAAAAGGAACCCTTGAAGTAATGATGAAACATGTCTTAGGAGAAAAAACTCAAGTAAGATTTAGACCAAGTTTCTTCCCATTTACCGAACCCTCTGTCGAGGTTGACGTAACTTGTTTTAAATGTGGTGGTAAAGGTTGCAACTTATGTAAACAAACCGGTTGGATTGAAGTCCTAGGTGCTGGAATGGTTCACCCTAATGTTTTAAGAATGAGTGGTTATGATCCAGACGTATATCAAGGCTTTGCTTTTGGTACTGGCTTAGACAGAATGGCTATGTTTAAATATGGTATTCCAGATATAAGAACTATTTATGGTAATGATATACGTTTTATTGAACAATTTGATAGAAAGGATGAAATATAATGAAATTAAGTAGAAATTTTGTTTCTGATTATATAGATTTAGATAATCAACTTAGCGTTGTTGATCTTGCTGAAGCTATGACTAATGTTGGTAACGAATATGATTCAGCTGAACCCCTTATTAATTGTACTAATTTAATAACTGGTGAAGTCATTGATTGTATTCCTCACCCTGATTCAGATCATTTACATTGTTGTAAAGTCAATGTTGGCAACGAGGTCCTAGACATCGTTTGCGGGGCTCCTAACGTTCGAAAAGGCTTAAAAGTAATAGTTGCCTTACCAGGTGCCAAATTACCTGGAGGCGAGATAAAAAAAGGCAAAATACGTGGTTGTGAATCAAATGGTATGCTATGTTCTAAAGCTGAACTTGGTTTAGATAATAAATTCTTAGTTGAGGCCGATAAAGAAGGCATTCATGAACTTCCTTTAGACACCGAAATAGGAATTGATCCTCTTGAAGTAATGAATCTTAAAGACGAAGTAATTGATTTTGAATTAACATCTAATCGAGGAGATCTTCTAAGTATCTTAGGTATGGCCTATGAACTAGGAGCTATCTATTCTAAAAAAGTTAAACCAATTGATACTTCATATAGTAGTAATAATGATGATATTAATAAACAATTTACTGTTAAAATATTTACCCCTGATTGTAAATTATTTCTTGCTAAAAAAGTTAAAAATTTAACAATAAAAGAAAGTCCAGACTTTATTAAAAGTCGTTTAATTGCATCAGGCATTCGACCTATTAACAATGTTGTAGACATCTCTAATTATGTTATGCTAGAAACTGGTCAACCTCTTCATTTCTATGATGCTGATCGCTTAGGTGATACTATTGTCGTTCGTAATGCCCAAGAAGGCGAAAAGCTAACTACTTTAGATAATCAAGAACGTGCCTTATCTTCAACTGATATTGTAATTGCTGATAATACTAAAGCTATTGGCTTAGCTGGTGTAATGGGTGGTTTATCTACCGAAGTTGAGGCCGATACTAAAAATATCATCATTGAATCAGCAATCTTTGATGCTATAAAAATAAGAAAAACAAGTAAAAAAATATTACGTAGTGAAGCTTCTAATCGCTTTGAAAAAGGCTTAGATCCTAGAAGAACTTATATGGCCATCGAAAGAAGTTGTAATCTTTTAGAAAAATATGCCGACGCTGAAATAGTTGGTGGTCTAGTAGAACAAAAAGATCTAACTATTGAAGACACAGTCATTGATATAACAATGGATAAAATTGAAAGCGTTTTAGGAATTGCAATATCTAAAGAAGAAGTTATTAGTATTTTTGAAAGACTTGGTTTTACAGTTCTTGATACTGCTTCTAGTTTAAGAGTTACTGTTCCAACTCGTCGTTTAGATATTAAAATAGTTGAGGATTTAATCGAAGAAGTAGGTCGTATCCATGGTATGGATAAAATAGAAGGCAAAATGCCAATACTTAGTGTTATTAAAGGACATTATGATTATACTAAACGTTCCATTAAACATAAATTAGCTGACTTAGGTTTAAATGAAACAATGAGTTATACTTTAATACCTCAAGGTAAAGTTAATATGTTTAATATCAATCCAATTACGCCAATTCATTTAAATGACCCAATGAGTGAAGATCGTAATACCCTTCGTTATAGCTTATTATATTCATTACTTGAAATTTATAATTATAATAAAGCTCGCAATAATAGTAACATTTCAATCTTTGAAATGGGTAAAGGCTTCTATAAAGAAAATGATGAATATAAAGAAGATTTAAAATTAGCTGTCTTAATGTCAGGTGATTACAAATTAGCTATTAATAATGAAAAGGTTGACTTCTATTATCTTAAAGGCATCATGGAAGAATTACTATACTTCTTAGGCTATGGTAATAGATATTCATTACTTGTTAAGGAATCAATTCCTAAAGAATTACATCCAGGTCAAAGTGCTATCATAAATGTTGATGGTCAAGATCTTGGTATTATAGGTAAGCTTCATCCATTAGTACATAAAGATGACATATATGTGATGGAACTAAATTTAACTCAATTATTAAAAACTAAAACACGTAAAATGAATTATAAAGAAATATCTAAGTTCCCAAGTGTTGTTAAAGATGTTGCTTTTATCATTGATAATCATAAAACTAGTGCTGAAATAGAAAAAGTTATTAAACAAGCAGGCGGCAAGATGCTTGAAAAAATAAATGTTTTTGATATTTATCCTAATATTGAAGAAGGAAAGAAATCAATTGCTTATAAATTAACTTTTAGTAATCCAAATAAGACTTTATCTGATGAGGAAGTTATGGAAGTATTTGAGAAAATTATCAAAGAAGTAGAAGCTAAAACTAAATCTAAATTAAGAAATAATTAATAAAAAGCTACTATAAATAATATAGTGGCTTTTTTAATGCCTTTTAGCCTCATCCTAGCCTTAATATATACTAAATGATTAATTATACTATAACTAACCATTTATCAAAAATAGCCACAAAAAAAGCTCTTTATAGAGCTCTTTAATTACTTAACTATTTTATTTTTGACCAGCTGTATAATTTTCACTAACAACTTTTGTTTTACCTGTAAATGTCCATCCTTCTAAGTAAGATTCTTTACTCCAGATATATTTATAAGAAACAGTAGTTTGTTTTTCAATATTAGCATCAATTACTTCAGTAGTTTGTTTAGTACATTTATCTCCATTTTGAGTATAACCAGTAAGACATGTATATCCAGTGATTTCACCTTTTTTAATAATAGTACATTTATCGCCTTCTAAAGTTGCATCAGCATCTTCACAATAATATATATTAGAACTTTCTACCATCTTAGAACATACTGTAGATTCACCATCACCTGATTTAGTATAACCTTCAGGACAAGTATAAGTATAAGTTGTTTTCTTAGTAACATCTATTTTTAATTCACATTTATTAATACTAGCATTTAAAGTATAACCTTCAGGACAACTATATTTCTTTTCTCCAGGAGTACTTATAGGATCTTTTGTGATTACACAAGTTTTATCTTTTAAAGTACCACCATTAGGACAAGAATATGAGCCAGTTCCATTGCTAGCAGTAGCAGCATAAGTCATTTTACATTCTTTTCCGCTTAATGTATAACCAGTAGGGCAACTATAAGTTGGAGTAGAAGTTACATTAGCAGTAAGTGTACACTTAGTACCATTTAATGTACCACCATTAGGACAAGAATAACTTGTATTTGGTGTAGCATTAATTGTAGAACTTCCTGATGTTACACACTTAGTACCACTTAAAGTACCACCGTTAGGACAAGAGTAAGTAGTATTTGGTGTAGCATCATAACTAGTAGAACCAGTTGTTACACACTTAGTACCACTTAAAGTACCACCATTAGGACAAGAATAAGTAGTATTTGGTGTAGCACCATAACTAGATTGATTTGTTACCTTACATGTAGTACCACTTAAAGTACCACCATTAGGACAAGAATAATTATTTTTAGCACTTCTAGTATAATAAGTATATTTATACCAGATTCCTTTATTTCCACAAGGACTTCCACAAGTTGCTCCTGATACAGCTCCATTATAAACTAATTTTGAAGTGTTAGCAGTGTAAGCTTTACTTGCTGAAGTATAGTATTGAGTTCCAGCAGCAACCCATCCTCCGTAGCTAACAGAAACTGTTGCATTATAACTTGAAGACGAAGTTACGATGCATGTTGTACCACTTAAGCTTCCTCCTCTAGGACAAGAATATGTCGTATGTGGAGTAGCATTGTAACTATTTGATGTTCCTTTAATACATTTAGTACCATTTAAAGTACCACCATTAGGACAAGAGTAAGTGGTATTTGGAGTAGCGTTATAACTATCGCTTGTAGCTTTAGTACATTTAGTACCATCTTTAGTATAACCTTCAGGACAAGTATATGAAGTAGAAGCTGTTGCATCATAAACTTTGTAGCAACTAGATCCATTCTTAGTATATCCAGCAGGACAAGTATAAGCAGGAGTAGAAGTTGCTTCTTTAGTAACTGTACAATTCTTACCATCTAAAGTACCACCATTAGGACAAGAGTAAGAAACTTCACCTTCTTTATATGTTGCAGTATATGTCTTAACACATTTAGTACCATCTCTAGTATAACCTTCAGGACAAGTATATTTTGTAGGTCCATCTTCTTCTATTATATCAGTATATTTAATACAATAAGAACCATTTTTAGTATAACCTTCAGGACAAGTATATTCAGTTACAGTTTTCTTAATATAATTAGCATAAACTGGATGTGGTCCTGGATTATTATATTTAGCATCTTTTATAATAACTTCATCTTTACCATAGATTGGTGTAGCATTAATTGTTGCTCCAGTTGAAGACTTAATACATTTTGTACCATTTTTAGTATAACCCTCAGGGCAAGTATAAACGGTCTTAGTTGAATATATTGCTTTTTTATGTTGATAATATGTTACAGTTGTTTTTTTGATGCCTAAATCAGCACTTTTAACATCTGTATATTGACTATCGTCATCATCCTCATTTACATCATCACCACTAGAGTTAACATCTTTGTTACCAGAACTATTAGTATTAGTAGCAACTGAATCTTTATTAGTATTACTTGAAGAACTACAACTGCTTCCTGAACAAGTACCATTTGCTCCAAGTGTTTCTAGAACATAATCTCTTTGTTCACCACAATTTAGTTCAATTTTTAATACATATTCGCTATCAGCAGTTTTAGTAACTTGAACTTTACTAGAACTTTCATCACAATAATTTTTGTCTTTATCAGTAAATCTGATAATCATCTTGTTGTCTATCATTTCTTTCAAAGTCATAGACGTTGAATCACCTACTGTAGCAGGTAATCTATCGTTTGTGTAGTATTTTTCTGCTGCACTTTTCATAGTATTTATATTTGTTGTATAAATACTATCATAAAATACATCTAAGTCAGGTTTTGGAAATAATATTAATAATAAAACTATGAATAATGCTAATAAAATAATTTTTATAATAATATCTTTCCAATTAATACCGACTTTGTAAGTAACATTACTATCTTCGTACATAATCAAAACCTCCTAAATTATTTTTTTAAAGATAAATTGTAATTATCTTCGTAAGCCTTTAAGTTACCTAGCTCTAAATTTTGTAATGATGCTGCTATAGCATCTGTTTCCCATCTCATAAATGGATTGTCTAGTGTTTCACTATATTGTTCTGGTCCATTTATTGTAGGGAATGTTAATTTACCTTCAGTATCATATTCAGCTTTTTGTGCAATTTCATCAGCACATTCAACATTCAATAATCTTAAAATATCTTCTATATTTACAATAGCCTCACCAGCTTGTCTATTTTGTACTGTGTAGTCTTCCTGAACGCCATCAACACGTCCTACTTGGTACATTAGACCAAACATATGAAGTAAACTACCATCATTTATGTTTCCTAATCCAGAGAAATTATTGATGTTGTATGTTACTTCGTCAATTGTATAACCATCACCATACATTATATCTGCTAAGCTTTGTGTTAAGCTATTATAAATCTTAATAAACTCTTCTCTATCTGTTGTTCTCATCATCTTGTTATAGTTATCTCCAAACCATTGTAGGTAAGGATAGCAGTAACTATCACCCATTAATAATGAGTCTACCCAATCGAAATCAGGCATTGTACTTAAATCTTCTTCAACCATTTCTTTTGTTACAACATCACTATTAGCCATGTAGTTTATCATATCTAGTGTTTGTGTAGATGATAATGGTCCACAAACGAAGTCTAAGAATCTATCAACAATCGTAAATGCATCAGCCTCATCTTCTGGCATGTACGCAGCATTCATAAATAAGATAATATCTTTTATTTCTTCAACTGTATAAGCATTTCCTGTTCTTAAATTTAAAATTCCAACTTGATTATAATAATCAGCAACTTTAGTAGCCTTTTCAGTTACTACCGCATCATCAGTAGCATCCCCAAAGTTTTTGATTTCAACCTTAGTAGCCTTTTGATCAGCTGTTTCATTTTTACTAGCAGCTTCTTCAACTGTTTCTGTTTCTGTATTTACTTCTAAATTTGATTCTGCTGCAACTGCTTCTTTAGTTACATTAGCTTCTTGAACAGCAACTGTTTTACTTGCAGTAATAAAATCTCTGTAGTTTCTTAAGTCATTTTCAATATTACCAGTCCACCATAATGGAAGTTGAACACCATCATTTTCAAATGTAACTCCTAATGAAAGCATTTCTTTTTCTGTAATGGTACTATCAAAAGTTACTCCTTCACTGATTTCACTATTAACAGCGTCTTTAAAACTATTAATAGTTGCATCATCAATTCCATAATTTTTTAATGCTCCAATTAAGCTACTTTCATCACTTAAGTTTCCTTCTGTTAAACTAGCAGCAGCCACTTCCGTATAATTAGTTAGAGTATTTGAAGCACAACCTGTCAAAGTACTAGCCATGATTGAAGCTGCCATTCCCATAGGTGCAATACATTTCTTTGCCTTAAGAACAATTCCATCTAAAGCTTGTTCTACTTTTTCAACTTTAAGTTTCATATAAATCCCCCTCTAAGCAACTCAAATAAATTTATAAATCGAATATAGATTAACATAGCCGTTTTCTCTTGTCAATCTTACCTCAATATAGTGCATATAATAAGGAAATAACACTTTGTTAAGTTGCCTTTTTCTCCTTTATTGCTTGAATTATAGCACTATGTTAAAACAATGTCAAAAATATCTAAGTTGCAAAAAATTAATTATTTTTTTTAATTGTTGTGGTATAATACTAGCACATGGGGTAGACTGGTTTCGACAGGATATTTCTGGGTATGAATGCAAGTGGTAGGAATACCTAAAATTCAAAATTAAAATAAAATGACGAAACTTCTTATAGTTTCGCTCCTAATGCATTAGCATTTGCCTAATATAAGGTAACGGAGCACTCTGATTTATTTTTATCTATAGGATAAATTAAGGGTTAATATATATAGGTTATATTAAGGGAAATCTTACATTCTCTTGATGAATTTTTAGTAAGATAGTTAAAGAATCGGGTACGTTATAGCCTTATCTTTAATGAAATTAAAAATCTAACTAAACTTGTAGATTTTGTATTACAAGGTATCTTGGACAGGGGTTCAATTCCCCTCTACTCCACCAGTGGCGAATTAGTTCGAACATTCGAACTTTAATATATAGATCAATCAGAAATGATTGATTTTTTTAAAGGTAAACGATTATTTATATATTGATATTAATTATAAAGATAAATTTAAAATAAAAAACAATTACATTATAGATAGATTATAATTTTTATACTATACTTAATATAATAGGATGTGAGTATTATGGATTTTAAACAAGACAATCCAACTTTTGATATTGTGGCTATTCAAAATCATTTACAAGAAAGAAGCAAAACGTATCTAATGTTAATTAAAAATGAATATGGAGCTTTTATGTCTTTAGAACAAAATCAATTTTTAAGCCAACTCTTGTCAAAAGAATGTGTTAAAGTTGAACCTAATGGTCGCGAATATTTAGCAAACCAAGCCAATGAGATAAATAATTCACCCAATATGAGCCCTGAAGAAAAAGAGCAAGAAATAAAAAAATTAACTATCCCGATTGCCCATGGTGGCAGAGTCTTTGAAGATAATATAGTTCATTTTTATCCATCTAGGTTATTATCTAACAACCCTAAGCTATCAACTGACGAATTGAAGCAAAAGTGTGAGTCTGTATTGATTCACGAATTATTTCACTTTTTCATTAGACCTGAATATTTAGACATAACCACCAAGCCAGAATTAAAAGGGATTAATAATTTTACCACAGAAGGTCTTGTTGACATGTGTGCTAGAGACATTCAACAAAAATATGGCTTATTTCCCAACTATGGTTCAGATTATGGCTCTAATGTAATTTTTGTTAGAGAAGCCTTATCAAACATTCCTAATGTATCAGATAGAATGCAATTGATATTTAAAGACACGATGGCTCAAATATATGAACAAACGTCGACTCCAACGTATAACGCTCAACAACAATTTATTGCTTCTAGAGATAAACAAACCAAATTTGATAAATTGATTTCTAATTTATCCAAGATTTATTATTCTGAGGATAGAAAAGCCGCAAGTGTTCAAAGGGTTTTATATAATTTCTCAGCTAACTTTAAAAATAAAGCTGAATCAATTGAAGGAATAGAGAAAATGAGTCAACAACAATTTAGTGACAAAATGCCGTTAGTTAAGCAGCAAACAAATGAATATAAAAATAGTCCTGAAAGTAAAACTAATGCAACAAATACCAACTTAAATAAAATGCCGGCTGTTACTTCAACCAAAGAATCATTTACTAAAAGAAGTAATAGTGAAATTAAGATTGCTGAACAAATAAAAATCAAAAACCAAGCCTTCGCCAAGCAGAAAATACAGGAAAAACAAGTTGAAAAACCTAAAACTTTGACAAAAACTAAGCCTAATTCTTCTAATAATGGTTACATTAACATTGCCGTTTTAGCTTTAATTATAAATGTGGTTGTGGGAATGCTAAACGTTATAATGTACTTAGTTATAAAATAATCCTATCAAATAAATGTTTTTTCTAAAGTAGTCTCCGCCCGTAATATTTTTAGATAGACCAAGCTCACAATAACGTTCTTCTATACTTATACTAACTAACTATCCTTAGAATACATAGTAACATTATTATTAAATTTTTCTTTCCAATTATGATAAATAATATATTAACGATGTTATTACTAGAATAATATTAAATAATTTCTTGTATAATATCAAAAATATATTGACGATATTAATAATAATCCTCATCTTGAAAGTGTTGTTAATGTCGGTCTTAATATCGAAACTTCTCCTGAAGCAATTGCTATCTCCAAAACAATCCCAAAATTTTATTCGACAATAGGTATACATCCCTTATATATTGAATCTCAAGATGCAAATGAGTTATATCACTTAGCTTCTGATGATAAAGTTTTAGCCATTGGTGAAATTGGTTTGGATACATCACATGATAACCTTTATGAACAGAAAAAATACTTACTTAAACAAATTATTATTGCTAATGAATTAAAATTGCCAGTTATTATTCATGCTAGTAATACAAACTCATTAGTAATAGAAATTTTTGAAAAATACGTAAAACCTAAGTATGGTTGTGTTTTTCATTGCTTTCAGCCAGATCTAAATATTTTAAAATATTTAGTAGAGCAGGGGTACTATATATCTTTTGCCGGTCGAGTAACCTATAAAAATGCTAAAAAGTCTATTGAAGTAGCCCAAGTGATTCCTGATGAATTGTTCTTAGTTGAAACAGATAGTCTTTATATTTCACCAGAACCGTTGCGAAATGAAATTAACAAATCTGCTAACATTTAATTTATTATAAATAGACTTGCTGAAATAAAAAATAAAAGTTACTCAGAAATAGAAGAAGCTACTACGCAAAATACTAAGAGATTATTTAAAAGAATGAAATAAGCCATCTTTCTACTTCAATATTTTCTTTTTATATAAAATATTCCCAATTAATATATAAAGTTGTGAATAACCAGGCGTTTATTCACAACTTTATACACTAAAGATAAAAATTATATTAGAAAAACTTCCAAAGTATGATATACTATATTAGAAATTACTATTTTTGCCGGCATAGCTCAATCGGTAGAGCAGCTGAATCGTAATCAGAAGGTTGGGGGTTCAATTCCTCTTGCTGGCACCAGATTGATATTAAACTCGAACTTTTCGAGCTAACATAAAAACTACTCTCAAATTAAATTGGAAGTAGTTTTATTTTGTTAATTTAATAACACTTTCGTCCGTGACATCATCAATTAATGAGGGATAAGCAAATATCTTCCAGCTATTTGTTTATATATTAAAATAACATCTAATATAGTATAATTAAATAGAAATGGAGATAATAAAATGAATATAGATTTTAAAGACAAAGTGATACTTGTAACTGGATCAACATCTGGAATAGGCCGACAAATTGCTAAACAATTATTAGAAAATCAAGCAAATGTGATAATTACTTATGGACATAATGAAAAAATGGCTGAAGAAACTATGCAAGAGCTTTCTAAGTATAAAGAAAATATTTTTCTAATTAAAGCAGATTTATCAAATGCAAATGATGTTGATATGATGTTTGATGAGGTTACTAAAAAATATGATAAGCTAGATGGCTTAGTAAATTGTGCCGCATACGATAAAATATTATCTATTGAAGATTTAACAGTTGAAGAATATAGACACGAATTAGATGTAAATGTTGTTGCAAGATGGCAATGTATAAAAAATGCCATTCCATTAATGAAAAAGTCTGATGCGCCTAGAATCGTCAATATTGCTTCAAGACTTGGAACGAGACCTATGGAAGATTCAGTAGCTTATTGTACTAGTGAAGCGGCAACTATTATGCTTACACAATGTTGCGCTTTAGAACTAGCTAAAGATAATATTAGAGTAAATACAGTTAGTCCATCTTTAACCCTTACTCCTCTTGGAATGAAAAGTTATACAGCTGATGAAATTCAAGCAACTGCTGAAAAAAATCCTAGTAAAAGACTAGGAAAAACAGAAGATACAGCTAATTTAGTTTTGTTCTTATTAAGTGATAAAGCAGATTACATTAATGGTGAAAATGTAAATGTAAATGGTGGAATATTGTTAAAATAATAATGCCATCTATTTAATTCAAAAAACGTAAAACCATTAAAAAATATTTTTTGTATAATGTGTAATTTAATTAAAATAGATTTCAGTATAACATTATGGTTATACTGTTTTTTTGAAAATATGAAAAAATAAAATAACAAAAGCAGATTTATATAAAAATAATTAATCAATTGATTAATTATTCGGACAACAAGACACTATTATTTTAGAAGTTATAGATATTCTATTGACGATTCTTCCCATAACTAAAAATGTTTTGTCATAAACTATAAAAATTATATGCTTTATCTTCTCTTTATAGAGTTTTCAATTTCAATTGATAAATCCCTTTCAAGGGGAGTTGTACCGCTCAGTGTAAAATCATCAGTCACTCCATAATTAAATTGAAATTTAGGATTAAAAACAAATTTTTTATTTCTAACATCTAAATGTCCTATACAAAATTGTGTTGGGATAACTATTCTTTCAAAATACGTTTTTGGTACTTGTTTATCTTCAAAATAATCGTAATGTGTATCCGTTATTCCATATTGCCTATATTCCCTTGAACCAGTAAAGTACTTAGATACCACAAATAAACACGTTGTCCCAGCTCCACTTCTATTAATATCGGGATTACTAAGACTACCAAAATCCAAGTTACATTAAGTGTTTTCAAAAAAATGTTGTGTATCAGCCAGTTCGTCTGTTATGGAAGTATACCATCTTTCATGTTGCCCACCATTGTAAATAGATGTTCTTATTTTATCACCGGCGTCATCTGTGTAGTATTCGGTGGCAATAGGTTTGTTTTTTAGTATATCAGTCGGTATATTATCAATTTTATCAGAATAAACAATAAATCCATTCTACATTATATTATCTGCTGATTTTAAATCAGTTGCATGTTGATAAATAATATGATCTGATTTTTTACAAACTTCATATATTTTTTTTATTAATGAATAAACATTTTCACCATAATATAATCTTGCTTCTTCGTCAGTCATAGTTCTCATTTTTTCGTAATTCATTACTTTCACCTCTAATTATATTAAATATACTATAAATTATTTAAGGAGAAAAGTTGTAGGTTACTGCGGCAACATTACCATTGTCAAATCCGTTACTCGTTTCGAACTATGAATAATTTAATTTTAAAACAAAACTGATTTTTTAATTGGTAAAATTTTTTGTTTATTTTGATACTAGTGCCCGATACTTAGTGATTAAATTGTTTTTCATGTCTGATATTGCGACCATTATATTCATTTGTTATAATAAAAAAATATTGTTGATATAGAGGGATATTGTTATAAAAAAGTATTACAAATTTTGGGAAATGATTTTAGCATTAAGAGAAGAATATAAAGAATGTAGTTGTATGTTAAATGAATTAAAAAAATGTGTAAATGTTAAAACAGATAATAAGAATTTTTATTTTACGGGCCTACTTGCAGATGATGAAAAAGATTCAGGCGTAAGCTTAAATGATAAAAAAATAATATTATATATCGAAAAAAATCACCTTAATATTTTGAAAAAAATTCAATATTTAAGATATGATTGGTACTCTCATTTTTTATATAGTACGTTTTTTGAGGTCACTCAAAATGATAATGGTTTATACGGATTTAAATACGATGATATATTAACTCCTGTTGATAAAAAAAGATATAAACCAGAAATTCAAATAGTTGATCAAGTAACTTTTTCTAAGCTTATAGATGAATTATTTTCTTCTGATTTAATGCAATTAAAAAAAGCGACTTTTTTTACTAATCATGATTTTATTTCTTTAAATTTTGATAATGCATTTATTGGAACGACATTGGGTGATAAGTCATTCATGGGATGGAATGGTACTAGTGACGACTTTAATTACTCAATAAATAGGCATAATAGTCCTTCTTTAATAGGAGATATTCTTTCTTTAGAAATGCCGGCTGATAAAATATCTTTAGAGTGGTTAAATCTATTAGAAAAGTATGAGAATGTTTTTGAAAATGAATTTTCTTTTGATATCGATAGGAATGCTCAAGCTAAAAAAGGAACTTTGCAAATTTATGATATTCAAGAAAAGGGTAGTAGAAATATTGTTAAATTATTAAAAAAATAAAAAAATCTATATACTTAGTAAAAGCAAAAAATGATTATGTAAAAAGATGTAATTATCTATTTTAGTAGTTCAAAGATGATACTTAACTCAAACTTTTCTTGTTTGAGTTTTAATAAGCCTAAATGTGTGCTATAATAGCGAACAATTTTTGAATATATTTGTTAATTACGGAGGAGCTATGGAAGATATTGAAAAAAGTATTGCCGCCAGCAAAGCGTTTCTTTTTGATGGTAAAGTTGTTGATTCAAGATATAATCGTGTTTGGTTTGGAGCTACTGAGAATATTCGTGAATACTTTGAATTAATGAACTGGGAACAAGTAAAAAAGGTTTTAACAGTTTGCTCAAGTGGGGATCATATTCTAAACTTAATTAATAAAGGAATACCTGAAATAGATTCTTTTGATATAAATCCCTTAACATTTCCTTATTTAAATTTAAGAATGGCATTTATTATGGCTTTTACTTATGAAGATTATTTTAAATTTTTTAATAAATTAAGTATTGCCAGTCGCAACGAAATTCAAGAATATGAAATTTTTTCTCGTATTAAACCATATCTTAAAGTACCTTACAATGTCTTTTGGGAAGAACTTTTTCATGAGAATATGATGAAAAACAAACATAATAGTATTGAACCAGGATTATTAGGAAAATATTGTAGGAATTACATTCCTTTTTGTACTAGTAGACTAAGAAATCTGTGGTTATATGATAAAAATGCCTATGAAACAACTAAAGAAAACTTAACAAAGTGTACAATAACTTTTAAATGTGCTAATTTACTAGATCTTCCACGTCTTTTTTCTAAAGGATATGACAAAATATTATTATCAAATATTGCAGATTATCTTCTTATGTCTTCCAATGATTTTGATAATTTTATTAGAACTTACCTGGCGCCAATGTTAAATACGGATGGTTCAATTTTAGCAGCTTATATATACCATTTTATTGATAATGATAAATATAGAGGACTTCATTTTAAAAACAGCTACGATTGTAATTTTTCTCCTTCAACTAATGAGTATCAAGTATTTGAAGTGAATAATATTGATGATTTCGGTTCTTATGAATATGGTAGTAAAGATGCTGTATTAATGTATAAAAAAAGGTAACTTTAAAAATATATCAAGCTATTGCCATTAATTTAAGTCTATCTTTGCCTAATGCATAGCATCTAACTGATTGACATGGAAAAAATATTGTGTATAATAAATAAGCGAGTGAGGAGATATAAGCAATTGCGAGCTATCTCGGGTATAACCTACACGGACTATTAGTACGGAGTCACTACGAGTGATTTACCGTGCTTTTTTTCTGATTTAGAAGGGTAATTCACCAAAATAGAAGAGAGTGATATTATATGGAAAGAGAAGAAATTGGCAAATTCTATGCAACATCATTTAATGGCTTTGTTTTTGAATTTATCGTATATTCTGATAATACAATGGCTTGTCCTATATTAAACATAAATTCATTTAACAAAATGATTATTAAACCAAGATTTGTCTTGAGTGGAAATGACTTCATGTATATTTATAATTCACCATCAAAGGAAAAAGATAAAAATCCGCAAAATTTAATTGAAAATTATAATATTGATGACGATTTATTTGATTACTTAAAACAAAATGGAATGATTACGTATAGTAATGACATGGCATATCTATATGGATTTGAAGATAAATATGGATATGATAGTGAACCAAACTATTATGGTGTTGGTAGTCCTTATAAATGGGCTAAAAAGAAAGGCCCTATATTATCAAAGCAAAAAAAAGGTCAATTTAATTAATTTAAAGCACAATAACTTGATATGAAGATATTGTGCTTTTTTACTATATAGTAATACTTTATTATTTTAAATGATATATTTCTTTTCTTAATAATGATATATAATCCCTATTATAAAATAGTTATATTTAATATAGTAAATTATAATAATTAGGAAGTAAAAAGGTAAAAATAGATGTTTTAAATCCTAAAGTAAAATTTGCTTCAAATTTGTTTAATGATGTAAATGACATTGTAGGATAGTTGTTAATTAATTTAGTACATGCTAAAATAAAATTAACTAATTTCGAGAGGTGTAAATATGTTAGAAGAAACAAAAAGAGTCATTAATAATAATCCAAGGTTAAGAGATTATATAAATAATCATTATTTTGGCCAAAATGGTCTTAATTCTCCAGTTGACAGGAATCTAATGCCTACTGCTCCTGCATCAGAAATTGTCTTTGATGAAAATACTGCAAGAAATTTATTTAAACTTGCTAAAAAGACGCACGATCAAAATTGTGAATATTCCTTCATTCTTATAGGCTACAAAGATAAAAGTAAAACTAATCGTGCATATATAAAAGGTTTTTTTGAACACAATTCCAATGTTTATTCACGTAAAGCGGCATTTGATTCTGAAAATCTACGATTGGTAGATTTAGTTACTCAAAAGAAATCAAGCTATGATGTTATGTTCGTCTGTCATACTCATCCTGATAGGGGAGCTTACTATATGAACTTTTCTCTTGGTGATTTGGATGGAGTTGTTAGTTTATATGAAGATAATAAAAATTATTTCTTGATCGATGATTATGGAGAGGGAATACTAACCGGTGATGGCCAAGTATTATTTGCTTTTTACGATCCTAGAACTAAGAATGTTTATAAGTTTGGTAAGTATCTTGTTAATCCTAAAAATACCAACTTAGTTGTCCCTTTTGATGATTTTATGAATCAACTTTCTCACGAAGAACAACAAAATTATCATCAAACAAATCCGTTTTATCCTCGTCGTAGATAATTGTTTTCATAATAATTTGTTTTAATAACATACAAAAAAATAATTTCTATTGTTAATAAGTTAGAAATTATTTTTTTGGCAAAATAAAACCTTACTAACTATTGTAAGGCCTTATTTATTATATAAAATTAATTATTTTACTTTTTTGGATCGATTAGAATTTTTATAGCTCCATCATTGCCACTAGTTAATCTTTCAAAAGATTCTTGGACTTTTTCTAAAGAAACAATATCATCAACAAATTTTAATGTGTCAATTTTCTTTCTAGCCATTAATTCAATACAATCATTAAATTCAAAAACTGTGTAACCTATAGCACCTTTTACATTTAATTCATGCATGACATTTAAAATAGATGGGTATTCAATATTAGCCAAAGAAACACCAACTAAAACGACAGTTCCGCCATTTCTAGCATTTAGTAAAGCAGAAGATACAGCAGCTGAATTACCACAACATTCAATAACAACATCGTAACCATCTGGACACTTAGAACGAACGTTTTCCATAAATTTTTCGTCTTTAGCATCAAACCATTCATCAGCACACTTTAATTTAACGCTTTTTGTTCCACGTTGTTCATTTGTTTCTGATACTGCTACATATGATGCACCATTCATTTTAGCAAGAGCCGCACATAATGCGCCAATGATACCAGCCCCAACGACTAAAACTTTGTCACCAATTTTGATATTCGCTAAGTTAACAGCATGTAAAGCTACTGCTGTTGGTTCTACCATAGCAACTTCTGCATCAGTTAGTGATTTAGGAACCTTTATAACCATATCAGGTCTTATGGATGTCTTTTCAGCATATGCTCCAGGATTAGTTAATGATAATCCTAAAGCTCTAGTCCAAGTTTCAGCACAATACTGCGGATTTCCAGATAAACATGCATCACAATGTCCACAAGGGGAAATTGGTAATGCTGTAACACGGTCCCCAATTTTTAAATCGTTTCTACTTCCAGGATCTAAAACTATTCCACAGAATTCATGTCCCATTACTAATCCAGCTGGTTGTCCAACATCCCAGTAATGGATATCAGAACCACAAATTCCTGCTTTTTTAACGTCTACAACAACGTTTTCTCCATTTATGGAAGGCTCATCTATTTCTTTTAATTCAAATTCTTTTAACCCTTTTATTGCTACACTTTTCATACAACCTCTCCTTATCATACGTTAATTATATCATTAAATTTAGAAATTAAATCTTAAAAATGTCAATTTATCGTATTTTTGTCATAAAAATTACAAAAATTATAAAAAAGTTGTATTATTTTATTAAAATATGCTATCATAATAATGTACTTCAAAAAAGTATAGTAAACATGCCGAGATAGTATTAATGTTAGAACATACGCTTTGTTTGCGTAAGATGACTTGTTCAATTCAGTCTCTTGGCACCATAAAAAAATATTCGAATTGCTCGAATTTTCATATATAATCAATCAGAAATGATTGATTTTTTTAGCAAAGATTATAATATAAAAAAACTATTAAATCATTTTAATAGTCTTCATAGTAATTTATAATTTTTTCTTTAGTTCCATCACTAGATATTCTGTCCCATTCTTTTTTATAAATCATTTTTGCGTAATTTTTATCTAAGTATTCTTGTTGAAATTTATCTCTTTCTTTTACAAGTGTTGGGTTGTTTGTCCATAAATTAAAATTGCCTTCATTATTGATTCTTTGACAAATATAATTGTAGCATCTTTCAAAATGTTCATCAAAAGTAATAAGGTTAGGATAATTTTTTAAGGAAGTTGCAATTTGTCTTTTTGCTAATAGCTCGATATCAAAGTCTCTATCCGAATCAGACACACATTCTCCAAAAAAATTTCTCGGTTTTTCTTTTCTAGAACCTCTATGATCTTCGACAGCTTCTTTCATTACTTTAATTTCTTCTTCGCTAAAATATTTTTTTAGTTCCTTGTCTTCGCTTAATATTTTTCCAGATTCATATTCGTGATTATCTCTATCAATATTTAAGCCAATATCATGAAAAGCAGCAATAACGTAAGCTATATTTTTGTCCAAATTATAGTAATCAGCCAACATCAACATATTTTTAATAACATTATTTATATGTATCATTCCGTGTGAATAGTATTTTTCATACTTGGGAAAAATATTTTTTTCTATATATAAAATCAATTCTTTATTAACATCCATAAATCGACACCTCCGTTTTAAATTATAACACATTTTATATTCAGCATAAGAAAAAGCATTATTTTTAATTAAAGCATAATATGTATTTATTTACGTCAAATATTTATTTTTGATGTAAATAAATCATTAAAAAAACAACTTTTATATAATAATTGTTTTTTTTTATTTAAATTAATTTGATTTTCTGTTATAATTTCCATATAAACTAAGGAGCGATTGTTATGGAAAGTATTGAAAAAACATCCCAAAATCAATGTTATATCGTTTCCCTTGATAATGGTATCCGTAATGAAGAACCTGTTACTATTAAGGTTTTTAATAACTTTAATGACGGTACTCAATTGGTAAGATTAAATGAAAATGTTTTTGGTGTCTATCAATCATATAGTTTGAATCCAGACACTGTTTATATAGATGATTACAATATTATAAAGGCAGATATAGCTGAATTATTGGATATTGATCACGAAGAAACGCGTCGAATTGTTACAGAAGATAGAAATATCGGTGTTTTTACGTCGTTAAATTATAGTCAAAATATTGAAACACGTTTTTCTGCAAGTAGCATTTTTCAACAGATTGTTGAATATATTAATGAAGGAAAAATTACTGGCGAAGAAGCCTTATGGGTAAGTGACGTTTTACATACTCCGCAAGCCCAGAAGGGTAATGCTATAAAAGATAAAGAAAAAATTAAAGATATAATCGAGTTAGGTTTTTATGCTTTAAATAAGAAAATTATTTTTGAAACAGTTGAAGATTTAGATGAAAAAAGCTTAGATGCTTTGAAAAAAAGCTATATTAGAATGATTTTATTTGATATGTTAATAAATCGAAAGTATAGAGGACTTGATTATTCTTTAATAACAGAGATTGCTAGTGATAATACGCCACTATGGAATACAGCACATTTTTGTCCTATTTCTGTAGCGAATAATATTGAAAAAGATCAATTAGTTGCTGATAATGAATACTGTATAAATAATTATCTTGTTGACCGCAATGTGACATTGAGTGTTTTATTTGAGTATTATTATCATGAAATAAAAAAAATATCTGAATCATTAAGTGATGCTAGCAGATTGTATATAGATGCTATTACAAGAATAGTATATAACAACACTGAGTTAAATAAAGCTTCTGAATTAGAAAAAATAGTTGTTGATAATTTAAAGAAAATATCAAAATTTCAAAAAGAAAAGGAAAAATTGATTTCTTCTGAAAATAAACTTAATAAAGTAGAAAAAACAATGGCTACACAGTCCATAAATGTTCGTGTAACTGCTAAATTAGATTTGATTCAAAAAAAATACCCTGTAAATCCCAAAGAGCATCCTGAATTATTTTCTAAAAAAGAACATAAAAAAGAAGAAAACTTAAAACTTACTGTTGAAGAAGAAAAAAGTACTTCTAAAGGATTTACTAATACAGCTATTATAATATCAGCCGTTTCCTTAATTTGTGGTATCGGCTTAGGAATAGCATACGTTTTGATAACAATGGGAAGCTAATCTTCCCTTTTTTATTGCATAAAAAAATAATTCATTATAAAATAAAAAAGGGATGGTACAATGAACACAAGACAAAAAAACAATCAATTGCTTTTACTTATTCCGTGGCTTTTAATAATATTATTAATAATATTGAATTTACGAATTAATAAAAATTTATCTAAAGCCAAAACTCAACAAACAACCGAAGCCGTTTGTTTAACTGAAAGAAAAAAAGTAGAAAGTACTTATGATGATTTAGCAAAAAATTATCAAGAAATTAACTATAAAACCTTTAAAAAATTATATAAAGGCAAAGATGGAGCTATCATTGCTGTAGTTGACAATACATCAAATACATATAATAAATTTATTGAATTTATTAACAAAACATCTTATTATAATGACTTAAATATTAGTTTGTTGAATACTAGTAAATTAACTAAAAAAAATCTAGTTGAATTTTATGAATTAGATGATCGCTTTGCATCTTTAGAAAGTAATTATCTTATTGTTGTTAAAAATCAAAAAGTATTAGCTTTAGTAGAAATATCTAATGTTGATTTAGTTGATTTAATAGAAATTTATGAATAGAGGTATAATATGGGAAAAGTATATGATCAAGTATGTATGTTTAAAGCCAAATATCCGCACACTATAACATGGTGGCGTCTTCGTAAACATGCTGCAGTAATAGAGAAACATTTAAATCCAGGAGAGGAACCATTATACACTTTTGCTGGTCAAAAGAACAGTGACAATTCCAATGTATGGGCCACCTGCGTTGTATGTCTAACAAATAAGCGCCTTTTAATTGGTCAAGATTATTTATTTGTTGGATATGCTCTTAATTCAATTACTCCTGATTTGTTCAATGATATGCAAGTATATGCCGGATTAATATGGGGAAAAATAACTATCGACACTCTTAAGGAAACCGTTGATATTACGAATTTAGATAAAAGGAGTCTACCAGAAATTGAAACTTCTATCTCCAGTTTTATGATGGAAGCCAAGCAAAAGTATCAATCTTCAAAAAAAGAATAATAAACATGTTGTAGTTTTGGAGTATGCATGAGAAAATATAGAATAAAAAAAAGAAGAGTAGCAATTTTAATTTTAATTATTCTTCTGCCAATTATTGGTGTCTTATTATTAAAGGAAAAATCTTATTCTATCAGTTATAATATTGCTGAATATAGTATTGATGAAAACTATGATCGTAAGACCAAAACGTATTATTTTGAAATTAAATACGATGGTCAAAGATACGATTTTATCAAAGAAATGAAATATGAAAGAAAACGTCAATTAATAAAAGATGTTAATAAAATCAAAGATGGTGATGATATCTGTCTTGAAATCACTAGTTCATATTTTCAAACCAATCCATTGTGTTACAGCCAAGATACTTTCATTGATTATCGTTTATCATCAACTCAAATTTTAAATAAATTAAATGTAAACACTTATTCTAAAGAATTAAATATTGCTAATAAATATAATAATTATGAACTATTCAACCTAAAAGATAATCTTTTAATATGGAATTATAATGGATTTTTATCTATTAAAAATGATTCTATTACTGAGATAAATTTGTTTTCAAAAGATATTTATAATATTCTTTTAGCTCAAAAAGTTACAAGGTACTTATTTATTCCAAATTATGAACAAAAATATAATTTTTCTAAAGCATATGTTATTGATTTAAATGATTTTAGTAAAAAAGAATGGAATTTAAAATACGAAATATCTTTTGATAGTTATATTCTTGGTACTAAGGATGATTCTATTTTTCTTGTTGATAAAAAGAATGAAATTGAATATGAACTAGTTCCCTATAAAAGAAAAATGCGTATAGTAGGTTCTGCTTCTAAAAATGGCTTTACTTACCAAAATGATAAACTTACCAAAGTATCAATGAATTATCTTACTACCAAAGAAGAACATTTTACCTTTTCTTCCTTATATAATTACTACATAAATAAAAATAAACTTTATTTAAAGTATCTTGATAATAACGAATCAATGCTTGTTTCATCCAAAGAGATTACACAGATAGTAAGTGTTACAAAAGATACTGTTTACTATTTAGTAGATGATACTTTATATTTTTATAATCCTTTATATGGGGAAACAAAAGTCCTTAAATATTCTGATTGGCAATACAATTATGATAATATGATTTTTATTGATAACTAATTTTTATATGTTTCATATCCTATAATAGGAGTGATAAAAATGTATGATAAATATATGATAGAAGAGGGAGATACTTTAAGTAGTATAGCCACCAAGTTTAATACTCAAGAGTCAACTATCCTAGATTTAAATAATATAGCCTTTCCTGATTTATTAAGAGCAGGCAAAGAAATTATTGTCCCTTTAAATAAAAGTACTTACTTTGATTATTATACTATTAAAAAAGGTGATACTTTATACGGGATAGCTCGTGAGTATAATATAAATCCAGAATTACTTGCTATTTTAAATGGCTTAGATAAGAATGATTACATATATCCTAATCAAGAAATTTTAATTCCTAAAAGTAGCTTTAGTTATTATGTAACAACTGATGGAGACACTATCAAGACAGTTGCTCGTAAATTTAATATCAAGGAAAATGACTTATTAAATAACAATGAAACTATTTATCTTCTTCCTGGTCAATTAATCGTTAATAAAAATCGTTAAAGTAAATATTTATATTTGCTTTTTTAAATGGTATAATAATAATAGAATAGGAGGGATAACTTAATGATTTTAAAGAAACCATATGGTTTTTTAATCAAACATTTTAAAATAATTAATTTAATTTTATTAGTACCTATTTTGTATATTATTTTAAAATTTGGTGATATTGCTGGCTTCTTTCGTGACTATGTCGCAGCTAAGTATAATACTCCTGATACTGTTATTGCAGGAAATTATATAACTATTTTAACGTATGTTAATTTGTTATTTTTGATTATATATAATTTATTTATATATATCTTAATGAAAAATAAGAAAAAGCCTACTCGAGAATATGCTCTAAGTGCTATTTATTATATGGTATTATTGGTTTTAACTTTGTTATTTTACAATGCTATGACAGCGATTGAAACTAATAATATTGATGCATCTGGTATAAATCTAGTTAGAGATATTGCTAATTTTTCACCATTACCGGGTTATGTTATTCTGTTTTTAACTTTTCTAAAATTTTTAGGTTTTAATTTAAAAACTTTTAGTTTTGATAATAATTTAGATTTACATGTCACAGAAGATGATGAAGCCGAGTTTGAAATTAGGGTAGGACCAGATTCTGCTGTTATTAAGAAAAATATTGTTCACGCTCTAAGAGAAATAAAATACTATTTATTAGAAAACAGCTTTGTCTTTACTTGTCTTGGCGTTGTTTTATTAATTATGATTTCTTCTTCAATTTATATGCATTTTGGCGTGTACAATAAAAAATATAGTATTAATCAAGCGTTTGCCTTAGATACCTTTACATTATCTTTAAAAGATAGTTATATAACTGATGTTGATTACAGTGGTCAAAAGATTGCTGATGATACATATTTCTTAGCGATTGAAATTGGTATTTTAAATAAAAGCTTAAGTACTGCCAGTATTGATAAAAGTAATTTTCGTATTTATATTGGAAATGACATAATATATCCTAGTTATGATCGTAGTTCTCGCTTTATTGATATTGGTAAAAGTTACGAAGGACGTGGTATTCAAAGTGAAACTTCAGATAATTATGTTCTAGTATATGAGCTAAGCCAAAAGCAAATTAAAAAGAGTTATGAAATGCGTATTTTAAGTAGTTTAACTTATGATACGGGTAAATTAATTCCTAAATACAAAATAATTACTGTCAAGCCTCAAAATATTATTGAAAAGAAAGTTCTTGGAGAAAGTACTTTAGGTAAAAAATTAACTTTAGAGAAAACCTTATTAAAAAATACTCAATATAAATTAAATAGTATTGATTTTGTAAATAGTTATACATATAAATATCAACATTGTTATGGTACAGACGATTGTGTTGAAACAACTAATACTATTTCACCTAGTCAAGGTAGTGTTTTAGCAGTAGTTGATGATGAAATAACTTATGACGAAGATTCTTCATATTATAAAAATAGTCGTCGTAATTTCTATGAAGACTTTACCAAAATAAAATATACTTATGTTAATGGTAACGTCAGTCAAGACTTAACAGCTTCTTTAAAAGATGTTACACCATCTAGTTTAAAAGGTAAAAAAGTTTTGGAAGTAACTTCACTAGTTAAGAATAGCCAGAATCGTTCTTTAATAATAGATGTTAGAAATCAAGAAATTGTAATTAAAATAGATAATTAAAAAGTGATTTTATTCACTTTTTTTGTTTGGGTATCTTTTTCGATAAAACGATTCAATACAATGATATAATATAAATATAAAATAGTTTAATATGGAGATGATATTATGGATAATCTAGATTCTAAAAAAAATAACTCTGATATTGTTGTAAATGATAAGATTAATGTTGAAGAAAAAATAGATGAATTAGTAGAAGAAATCAGAAGTCAAAATTTTCGTGGGACTGATGAGGAAATCAAAATTCAACAAATATTATATTTTGATCGTTATGTTAAGGAGCACATTGATTATGCCTTTGCAGCTTTATCGTATCAAGACAATTTATTAAAACAAGGAATAACAAGAATAGATTCGAATCCTTATAAAAGTGCTTTTTTAGATGAAGGCTTCTTTAAAGAAAATGAACATGGTCAAAGATTTGCTGTATGTGGCAGTATCAGTTCAGTTGCAAATAAAGTTTTAAATAAATTAGGAATAAAATGCTCTTATGTTTATGGGCATATTAATATGGGAACACCAGAGAATCCTCATTATGTAGGACATAGATGGAATATCGTTGAACTTGGTAATAAACAATATATGCTCGATTTTACTATGGCTATGGTAATCCATAATAAAGATAAAAACGAGGATTATAGAGAAGACGTTTTACGAGTCATAGATAGTGATGATTTGAAAAGTGAATACAGTTATTTGTTTACTGATTCTCTTGGGACGAAAAAAATAATTGATGGTTTTAAGATTGAAGCAAATGGTAAAGTTAATCATGATGCAATGGATTTGCAAAATGCTATAACAGATCCGTATCAAAAGTATCCTAATTTAGGACGAAAACAAGAATCAGAATTTCTAAATATTGGTCGAAAAAAGGATGAGGCTAGTGGGTTTAATGAATCAAGTAACATTGTTGAACAATCGCCAAGCATAACCCAAGGCTCAGAGACCATTCAATCTAAAAGAATAAATAGTGTATCATCTTTTAAAACAAAAGAGAACTTTGATTCAAGAAGTCAATCGGAACTTCAAACTGCTAACAAATTAAAAGAAAAAAACATGATTATCAAACAACAAAAAGCTCAACAAAAGAACTTAGACAAACCACTAAGTAAGATTTTAACTAGAAAGTCAAACACTAATTCAGAATCTTTAACAGGTGGATATGCTAATCTTGAAATATTAGCGCTTATAGTAAGCTCTATTGCTACTATTTTAAACATCTTGATATATTATATTTGTAAATAGAGTAGAGTATGTAATTTTTTTCAATAGTAATCTTTAATTAACTACCATAAAGATTTTCTTTTAAAATAAGGCACTTTTTTATATAACATATTATTCTTTATATGCTTAGCATCGCAATGTTATTATACAAAAAGAGACTTCAATCAAAGTCTCTTTTGAATACTAATTTTGAGCCAATGTCGTAGATATCTCCAACTTACTCACAATAATAAAAGCTCTTTTATTGCTAACAATAAATTTCTTTAATATAAATAAATAATTGCTAAAACTATGTTACTTTATTAAAACTCTAATTTTTTATCTCTTTACTATATAAAAGGATACTTTTGTCTCTGTCAATCCATGTTTTGCAGTTATTTCAATATGGTATTCACCTTTTTCTCTTATATATGAAGTTACATCATCAATATATTTGCCAGTATATATTTTTTTATAAGGATTCGTAATTCTTGTAATTGCTAAATGGGTATATTTAGTATCAGTATTTTGTTTCATATTTTGCTCATTATTCGTACATTCCATTTGAAGTTTCCCGTAATAGCAACTATATGAGTCAATGTCTATTATATATTTATTAGAACCATCATTATAAAAAAAGCAACCTGTATCATCATCTTTAATATAACTATTGCCCATATATACACTATTTAGATTAACTAAAAATGGTATGATTGGCATTTTTTTGTTGAAATATATGAAACGGCAATTTGTTTATTATTTACTGTTACATAATAATATCTAGCTGTAGATGGTGAAGCACCAAAAATATTATATAATTGAATCGTACCAAAAAATATTTTGATCATGGTAATTATTATTAAAATAAGCGATGTAATAATTATTATTTTCTTTTTTCTTGCTTTCCTTATTTTGTTATCAAGTTTATTCATTTCAATAAGTAATTCCTGGTGCTTTTTTAATTCTTCTTCACTTAATATAACAGTTGAATTATTTTTATTCACATAACCACACCCATTTATTAAATCGATTACCATTTTTCACTTTATTAACAATATATAGAATTAAATTTTAATAAATAATACAATTATGATTGTCACAAAGTATTTAATAAAGTAAATTGAAATTAATAACATATTTTACTCTATAACATTTTTGACATTTATTAAACCTAAAAATTTTTTTGTTAAAGCTGTACTTCCTTTAGGCAAAGTTATTAAATGCTAGAAAAGTAGTATTATTTATAATGCTTTTTGGTGGTTCTAAGCGAATTAAATCAGAGATGTTGATAATTTTAAAAGCTACCATTGCTAACCTTTATGTAGAATTGCAAAAATCACAATAAACACTAATTTTTTTGTTATTCATCAATAAGTATTTCTTGTTCGATAAGATTAATCATAAACGCTATCTTTGCTTTAAATGTTTTTTGGTAAAACAAAAAAAATCAATCTTTCGATTGATTCATATATCAAGTTCAATTAAACAACTTGAACAAAATTTTTAATGGAGGGGCCTACCGGATTTGAACCGGTGCTCAAGGAGTTGCAGTCCTTTGCCTTACCACTTGGCTAAAGCCCCATTTGTATGCGAAAATATTCACACCTTCACATACATCTCATTTTACACTAAACCCTTTGCTTTGTCAATTATTCCATTTCAATAAAATCGAAAAACACACGTTTTTTTGTAAATTGTACTCTTTACTCTAAACTAAAGCCAGTTTATTTAAAATATTTTATTGTAAATGTTGAGCCTTTTTTTAAAATTGAATCAACAATTATATAGCCATTATCTTTTTCAATAATTTTTTTAGCCAGTGCTAATCCTATTCCAATACTATTTTCTGATGAATTTTTTCCTTTGTAAAATCTTTCAAAAATATGTTTTAAATCTTCTTTGTCAATGCCGACTCCATAATCTTTTATAATTATTTTAGTAAATAAATCATTTGTATTATAGCTTATCTCAATTATGGAATTTTCTGAGGAGTGTTCGACACAATTTTTTACAATGTTTGTCAAAGCTTCTACTTGCCAGTTATAATCACAAAATAATTTTTCGTTTTTATTCCCTTTAATAATTATATTTATATTTTTTAAATCACATAAAATAGCCAAATTATCTTTAACTTCTTCCAACATACTGTTGATAAACACTTTGTTATCAACAAATGTTATTGTGTCTGCATCAAATTTTGAAAGCTTTAGTAGAGATTGAATCAAAAAATTAATATGAATTACTTTTTTATGGATATTTGTTAACATCTTTTTTTCATTTTCGTTATCAATACTATTGTCTTTTAATAAATTTTCAATCATTAGTGTCATTGAAGTTAATGGTGTTTTAATTTGATGCGAAATATCAGATAATGAATTCTTTAAAGAAGCCTTTTCATTTGTTAAATTGATAGTTTGTTCATTTAACTTGACTGCAGTTTTATATATTTCATTTTTCAAAATAGAAAGTTCATCTTCATTATTTTTTAAAATATCAAGTTTGTAGTTATTATTGTTAATTTCTTTTAAATAACTAGTAATTTCTTTTATTTTATTATTTTCATTCTTTTTATAAATAATAAATACATATAATATCAAAATAATATATATTATTAAGACAATACTATTTACTATAATAATTTCTTTAATAATTTTTTCTTCTTTTAAACTGATGTTATTTTCTTTTATATCTATGCCATATCTTTTTAATAATTGACTATTCTCTAACTTATTACTATTTAATATTTTTACAATGTCTTCTTCCTCTAAATTAGGGTATTTTTTTTGTACTTCATTAATGATGTTGGCAATTAATAAATTATTAGTATACTGTGTCTTTTTTAAAAATGAAAAGTTAATTGTAATTAAAATTCCTATTAAAAATAAAGTTAAAACGCTAAAATATATAATTAAATTTTTAAAGTTTTTATTTTTCATCACTATCAATGCGATAACCAATTCCTTTTAAGGTAATGATTATGTTATCTCCTATCTTTTCTCTTATTCTTTTTAAATAAACAGTCACTGTATTATCATTAACTTCATTTCCTGTGCAATCCCATATGTATTCAATAATCATTTCTCTCGTCACAACTTTATTTAAATTATTAATAAGTAACATAAATATTTTCAATTCTAAACTAGTTAACTTTATTTCTGTATCATTTTTATATATTGTCATTTTATCTACATCAATAATTACATCTTTAATTTTTATTTGATTATTATTAGCATATCTTCTCACAATCTTTTTGATTCTAAGAATTAACTCTCTAGACAAAAAAGGTTTAGTGATATAATCTTCAGCTCCGTTTTCAAGGCAAGAGACTATTGATTCCTCGTCATCTTTAGCTGTCAAAAAAATTGTTGGTTTATCAAGTTCTTTAATAAATTTACAGTATAAATCATACCCATTTCCATCATTTAGCATGATATCTAATATAAATAAATCAAAATTACTTTCATAAATAATTTTTCTTGCTTCTTTATAGGTCTTAGCACATACAACTATATATCCTTCTTTTTCTAAAAGACATTGCAAATTATTTAAAATATCGGTATTATCTTCTACTAAAAGTATTTTCATATTCCACCTCCCCAGTATTATACAATATTATTAAAAAAAACATCTAAGGAATTGTTAGATGTTTTCATTACGAATTGTTTCAATAACATTTTGCTTATTTATTTTATTAATTGTAAATTTCATTATTAAGAATATTAAAATAAATACTGCACAAATAGAAATTAGTATTGCTCCAATTGGTAAAGAGTAGGTTATACCAGATGAGTCATTAAGTCCTTTATATATCAATAATGATAATCCTAAACCTATTGGTATACCAATAATTAATGATTTTACTCCGTAAAATAAACTTTCTAAACGAATCATTCTATTAAATTCTTTCTTTGTCATCCCAACACTTCTAAGAATAGCAAATTCTTTACTTCTTAATTCCATACTAGTTGTTATTGTATTAAATATATTCGTAATTCCAATTAAGGCAATAACAATAATAAATCCATATAAGAAAATAGCAACTAAAGTAAAGAATGAATTCATTTGTTTTACTTCTTCATTTAAATTATATAAATTATATTCATAGTTTTTTCCAATATATTGTTCTATTTCATCTTGAATATTATCAGCATTTTCAGCATCTAAATAGATCATTTCAGTATCTGTTATATTTCCATCAGACAATGTTTTATTAAAATATTCATCACTAACTACAATGATAGGGGTACTTGAAAAGTAATATTGTAAACCGAAAGGTCTTTCTGTTGTAACTGATACCAAAGTAAGTTCATACTTTTTATCATTGCTGTATAACATTAATTTATCATCTTTTTTATTTTTAAATATATTAATTGATTTTTTTATTACCCCGTCACCATTTGGATCATTAACCCAAGTAATAGAGTTGTTAATTAATATTCCTTTATCTTTAGCATCATCATAATTTATATTTAATTTTTTTAAATAATCTTTATAAGATTTATCTCCTACACGATAAACCAAAATAGTTGTTTCATTATCTAAAGTTATTTTATTACCATTTTCATCAACAGATTCATAAGTATCACTATCAAAATAGTCATCAGCAAATAAACTTTTGTATTCATCTGTAAATTTTGCATCTTTATTTTTAATACTTAAATATCCATATGATACTATTGCATAATTATTAATACCATCAAAAGATGTTACATTATGCATAGCTTTACTTACATCTTTATCTTTTAAATCATAAGTAACACTTACATTATATTCATTTTCCCCATACATGTTTTTTACTGATGAAAAAGCTAATTTTATAAAGGAAGCTAAAGCAATAAAGACAGCTACACATACGATAATTGAAATGACAGTTGTACGATATTTCTTTTTATTTCTCTTTAGATTTTTATATGATATGTCTCCACCAATACCAAATATTTTTTTTATGTATTTAGGACTTTTTATTTTCTTGGCATTTATTTTAATGTCACCACTATTGGTTATTGATTCTATAGGACTAACTTTAGAAGCCTTATGAGCACTTCCCCAAGCTGATAAATACAATGTAATAAAGCCAATTAAAATTGCTATAAAGACTGGGTAAATGTTAAATGCAAATACTAATTTAAATCCAACTGACATAAATCCAACTAGAAAAATATTACTAATAATAATTAATAAGTATGACGCAATAACACCAAGTAAAATACCTAGTGGAATTCCTATTAAACCTAGTATAAAAGCTTCATAATAAACATTATGTTTAATTTGTTTACTTGTTGCTCCAACACTAGCCAACATTCCGTATTGTTTTATTTTTTCTGTTATTGAAATACTAAAACTATTTTTTATACAAAATACTGAAGTAAAAATAATTATAGATACAACTATTAGTACAACTACTCCTAAACTACGCATTGTTGATTCTTGAAAACTTCCTTTTTCTAATTCGACTAGGTACGAATTTATATCAAAATTACTACAAATAGAATTATCTAATTGCTTTGAAATTTCCATACTTTCATCATCAGTAAGGGGATTCTCTCCGGTAATATAATTTTTTAATAAAGTCTCATCAACATCCAATATATCAGCAGTTACTTTAAAATCCTCTTTTAAAATCTTCTTATAATATCTAACATAGATATCCAAGTCTTTATTTTTATCATAGTCATCTAAATATGTTATAAAAGTATAACCAGGTGCCGTATATGGCTCTATTGTTGTATTAGGTCTTTCAATTATTCCAACAATTTCATAAGTTATTTCTTTAGTCTCTTCTAATTTTTCCTCATTTTCTTCTGAATATGGATTGTTTTGCCCTAATTCATAGCCATCACTAGTTCTTTTTCCAACTTTCAACGTAATTTTGTCTCCAACTTTATAGCTAATTCGTCCATTAGTTTTTAAGTGCGTTGGAATAACTATTTCTTTGTTACTTTCAGGTATTCTTCCTTCAACTAAATTTATTCCCAGATTATCAAAACTTTTTTTGTCAAAGGCTTCTATAAAAGCATAAGGTTTATTTTCATTTTGACAATCTTCTAATGAAGCGTATCCAACTTCTTGTGTTACATAATAATTTTCAACATCTCGGTTTTCCTTAAAATATTTTATATTTTTTTCTTCTACATTTCTAAATACATAGTGGAAATTACCTTTTTTACTTATTTCATATTTTATTAAAGAGGCATTGGCACTAAAGAAGAGGGTAGCTACAGCTGTAATTAAGGCAACTGATAATATAACACCAATGATAGTAACAATTGTCCTTTTTTTATTTAATTTTAAATTCTTGATCGTTAATTTGTTAAGCAAGTTCATTTTTAATCCTCCTCAACAATATGGCCGTCTTCAATTTTTATTATTCTATCTGCCAAGGCAGCAATTTCTAAATTATGTGTTATCATAACAATTGTTTGTTTAAATTTTTTATTAGATATTTTTAATAATTCGATAATTTCGTCACTGGCTTTAGAATCTAAGTTACCGGTTGGTTCATCTGCTAAAATAATTGCTGGATGGGTAATCATTGCTCTTCCTATTGAAGTTCTTTGTTGTTGTCCTCCTGATAACTCGTTTGGTAAATGTGTTCTTCTTTTTTCTAAGCCCAATGTTTTCATTAGATTATTAAGTTCATCTTTATCAACTTCTCTGTTGTCTAATTCCAAAGGTAATACAATATTTTCTTCAACATTTAAAATTGGAATTAAGTTATAAAACTGATAAATTAGGCCAATTTGTCGACGGCGAAAAATAGCTAAAGTATCATCATCCATTTGATAAATATCTTCACCATTAATAAATACTTTCCCACGTGTTGGTCTATCAACGCCACCAATTAGATGTAACAAAGTTGATTTACCACTACCACTAGCCCCAACTATTGCGACAAATTCACCTTGATTAACTGAAAAAGAAACATCATCAAGTGCCACAACTCTTGTATCTCCTTTTCCATAAATTTTGGTTAAATTCTTAACTTTTAATATTTCCATAAATTTCTTCCTTTCTTTTTCAATTATATTCTTTGAAAGTGACAACTAAATGACTTATTAAGCAAATTTCTAATAATCATGTTATAATTAATAAGACAAAATGGAGTGGTACTTATGGCTAGGCGTCAAAAAAACAAATTTAACAAATTTTATTTACTTATCGCCATCTTTTCTATAATCGTTTATTTGTATAGTAATTACAATCAACCAGCTAATTCATTACAAGAAGAACAAACGGTTATTAAAGATAACTTAAATGTTTATTTCCTTGATGTTGGTCAAGCTGATAGCATTTTGATTACTAATGATAATCATAATGTTTTAATTGATGCTGGTAATAATGAAGATGGCCCAAAGTTAGTAAAATATCTAAAATCTTTAAATATAAGTCATTTTGATTATATTATTGGAACTCATCCTCATGAAGATCACATTGGTGGTTTAGACGATATTATTAATAATTTCGATGTCGATGAGATTATGCTTCCTGATGCATACACGACAACCAAAACTTTTGAAGATGTCTTAGATGCTGTGTCCAATAAGAATAAAGAAATAACCATTCCTAAGATTGGTGATACTTTTAAATCAGGTAATGCTAAGTTCACTGTTATATATACTGACTCTAATACCAAAGATTTAAACAATTCTTCTATTGTCTTAAAGTTAGTTTATGGTCAAAATAGTTTTTTACTTACTGGTGATGCTACTTCGGTCTCTGAAAAGAAAATGTTAAATCAAAATCTTAAAGCTGATGTTTTAAAAATAGGTCATCATGGCTCGAGTTATAGTACAAGTGAAGAATTTTTATCAAAAGTTTCACCAAGTTATGCCATAATATCTGTTGGAGCTAATAACAGTTATAATCATCCAGCTCCTTCAACTATTAAAAGATTAAATGATCATGGTATTCCAATTTATAAAACTAGTGAATTAGGAACTATTTTAGTAACAAGTGATGGAACTACTTTAAAGATAACTAATTTTGCAACTGATACGAATGGATAGTGAGTTTATGAAATACGCAATAGATCGTTTTGAAAATAATTTGGCTATTTTAGAGAATCTTGCAACAAAGGAAATTATTGAAGTAGATATTACTAAATTACCTTCTAACATCCATGAAGGAAGCATTTTAATTGAAAACAATGGAAATTATAATAAGGATTTATCAACAGAGAAGGCAAGAAGACAACTTATTTTAGCCAAGTTTAATAAATTAAAGAAGAAATAACTTCTTTTTTTTATGCTTAAACATAATATTTTATAGGTGATACTATGAATTTTAAAATAGATTTATTTATGGATATAATTTGGTTAGGTACTTTGTGTGGCTTAGTTTCCACTGTTGCTATTCAATTACTTAAAGAAAGTGGTTTATTTTATTATAAAAAAACTATTACAATAATTAGTATGTTTATTAAATTTTTCTTAGGTGTTACCATTAGTTTAATCTTTACAGATTTAAATTTCTCTTATTGCCTAGCTACGGGTTTTACGACTCTAATAGGTGGCCAAGCTATCTATAATAGTTTAAAAAGTAAGAATATAATGAAAAGCAGTTCTGAACTATTTGAGTACGTCGAAGAAACTGTTGATAATAGTGAAGATATCAACAAAAAAAGATAGACTTTTAAATTTCTATCTTCTTAAGTTAATAGCATTGCTAAATATTCTTCTTTTAGTATTATAAAATACTTTTTTTATCAAATCCTATTTTTTCTTTAGCTATGTAGATAGGACGATTTTTAATTTCTAAGTAGGCCTTAGCTAAGTATTCACTTATAATACCTAGAACTATAAATTGTAATCCAGCAATTAGTAAAATTAGGAGAATAACAACGTAAGTAGGGTTCCAAGCTATCCTTATAGCTAATAATTGAATCAATAATACTATTAAGTATACAAAGAAAGCCATCATGAAGAAAATTCCCAATTTAAAGGCTATTTGCATAGGTTTTGTTGAAAAAGCCAAAATACCATCTAATGCATAATTTAAACTATTTTTAAAATTGAAGTTAGACTTCCCACTTTTTCTAGGTTCAACATCGTATTCTAGATATTTTATATTAAAGCCAACCCAAGCAAAAATCCCTTTGGAAAAACGATTTTTTTCAGCTAAGGAAATAACGGCATTTTTAACTTTCTCGTTAAACATTCGGAAATCAGAAGCTCCATTTTCAAAATGAACATCACTTAGTTTATCAATTATTTTATAAAATTTATTTTTACAAAATTTCATGAAACTAGATTCATTTTTTCGTTCATGCATAACCATAGCAACTTCATCATAATCTTCGTTTTCTTCAAGAAAATGAAGCATATCAAGTAAGTATTTTGGATTATGCTGTAAATCTCCGTCAACAATACATGTATATTTACCTGTTGCATTAACTAATCCTGCATACATTGCTGCTTCTTTTTTATAATTTCTTGAAAAAGAAATTATTTTTACATGTAAGACATCTCTTTTATGTAATTCTTTTAATTTATCTAAAGTTTTATCTTTTGAACCATCATCAACGAAAATAACTTCATACTTTATATCACGCAAAGTATTATTTATCTTTTCGTAAAGATCATTTACATTTCCCTCTTCGTTATAACAAGGAACAATAATACTTAATTTCATTTAAACACCTCAAGAGCATTATATCACATAATCTTAGCTTTTAATAAAATTAAAAAAATTTAAATAGCCTTGATAATAAAGCCCTAATTTGATATATTATTTATAATATAAAGGGTGATTAGGATGGAGAAAAAGTGGATGCTAGTAATTAGTTTTTTTTCAGTGTTAACTTTTATTTTTGCTGCGACTTCCTGCGCCTTTGTCTTTTATAGTGAAAAAATTCATACGAAAATAAATGGTGATTCGGTTGTTGCGACTAATAATATTTATAAAAGCACATCAGTTATATATAATGGGTCAAATAATGTAAATTTGTCAGATTTAAATCCAGGTGATACTCGTAATTATACCTTTGAAATAACTAATAATAATTCTAATACTATAAAATATGAAATAAAATGGGAAAATGTCAGCAGTAACTGGCATATTTTAACCAATGGTGCTATTGAGACTCATCCTGAGGAATTTGTTTATTCTCTTACTTGTACAGATGGAAAAAGTCTTGTTAATCAACAAATGCCTACAGCAGATTCTCCGTTTATTCTTGAGGGAGCTGAGCTAAAAACCAATGCTACCAATACTTGTAATTTGACTATTACTTTTATTAAAAAGGAGATTGATCAATCATATAACTTATCTAAATCTTTTGCTGGAACTTATAAAGTAATTGTCAAAGAATAAAAGGGAAGTGAGAAGATGAAAAATAAAAATAGTAATTTTAAAGACGAATTATCTAAACAATATGATATTTTAATTAAGGCCGAAAAAAAAGAGCAAAAGAAACGAACCATAACCTTTTTTTCGATATTTTTATTAACCTTTTTAGCTAGCATTTTTTGTGTCTTTTTTTCCTATCGTTCTTATAAAAATACTAAGAGTATTATAACAGCCAAAGAGTCTAAAACTGAAACCTTTTATCAAACTTTAAGCATCTCGTATAGTACGGATTCAAACTTTAATATTGATAATATTACAACTAACTATGACCTAGTAAATCCTATGGTTATAAATATAACTAATGATGGTAATGTGAATGTGAATTTTGATATAGTTATATCTAACATTAGTTCTTCCTTAGCTAATACAACAAATCTTTTATATTCTATTACTAAAAATGGTGAAACATCATCTCCTAAGTCTTTACCCTTATCTGACGCATCTTTAGTAACTGATGCTAAAATTGCTCCTCAAGAAACCATTACTTATATTATTAAAGCTAATTATACTGGTAACATTGAGGAAGGAACTACTGCTAATTTTTATCATAGTAAAATAAATGTTATCCAAAATAATACAAAAAGTTCATTGTTAGAATGATTATTGTAATTTGCACAATTATAAATTATAATATTATTAGAATAGGAAGGGCTACAAAATGAGGCATACTTCACTAGATTTTAAAAATGTGGTAAATAAAGTGATAAAAACACTAATAAACATATTAGTTGTTTTAGTGTGTCTAGTTGCTTTCTTTCTGCTGTATTATATAATCTCTGCTCAGATTCATTCTAAAGATGAAAACTATAAACCAAATATTTCTTTATATACTATTGTCAGTCCAAGTATGGATCCAGTTATTAAAGTATACGATGTTGTTGTAAATAAAAAGGTAAAATCTCCAGATGAAATAAGTGTTGGTGATATAATTACTTATATATCTACCAATCCTACTTCAGAAGGAATGACTATAACGCACCGTGTTATCGAAGTTGAAGGAAATAGTGAAGGGCAGTATACTTATCGAACGCAAGGCGATAACAATAGTGCTCCCGATGCAACCTATGTTACTTTTGATAATGTTATTGGTAAGGAAATCATTATTATCCCATCTCTTGGTAAATTACAATTTTTACTAGCTAATAAAAAAGGGTGGCTGTTCCTTCTTTTAATTCCTATCGGTGCTTATATTTTAAAAGATATTTATAAGTTAATAGAATTATACGGCTTACGTCGTAAAGTAGATGAAGTTGCCGGAATCATAGAAGAACCTGATTATGTTAAGAAAAGACAAGAAAAAGAACGCAAAGAGCGTTTACGCAACGAACTAAAAAAAGTGGAAAGTAGGGGCGACAAATACTTACGAAGTGAATTTGAATCGACCGGCTTCCTTGAACCATATTCTGAAAATATTGTTTCAACGGGTGATGTTGCTACTTCCATTGATGAACCTGAAGAAGTTAAAGATGATTATGATATTAAACCACTTATCCAACCATCTCCATCCATTGAACCTTTTGAACCAAACCCAGTAAAGAAAGTAAAACAATCTAAGAAAGAAGTTTCTCCAAAAGAAAAGGTTACCTCAAAGGTTAAAAATTCTTCAATTGAAATTCTTGATACTGATGAACTATCTTCTATCATCAAAAAATATACGGAAAAAATAGCTGAACTTGATGAAGCTATTCAAAGCTTAGAAAATGATGATAATATTCCTAAAGGAGTTTTGCCGAAAGAAAATAATGAGCAAGCGGATAACTTTGTTGAATACGACGATTACTTAAAGGGTGAAAGAATCAAAGTTGTTTCTATCGAATCTGCTAAAAAATATCGTCCTAAAGCTAAAGAAGAAAAGACGATAGATATTGATAAAATAGAACTAAAATCAGCATCTTTATACAACAAACCAAAACCAGCCGTTAAGAAGATGGAACGTCCTAAGGCAATGGACATTAAAAACTTAAATATTGGTGAAGTTCACGAAAGAAAAGAAATAAAGAAGCCTGAAGTCCCTAAAGAGGTAAGGGAAGTAAATCCTATAATCGAAGAAAAAAATAAGAAAACCGAATTAAATTTAAAACCTAATACAATCAAAAAGGTTACTAGAAATGTCGTACCAGAGCCAAAAGCCAAACCAAAACAGAAAAAAATTGTTTCTAAAAAGCCTAGTCATAATAAATATCACGAACAAAATATTAAAAAGAATAAATTAATTCGTCTTGAAAAAATAAAATAAAGAAGTTCAGATCTTTGAACTTCTTTATTTTATTTTTTCAATAACATTTTTTCTATATAAATAACAATTTTATAAAGAATATAAGATATAATAACTAAAAGTAAAATACCACTTATAACTAAGTCTAAATTAAAGACTTGGGTTCCATATATAATTAAATAACCTAATCCTTCTTTACTTACTAAAAATTCGCCGGTTACAACGCCGCTATAAGAGGTATGGGGAGAAAATCAAAAGCAGTTCATATACTAATATTGTATTGCAATAGGAGAAAAATTGGTTATGGCAGAAATATGTTGCCCATATTGTAATGGTAGAAATATATTAAAAATAGTCTACTGTTATAGAGGTTTTAATAAAAGAAAACAAAATGATTTTGATTATAGTGATTATTTAAAAGAAGGTACTATTTTAATGAAACGAACTAACTTTGAAAAATATGACTTTGATGGAGAGTGTAAAAAACTTTGTGTAAAGATACCAATCTATGGTAATATGATTTTTTAGAGGTTGATAAATTCAATCTCTTTTTTAATACAAAAAAGTCTTGCTTTTTTTAGCAAAACTTTTAAAACTAATTAATCTTTTGAAATAACTATTTTTTTAACATTAGATAATTTAGCTGGTTCACTAGGTAACACAACATCATCTGAAGTAATAGTTACTTTTTGATTTGCTTTTAATTTATCTACAGTAGAATTTTCATTGCTATAAACTATCTTTGTATCTTTATTTATTTCAAATTCATACTCTATAGTATATTCCTTTTTCTTATTATCATATTCTTCAACTAGGATAGTATACACATTATCATTTACTGCTACTTCTTTAATTCTTGCTTCAAAAACTAAATATTTTTCTTTTGAAACATAATTTGTATATACGAAGTATCCTAATCCTGCAAGAACAACTACTGCTATAATTATTTTTACTAGTAAATCTTTCTTCATATTTTCCTCCTTTACTAAATTAATTTATTAAACTTATATTATAAGAATCTATCCCAATAATATCTTCCTGTATTGGATAATGTGTTAAAGTGCTCTTTAATTTGTGAACTAATTAATTTTGCTTTTTTGTTTATTGGAGTACCATCATCGTAAAATGGTTTTTTTATTGTTCTAGTCATCATATCAGAAAATAAAACAGCTCTATCTTCTAAATAATTTGTTTTTCCATACGCTGATAAGAAGTAGGCATTATCTACACTTGTAAAATAATAAACATACTCATTACTTGTATCACCATATGTAAAACCTACTGGATTAACATCTTTCATAGTAGTATTTATATCAATAGGATAGCCTTTAACTTTTATATAAGTATCTATATAATGCATTATTTCATGATTTAAAGTGTTTTCAAATAAACTTGCTGGGGCAATCATTATTTTAATATCACTTTTATCTTTTGCATCAGTAAGTCCTGAAACATCATCACTAATACTATTTACTAAGTAAATAGTTAAAGGCATTCCATAATCTTTCATTTCCTTAAAAAAACCATTTGGATAGTTTTTAAGAGTTGTGTTTATCTCCCCAAGGCAATTATTTATCTTATCATCATCGTTAAGTTTTTCTAAACCATAACCATTTATAGTATAATTTCCCAGCTCATTTTTATATGCTATTTTAACTGAATACTTATTTTGAAGTTGTTTTCTATACTCATCATTTTTCTCTGCTTGAGTCTTTTCTACAACAGGTGGTTTTTCTTCAGGCAAAATAGGATTTTCGTTATTATTGATGTTTGTATTATTATTTGCATTTTGATTAGGTTTATCAGTATTAGTACTATTATTTGCATTTTGATTAGGTTTATTAGTATTAGTACTATTATTGTTATTATTTTTGTTAGTGTTTGTTTTAGGTTCTTCAGTTTTAGGACTAGTTTTTTTATTTTCTACTTTTTCCCAAACAGCATAAAGGGTAGTATCTTCTGCAAGTAATACTTTGTTATAAATTGGGGTTTCATTTTTATCAACCCAACCTTTGAAAACATAACCATCTCTTGTAGGTTCTTTTGGAAATGTAAGTTCAGTATCTTTGCCAATAGTAATACTATCTATTTTGCTTCCACCTTTAGTATCGAATGTAATTGTTATTGTATTGCTAGTTTCATCTTTTTCCCAAACAGCATAAAGAATTGTGTTTTCTGCAAGTAATACTTTGTTATAAATTGGAGTTTCATTTTTATCAACCCAACCTTTGAAAATATAACCATCTCTTGTAGGTTCTTTTGGAAGTGTAAGTTCAGTATCTTTGCCAATAGTAATACTATCTACTTTGCTTCCACCTTTAGTATCGAATGTAATTGTTATTGCTTCTTTTATATCTTTTTTAATTTCATTCATAGGGCAAACATATTTAGTTGTTTTTAAAACAGTTTTAGTTTTACCATCGGAGCATTTATAAGTGTTTGTAAATATTCCTTTATCCTTGTAAACAGTATCACCCCCATCATAATAATCTCTAATTTTAATTATAGGACTATTATTAAATGATAGAGCAATTATAAAATCTAAAAATATTAAACCTATTATAGAACACAGTGAGATTATTACTATTTTTTTCTTCTTCATTAGACTCCTCCTAAATAATAAACGAAATGCGATTTACTCCTTGTATATTAATTATATCACGTATAATACTGAGTAGTAAATTGATTAGTTTTGCCAAGTTGAAACTTTTGATATTTACATTATAATATTTATATTCATTTTTATAAAAATGAATATAAATATCTGCGATTGAGTTTAGGCAAATTATACCAAGGGTCTTTGTATCCATTTCTATGACGGCCTAGCTCTTTTCTTTTTATTATCCTAGTTTTAGAATGTGAGGATTAATTTTTAATCTTATATAACAAGCGTGATGAGGAATATTGAGATACTAGAGTTCAATCGTATATAAAAGGAAGTATGCTTATGCAAAGTGTTCTAGCCATTGATGTAGCTAAAGGTAAAAGTATGGTATCTTTAATTAGTTCTTGTGGTGAAGTTCTAATTGAACCATATGAAATTAATCATTGTATTAATGATTTTACTAATTTACTTAATAGAATTAAAAAGCAAAAATTAGATAATGTTTCTGTAATAATGGAACCTACGGGTATTTATCATAGAACTGTTGAAAGATTTTTCATAGAAAACAACTTCAAAGTATTTGTTATTAATGCATTATACTCAAAAATGTATAAACGTAACTCAAGAAAAACAAAAAGCGATAAATTAGATTGTATATCTTTATCAGAATTATTCTTTACTACTGATTTTAGAAAATATATTAAACCAGATAATATTTATTTAAATATGAATGCTCTATCTAGACAATATCATGCTTTAGATGAACTTGAAAAATAGGTATAAAAATTTAGTTTATTTGTGTTTTCCTGAATATGAGTTAATATTTAAAAAGAAAACTATTTATAGTGACTTGGCACTAAGTTTTATTGAAAAATATCCACATGCTGATATTATTTCTAATGCTAGAATAGATACATTGCAAAATTTCTTTAAAAAGAATGGTTTTAGACATTGGAAAAAGAAACCTGCAACAATAAAAGAATATGCAATCAACTCTTATCCATTTGTTTCGAAAGATGATGAACTAACTTCAAGTCTGTCACAACTTGCAAGATTAATTAATACTTATCAAAAAGAAATAGAAACAATTAAATATAAAATAATATTTTTAGGGAAAACTAAATACTTTGAAAGTATTAATTCTATCTTTGGTATTGGTGAATTTACAGCATCACTAATAATTGCAGAAATAAAAGACAAAATAAACTTTATTGATGAAAACAAAAGTAAATACGATGTAAGAACTTTATGTAAAATATTAAATATTCATCATTCAGTTTATTATTATCATTTTAATCATAGAGAAGAAAATAGGTATCAAAAAGCCAATAGTGAGTTAGATATTAAAGTCATAAAAATCTATCAAGAATCAAAATGTAGGTATGGTTCACCCAAAATAACTAAAGTATTAAATAATGATGGTATTAAAGTAAGTCAAAAAAGAGTTGCGAAAAGAATGAAAATACTTGGACTTAGGAGTATAACAGTTAAGAAATATAATCATGATGGAAGTTCTAAAACAGATAATACAAAAGAATATCCCAACATATTAGGACAAAATTTTAATGCAGATAACCCTGGGCAAAAATGTGTTGGAGATATCACTTATATTTATACAAAAGAAACAGGCTGGACATATCTAGCTATTGTAATGGATTTATTTGATTTAAAAATAATCGGTTGGAGTTATGGTCTTAATATGAATGAAGATTTAGTTATTGGTGCTTTTAACAAAGCAAAAAGAAACAGAACGCTTTCTAAAGATGCAATATTTCATTTTGATCGTGGAAGTCAATATACATCAAACAAATTTGAAAAAATTCTCAGTGATAATGGCATTAAACATTCTTATAGTAAAAAAAGGTTGCCCTTATGATAATGCAAGTATGAAAAGCTTCAATGCCATATTAAAAAAAGAAGAAGTCAATGTAAATAATTATGAAACATTTAATGAAGCAAAGATGGCTATATTTGAATTTATCGAGTCATGGTATAACAATATTAGGCTTCATTCAAAACTTAATTATCAAACGCCAAGTCAAAAATACAACAATTATGTTTCAAATATGGTTCTTGCTTAATCAGTGATTATATTGCGTTGTGATTTGTCCACGAAAATGTGTCTAAAAACTTGACATAGATTCAAATTATCCAAAAATGGCTGTTAAGGAATTGGAATATAATATAAATCAATAAAGTGTGAGTACATGAAAATATTAAGTTTTATAAAGCTATGGATACGCTATTTCAAAGTAGTGTTCCCTAGTATGAGTACAAAAAAATATTATGGATATCACTCAATGATATCTAAATTAGAAAAAAGTTTTTAAGGAGGATTATTTATAGAAATAAACAAAGAATTAGTAAAAGAAAAAACTACTGATAATTTATGGCAGTTTATAATGACTAATGCCTATGATAATTGGAAAAAAAATACTTCTCGTGAAGAATTCTTGTTCGCTCTTACACCTTATGAGAAACTTGCAGTTATATTTGGTAACTTTAATTATCAAGTACAAATGGAGTTTTTTATCAATGGGTATTCAATAATTATGATTCTGACATAGATGATTTAGAAGAGTTTATAGAAACTTGTGAATTTGATAAAAAATATGCTTGAATAATTTATATGAAATAAAAATAAACTTAATTAGGGGCGACTATATTAGTGGCTAGTAAAGTGACAAATTATGATTCCAATGGTAAAATCATAAACCCAAAAGATATAGTAATAAAAATACCATTAATATATGAACTAATTAAAAAATATTCACAGCAAAAATAGTTATATTTTAAGGGAGAGTTTACCAAAACTTTCCCTTATTTTTTGATTAAGGACATAACTGCTGAATGTATGTTATACTATAAGAGCAATCAAATATAGTATATGAATGCTTTTATAGTTAAAAGGAGGTAATTGTTATAAAAGCAGGATTATATGCTAGAGTTTCAACTGATATTCAATTAGAGGGTTATTCGATTGATGCACAGAAAGAATTTTTATTAAACTATGCTAAAGCAAAAGAATTTACCGAGTATGAATATTATGTAGATGGTGGTTATAGTGGTAAAGACTTGGAACGACCAGCTATTCAAAAACTCATAAGAGATGTTAAAGAACATAAGATAGATTGTGTAATTGTATTTAAACTAGATAGAATATCAAGAAGTCAAAAAGATACTTTATATTTAATTGAAGAGGTATTTAATAAATATAATGT